>NZ_JBEPNP010000021.1:0-75158 GCF_040546335.1 Arthrobacter sp. UYEF20 | reverse complement strand
CTCGCGCTCCGTGGTGAGCAGTGGTAGTGGTTGTGTGTTCTGGAGGTCTTATTAGTGTAGTTCCGCAACTTTGGGGGTTACGCGTTGTGCTCCCGGCCTGTGCAGGCCGGCTCCACTTCCGCAGTAATGCGTGAACTTACAGTCGTGAACTTACTGTGAAGCGGATTCCTCCGCTGCCAACAACGGCCAGCCTATGACGGTCTTGGGCCGGGGTGCGGCAAAGGTCCGCACCTTGGAGGTGGAAAGCCCCAGCCTGACCAGCGATTCGGCGATGGTCACCGCAGCGGCCACCCCGTCCACCACCGGAACACCGGCGCGCTGCCGGATCTGTTCATCGAGTCCGGCCATGCCGCCGCATCCAAGGACAATGATTTCCGCTTTGTCCTCGCGAACAGCCAGCAGCGCCTGCTCGATGACCGCCTCGACGGCCCGCTCCGGCTCTTCCTCGAGCTCCAGCACGGCCATGCCGCTGGCGCGGACCGAGGCACAGCGGGCATCGAGCCCCGCCAGCTTCAGCCTGTCCTCAATGAGCGGAACAGCCCGGTCCAGCGTGGTGATCACGGAGTACTTGTGGCCCAGGAACATGGCCGTGCTGGCGGCGGCCTCGGTGATGTCCACCACCGGAACGTCCAGCAGC
This sequence comes from Arthrobacter sp. UYEF20, assembly GCF_040546335.1. NCBI lineage: Bacteria > Bacillati > Actinomycetota > Actinomycetes > Micrococcales > Micrococcaceae > Arthrobacter > Arthrobacter sp. UYEF20. The sequence goes on along the minus strand of NZ_JBEPNP010000021.1, from coordinate 74,521 downwards.
TCCTGGAGGCCTTCACGGCCATGCTCGCCGTAACCAGCCTGGATGACGGCGTCGAACGGCTCCGGGTAGGACATCACCTTGTCCATCACCGCGATCGCGGCAAGGTAGCTCTCGAAGTTCCCCTCGCAGGATTCGGCACCGAAGCGGGGCGTGATTCCAATGATTTCCGTTCCGGGCGCCGCCACGCTGCGGGCCGAGGCGGCGATGGAATCGGTCATGGACTGGGTGGTATTGACGTTCGCAACAAGAATGCGCATGATTTCCTCTCCGTCCGAGCCGGACGCGGTCAGTGGGTGCTGACGATGGCGATGGGCTCGCCGTCGACGTCGTCGAACTGCTGCTTGCGGTCCGAAATCAGGTAATACACCACTGCCGCGATGCCGGCTGCGAAGAACCAGGAGAACGGGGCGGCTCCCTCGAAGGCCGGGACAAAAGCGATCACGAGGGCGACGGTGGCAGCCGGTATCAGTGCCGTAATCGCCTTGGGGTTGAAGCCCTTTTTGTAGAAGTAGGCTCCCGTGGGCGACTCGATGTAGAGCTCCGGCACGTTGACCTTGCCGCGGCGAAGCAGCCAGTAGTCTGCCATGACCACGCCGAACAGCGGCCCCAGCAGCGCGCCCAGTCCGCCGAGGAAGTACACAATGACCAGGGGGTTGTTGTAGAGGTTCCAGGGAAGGATGATGAGGCCGATCGTACCGCTGACCCAGGCCGCCTTACGGAAGTTCAGGTGCTTGGGGAACAGGTTCGTCAGTGCATAGACGGGAGCCACGAAGTTGGCCATCAGGTTCACGGCGATGGTCAGGATCAGCAGGGCCAGGCAGGCCAGGACAAGGAAGAGCGTGTTCGGGATGGTCTGGACAATGTCCGAGGGGCTCTCGATGATCTTGCCGCTGATTTTGAACTGGCCGCCTGCCATGACGACCACGATGGCGCCGAAGACGAGCATGTTGATGGGGATGCCCCAGAAGTTTCCGCGGACCACGGCCTTCTTGGAGACCGCCGAGCGGGTGAAGTCGCAGAAGTTCAGGACGAAGGTTCCGTAGATGGAGACCCACAGTGCGCCGCCGGCAAAGATTGTGCGCCACATGTCGCCGCCCTCAAGGGCGTTGCTGGAGGACCAGGCGATGGAGCCGCCGGCTTCCGCGAAGATCCAGATGGCGATGGCAGCCATGGTCACCAAGATGATGGGCCCGGCGAAGGCCTCGTACTTGCGAATCATTTCCATGCCGAAACTGACGATGACCAGCTGGACGATCCACAGTCCAACGAAGGCAATCCAGCCGAGTGTGGACAGGCCCATGATGGAGTTGCCATCCAACTCCTTGAGGGAGGGAACCATCGCCACGAGCATGACGCGGAGCACCACCGACGCCAGGTAGGTCTGGATGCCGAACCATGCCACGGCCACTGCCCCGCGCAGGAGGCTGGCGATCTGGGCTCCCCTGATGCCGAAGCTGATCCGGCTCATGACAGGGAACGGGACGCCGGTCTTTACGCCCATAAAGCCGGAGAGGCTCAGCAGCGCAAAGAGCAGCACGGCTCCGACACCCAGGGCAAGGAGGATCTGCCAGCCTCCAAGCCCAAGGGCGAAAAGACCGATGGCGAAGGCATAGTTGCCGAGACTGTGGACGTCGTTGGCCCAGAGGGTGAAAATGCTGTAACTGGTCCAGCGGCGACCTTCCCGCCTTGTCGGGGCAAGGTCGATGTTGTACAGGGTGGGGCTGATCGTTCGGCCGGAGGCGGCGCTGGCTTCATCGCAAAGCGCGTCCACACCCATAGAGGGGTGGGCTGCTTTGCTCAAGTCAACTCCGGTTTCGGGAGCCGGGTCGACCTCGGTCAACGGGGTCATCTGCATCGTGATCTCACTTCTTGAAGATGTCTTCCATGCATTCCGCATTGGGATCCATGCCGGAAACTACCGGCAGGAGCGTCATTGCATTTATTCCACAATGCGGAAGATGAATATCGAGTAGTGAAATCACGGTATGACCTGGGTCACGCATCAGTCAAGGGTCGCCGGATCACGGCCTGTCACAAACGGTTGGGTCGACCCCCAGGCAGCCCGTTGTCCGCCTCATAAAGAATCCCTGCCGGGACAGCAGCACCTTAGCGGGAGGGGACCAGCCCCGCTTCCTTCAGGCCCAGATAGATCTTGTCCCGGGCGATCGGCAGCTCAGCGAACCGGACCCCCGTGGCGTTGCGGATGGCGTTGGCCAGTGCCGGCGCCACCGGGTTGAAGGGGCTCTCGCTCATGGACTTCGCGCCGAGCGGGCCCAGTTTGTCGCTGGTGTCGGCAAAATACACCTCGCTGCGCGGCACGTCCGCGAAAGACGGGATGTGGTACTGCCGCAGGATGTCCGTGGTCACCCGTCCGGCGTCATCCACCCTGACCTCCTCATACAGCGCGGCGCCCAGCGCCTGGGCGATTCCGCCCTCGATCTGCCCGCGGCACTGCCTCGGGTTCACCACCACCCCGGCGTCGGCCGCCTGGACACTCTGCAGGATCCGCAGCTCCCCCGTCCCGGTGTTCACGGCCACCCGGAACCCGTGGACGTTGAAGGCCACCGAACGCGGTGTCCCGCCCCAGCGCCCTTCGGCGGCGAGTTCGACGCCGGCGCGGGCGGCGGCGTCGTAAATTTCCGCCAGCGGCACCCTGGTTCCCTCGCAGAGGACCGCGTCGCCGTCCAGCGTGCAACCGGAAGCCTGCACCTGGCGGACGCCGGCGGCGAACGCCCGGATCCGCACCGCAAGTTCCTCGGCGGCAGCAAGTGTCGCCTTGCCGGCCACCACGGTACCGGCGGAGCCGAAGGCTCCGGTATCGTGCTCGACCAGATCCGTGTCCGACTGCCGGACACGGATCCGGCCGGCCGTCGTGGCGAGGGCCGTCGCCGCGAGCTGGGCGTGCACAGTGGTGGTGCCGTTGCCGAATTCGGCGGTCCCGACGTCGGCCGCATACGTGCCGTCCGGCAGGAGCCGGAGCTTTGAATGGGCGAAGTGACCCCGCGGCGGGACGGTGTCGATCATGGACAGCGCCGAGCCCTCCCCGGTAACCCAGTCCGGGCCAAGGTGGTCCAGGCCTGCCGCGCGGTAGCGTTCGCGGCCCCGGTCCAGGGCGTCCGCGACGAGCCGCAGGCACTGGTCCAGACCGTAGCTGCCGTAGTGCACGTCCTCCTCGGGTTCCGGATGCGTGGACAGCATGTCATCGCCTTCGCGGACCATGTTGCGGCGCCGGAACTCCAGCGGGTCCAGCCCGATTCCGGCAGCCAGCTCATCGATGGCTGACTCGATGGCAAAGATCATCTGACTCAGCCCGTAGCCGCGGAAGGCCCCGGACGGCACCGTGTTGGTGTAGACGGCCTGGGCGTCCACTTTCTTGTTGGCACATTTATACACACTCAGGGATTCGCCGCAGCCGTGGAACATCACTCCCACAGCGTGGTTGCCGTAGGCGCCGGTGTTGGTCAGCACGTCCAGCTGCAGGGCAGTGAGCCGGCCGGCCCGGCTGGCACCGGCCTTGAGCCGGATGGTGAACGGGTGCCGCGTGGTGGCCGCCGTGAACTGTTCGGTCCGGGTGAACTCCAGCTGCACGGGACGGCGCAGTTTCAGCGCGGCGAGGGCCACGATGTCCTCTGTGAGCACCTCCTGTTTGCCGCCGAAGCCGCCGCCAACCCTGCCGGCCACCACGTGGACCTGGTTCTCGGGCAGCCCAAATACCCTGCACAGCGTCCGGCGGACCAGGAACGGCACCTGGCTGGAGGTACGGACCTGCAGCCGGCCGTCGTCGTCGATCGACGCGATGGAGGCGTGCGTCTCCAGCGCCACATGCTGCACGCGCTGGGTGCGGTACGTCTGCTCGTGGACGAAATCCGACTCGGCAAAACCGGCGGCCACGTCCCCCAGCTCGGAATGCAGCTCCACCACGACGTTTTGCTCCGGCCGGCCGATGCGCGCCATCGCCGCATCCTTGTCCCCGTGAATGGCCGGGGCTCCGGGCCGCAGGGCCTCTTCCGGGGTGAAGACGGCGTCCAGTACCTCGTACTCAACAGCCAGCGCGCAGACGCCGGCTTCCGCCGCGCTTACGGATTGGGCGACGACGGCGGCAACCCGCTGTCCGATGAACCGCACCACGTTATCCAGCACGCGGGTATCGTCCGGGTCGTCCGTGTAGAGCTCGTGCTGGGCCGTGGAGAACAGCTGAGCCGGGGCGTCCTCGTGGGTGAATACGGCTTCCACTCCGGGAATCTGCAGGGCGGCGGTTGCGTCGATGGAGACCACCCGGGCGTGGGCGTGCGGCGAGCGGAGCAGCTTCAGGTGCAGAAGCCCGGGGAACTCGTCCGCCGGAACGTCCAGGGTGTAGCGCGCTGTGCCGGTGACGATCGCCCGGCCGGCCGGTGCGGGGACGTCGTCCCCCAGCTGGCCCGGCTGCGGAGGGGGCTGCCCTTCGCCGGCGATTCCGGCACCCGGCCCCGCCGGGGCAGGGTGGCTGGATTCGCCATGCCTTTCATGACCGCAGACAGAGTCCCCGCACACCGCGTCCTCGATGGCGCGGTATCCGGTGCAGCGGCACAGATTGCCTTTGAGGCTGCGGGGCAGGTTCTCCTTCTGCGCCGCGTCGAAGGTGGCGGCGGTCATGAGCATGCCCGCAGTGCAGAAACCGCACTGGAAGCCTTGCCGGTCCAGGAACTGCTGCTGCACCGGGTGGAGCGCGCCGCCGGTTCCGGCTGTGGCAGCGAGTCCCTCCACGGTGGTGACGGCATGGCCTTCGGCCCGGACGGCCGGATAGATGCAGCTGTGCACGGGGGTGCCGTCCACGTGGACGGTGCACGCCCCGCAGTCGCCGCCGTCGCAGCCCTTCTTGACGCCGAAGTTGCCCTGCTCCCGCAGGAACGTGCGCAGGCATTGGCCCGGACGGGGTTCGGCCTGGGCCGGTGCGCCGTTGATTTCGATGGCCATGCTCAGGCCCTTTCCTTCGGGGATGCGGCCGGGGACGCATCCAGGGTGGGATTCACAAACGCATTCCGGGCAGGAGCCCGAGGGATTGATGCCTGCGGAGGCCAGAAGTCGCCGGAAACGTGCAAAGGCGTGTCGCCGGCCGGGGCTGAAAGTTCGGCGCGGATTTCTTCGGCCAGCCGGTACGTCATGTCCCGCCGCCAGGCAGGGAGCCCGTGGATGTCGTCGTGATAGAGGGCCTCCGGGATGGCGGTATCGAGGGCAGCGGCCAAGGCGGCGGCGTCCGGTTGCGCGTCGAACCGCAGCTGAATCGGCCGCTTGGTCGCTGCCGTGACGGTGAGCGTCAGGTTCCCGCCGGCGTCGAGCCTTCCGATCAGCAGCACCCCGGAGCGTCCCAGGTTGCTCAGCGAGAGCCGGCGGAACGCCGTCCGCGAGGCGAGGGCCGACGCCGGGAGGTGCACGCTGCGCAGCAGCTCGCCGGGAGCCAGGGCGTTCCGGCCGTCCCCGGTCACGAACTCCGTTACCGGAACAGTGCGGCTGGCGCCGCCCGGGCCCAGGACGGTGGCCCGGCCGTCCAGCGCGGCGCACAGTGAAATCATGGGTCCGGCGGGCAGCGAGGTGCAGAGGTTGCCGCCGACGGTGGACATGTTCCAGACCTTGAAGGAGGCCACGAAGGAGTCGCAGCAGGGGCGGATGAGGGAAAGGGCCGGCCAGGATCCGGTGTAGATCCCAGGCCCGGGATCATCCGGGAGTGCATACAGTTCCGCGACGGTGCACGTTGCCGCGAGCTCAATGCCCTCCCCGGTGACCGTGACGGCGGGCCATCCGGCGGAGCCCAGGTCCAGCAGGCGCTTGAGCGGGTGCTGGCCGAACGCGTAGCTGCCGTAGGAGAACAGGACCGTGCCGCCCGCCAGCCAGGCATCGCCGTCGCGCCAATCGGCGGGGTCCGTCGTGGGGACGACGGCCTCGATGGTGTTCATGTCCATGGGTCCTCCTGGCGGGGTTCGTGCGTGCGGGGTTCGTGCACAGCAGGTGGTTCTGTGTGGTGGATGGGGCCGCTGCCGTCCTTGAGCGAGGATGCCGTGAGCGGCGCCAGCGATGCGGGCGCGCGGGACGCGAGGATTTCGGCGGTGATCGAAACAGCTACTTCGGCCGGGGTGACCGCGCCCAGATCCAGGCCGATGGGCGAATGGAGCCGCTCCAGCGCCTCGGCCGGAGTGCCGGCCGCGAGCAGCGCATCGATGCGCTGGCGGTGGCTGCGTCGCGAACCCATGGCGCCCACATAGGCGAGGCCCAGGCCAAGCGCGGTTTCCAGCAGCGGGATGTCGAACTTGGGGTCGTGGGTCAGCACGCACACCACGCTCCGGCCGTCCACACATCCTGCTGCTGCTTCTGCGGCGAGGTAGCGGTGCGGCCAGTCCGTGACCACCTGGTCGGCGGCGACGAAGCGGCCCTGGCTGGAAAAAGCCGGCCGGGCATCGCACAACGTGACGTCGTAGCCAAGGAGCTTCCCGGCCGGGAGCAGCGCGGCGCCGAAGTCGTTGGCGCCGAAAATGAGCATGCGCGCGGCGGGGAGCCGGCTTTCCACGAAGAGGGTGATGGGCTCGGGCTGGCGGTCCCCGGACACAGAACCGGCCGCCGGGCCGCAGCCTTCAGGCGGGGCCAGCCGCACCATCCCGGTGCGTCCGCCTTGGAGCAGTGGCTCGAGCTGGGCGGCTGCCGCGTAAACAGTAGCGGGATGGTCACCCACCAGCCGGGCAAGTTCCGGCGACTCCATAGCGCGGAACCGCACAGGATCCTGCACGACGACGGCTCCCCCGCCGGCGTCAAGCCTGCGGATCAGTGCCAGAGCAGCAGTGGAATGGTGGCCTGCCAGGCTGTTCAGCATGGCGTAGTCCATGGCCTCCGGCGAGGACCCGAGCGGCTGGATGTGGACTTCCAGCTCCCCTCCGCAGGTCAGCCCGACGGCGAACGCGTCCTCGGCGCTGTAGCCGAAAGACTCAAGGCGCGGACCGTCGTCGCGCATGGCCTGAAGGGCGGCGTCCACCACGGCGCCTTCCACGCAGCCGCCGGAGAGACTGCCCAGCACATCGCCGTGTTCCGACACAAGCAAGGAGGTGCCGAGCGGCCGGGGCACGGAGCCGCCCGCGGCCACGATGGTGGCGACGGCGCAGCGCTGGCCGGAGACCGCAGGCCGCCAGCTTCCCAGTGAAGGTATTAGGTCCAGCATGGCAACACGTCCTTTACCACTGAGGTCCCGGACGGGAAGCCCGTCCGGAGCAGTGCGCGGTCTTGCCTCATAATCTCATTCCTTGCTGGTGTAGAGGGAAAGTCAGGGCGAGTTGTTTGAGAGGACCGGGGCGGGGCCTCTAATCCCACCCCGGTCCGTGACGGAGCAGCCGCACTCCACCGCCGCCCGCCGTCGTGGGTTCCGGTGCTGCGAACCACGGCGGCGGACGCCTACTCAATGCGGTGGGTGCGGATGGACCGCCGTTTGAGGCTCCCCCGAGGGGCGGGTTACACGCCCATCAGTGCGTTGATGGGTCCCCGGGCGAAGTAGATGATGAAGCCCGCGGTGACCACCCACATGAGCGGATGGACCTTCCTGCCCCTGCCGGACGCAGCGCTGATGACCGCGAAGGAGATGAAGCCGACGCCGATGCCGTTGGCGATCGAGTAGCTCAGCGGCATCGTGACGATGGTCAGGAATGCCGGCAGGGCCACGGCGAACTTGGTGAACTTGATCTCGCGGATCTGTGCCATCATCATGGCGCCCACCACCACCAGGGCAGCGGCGGCCACTTCCAGCGGAACCACGCTGGTGAGCGGGGTGAGGAACATGGAGCCAAGGAACAGGACACCGGTGATAACGGAGGCCAGCCCGGTGCGGGCGCCTTCGCCGATGCCTGCCGCGGAATCGATATACACGGTGTTCGAGGATCCCGAGGTGGCTCCGCCGGCAATTGCACCGAAGCCTTCAACGATGAAGGCGGATTTCAGCCGCGGGAAGGTGCCGTCCTTGTGCGCTACGCCGGCGCTCTTGGCGAGGCCGGTCATGGTGCCCATGGCGTCGAAGAAGTTCGTGAACACCAGAGTGAACACCAGCATGGTTGCCGCGAGTCCGCCGATGCGGCCGAAGGCGCCGAACATGTCGAACTGACCCACGAGGCCCAGATCCGGTGCGGAGACCAGCTGGCCCGACAGCACGGGCGTGTTCAGGTGCCAGCCGCCGGGGTTGGCGTCGCTCGAAGGACCGATGTGCAGGATGGCTTCCACAACAGCTGCCAGCACGGTGGTGGCTACGATGCCGATCAGCAGACCGCCCTGGACCTTGCGTGCCACGAGGATGCCCATGGCCAGCAGGCCCACCACAAAGACGAGAGTCGGGATGGACGTAATGGAGCCGTCATTGCCGAGCTGCACCGGCGGACCGCCCTTGGTGGCACGGACGAAGCCGGAATCCACAAAGCCGATGAATGCGATAAACAGGCCGATGCCCACGGTGATGGCGGCCTTGAGTTCCTTGGGGACGGCCCGGAAAATCGCGGTCCGGGCTCCGGTGATGCCGAACAGGACGATCAGGATGCCGTTGACCACCACCAGGCCCATGGCCTCGGGCCACGTGACCTCGTGGATCACCGATACTGCGAGGAAGGAGTTGATGCCCAGCCCCGCTGCCAGGCCGAACGGCAGATTGGCTATCAGCCCGAAAAGGATGGTCATCACACCGGCGGTGAGTCCGGTGACCGCGCCGACCTGCGCGGCGGACAGCCAGCCGCCGGCCACATCGGTGGGGGCGTTGTCCGCGCTGAAGCCGCCCAGGATCAGCGGATTCAGGATCACAATGTAGGCCATGGTGAAGAACGTGACCAGGCCGCCGCGGAATTCGCGGGCAAGTGTTGAACCGCGCTCGGTGATCTGGAAGAAGCGGTCCAGGAAAGCGTTCGACGCCGGTGGCCGGGTGTTGCGGGCCTGTCGCTTGGCGGGGACTGCGGCGTTGGGGGCCGGCGTCGTTGCCGGTTGCGGTCCTTCGTGGGACTGATCGAGGATTGTCATGTCAGCCACCGGCCCTAGTAGTCAATCCTGGAGTCGAGCGTGTTCCAGGTGTTGAACGGCTCCAGTACTGCGGGGGCCTGGGGATCACCCAGTTCCAGCTTGGACACCGGCATCAGGACATCCCGGTTCTCGTTCTCGAAGTACTCGTAGAAGACGGCGTCGTCGAAGCCTACCGAAGCGGCGTCATGCCGGTCTGCGGCGAAAACCACGCGGTCAATGCGGGCCCAGAGCGCGGAAGCAAGGCACATGGGGCATGGCTCGCAGCTGCTGTAGAGGGTGGATCCGCGCAGGTCGAACGTTGCGAGTTCGGCGCAGGCCCGCCGGATGGCCGTGACCTCGGCGTGGGCCGTGGGATCGTTCGTAGCGGTGACGCGGTTGACGCCGTCGAACGCTTGACCGTCCGCGGTGACCACGACGGCGCCGAACGGCCCGCCGCTGTTCAGGACGTTGGCCGTGGCCAACTGGATGGATCTGGCCAGAAACTTTTCGGCCGTGACGGTGCTGCTCATGATGCGACTCCCTTTGCTGGGAAGCCGGTATACCGAGGTGAGACGGAAGGGCCAGATGCGACGGTTACCAGGCTTCAGCATGTGCTTTTGAAGGTTAAGTTGCGCCTGGTAGATAGCTTCCCCGGAGTCCGGGTGCCCGCCTTTGGCAAGATCGAGACTAGCACCGGGATGTGGCGCGCGCCATAGTTTTCTGGAATTTTAATTCCGCAATATGAAATATGATTTTCCGCATGGTCGCATTCCGCGGGCGTTGACGGGCATTTGCCGGCTACCTTACGCTGATCCCGGGCCGCCGCTGTTCGCAGTGCCGGCCAACCTGGATCAGCAGACAGGGCCTCACTGAGCTGGAACATTTGCCGCCGGGTCACACCGGAAAGTGCAGACCCGGAACCAACACAGAAGGAACCAGACATGGCCTCCACTCATCCGCATCGCTCCGCAACCCGGCTCTGGATCAGAAATCCACAGGCGGCATTCACCGCGAATGGCCTCGACGCCTCGGGCGGCATCGTGGTCAGCGGCGGCAAAATAGCGGAGGTGCTGGCCGCCGGACAGCGGCCTTCCGCACCCTGCGAGGAGACGTTCGACGCCGGAAATCACGTCCTGCTCCCCGGCCTGATCAACACCCACCACCACTTTTACCAGACGCTCACCCGGGCCTGGGGGCCGGTGGCCAACGCGCCACTTTTCCCGTGGCTGCAGAACCTATACCCCGTGTGGGCCAGGCTAACGCCGCGCGATCTTGAGCTGGCCACCACGGTGGCCCTTGCCGAACTTCTGTTGTCCGGCTGCACCACCGCCGCTGACCACCACTACCTCTTCCCGGACGGCATGGAGGATGCCATCGACATCGAGGTTGCGGCGGTCCGCAGACTGGGAATGCGGGCAACCCTCACCCGCGGCTCCATGTCCCTGGGAGAGGACGACGGCGGCCTGCCGCCACAGTCCACAGTGCAGGCGCCTGAGGTGATTCTGGCGGACAGCGAGAGGCTGATCGGCGAGTACCACGAGCGCGGCGACGGGGCCACGATCCAAATTGCACTGGCCCCGTGCTCGCCTTTTTCCGTGACCAAGGAGATCATGGCCGAGAGCGCTTTGATGGCAGGGCGCCTGGACGTCAGGCTGCACACCCACCTCGCCGAGACCCTGGACGAGGAAGATTTCTGCCGGGAAATGTTCGGGCTGCGCACAGTTGACTATCTAGAGAGCGTCGGCTGGCTGACGGACCGGACCTGGCTGGGCCACGGCATTCACTTCAGCGATGACGAGATCGCCCGGCTGGGAGCCGCCGGCACCGCCGTCGCACATTGCCCCACGTCAAACATGCGGCTGGGATCCGGCACCGCGCGGATCCTGGAACTGGAGGACGCAGGCGTGCCGGTGGGGCTGGGAGTGGACGGATCGGCGTCGAACGATGCCTCCAACATGATCCTCGAAGCACGGCAGGCGCTGTACCTGCAGCGGCTGCGCTACGGGGCGCAGGTCCCGGTGGAGCGGGCGCTGGGCTGGGCAACACGCGGCTCCGCTGCCGTTCTGGGGCGGCCCGATCTTGGCCAGCTGGCACCGGGGATGCAGGCGGATCTGGCCCTGTTCAAGCTCGACGACTTGCGGTTCTCCGGAAGCCACGACCCCATTGCCGCACTGCTCCTGTGCGCCGCCGACCGCGCCGACCGGGTCATGGTGGGCGGGGCGTGGCGCGTGGTGGACGGCCAGATCCCGGGCCTGGACGTTGCCGGGCTGATAGCGGAACACTCGGCCGCGGCCAGAAAACTGATCTCCGGGTAACCAAAGCAACGCGGGGTCACTTTGAGCCCATCCCACCGGGATGGGCTCAAAGTGACCCCGCGTCGCCCCAATGTCGCTCCGGGGTCGCGCCAGGAAGGGGTGCGCCCTAGGAACGCAGCCGGCCCACAAGCGGAAGGCGGTGCATCCAGCGCGAGAACGGACCGGGGCCATGCCCGCGGTCGGCCGGTATGAAGAAGTCCGGGTCCGTCCCGCCGCCGGTGGGGAGGTAGAACTCCTGGGCTGGTGCTGCGGCTCGGGCCGGCGTGACATGCTCCTGCTCCTGCGGGGTCATCTGATCCTCCTCATCTGGACTTTCGCGGGTACTTCAAATCTTCGGAATGAATATTTTCGCAGTGCATATTTTTCGCTATGCGGAAAATAAATACTGTTATATGGAAATCCTAGATCGCCCGCGCTGGCGTCGTCAAGGGTCTGTTCTGAAGTGGGCGCCGGCACAGGCTCCGCGTCGGTCACAATCGAATTTTTCAAAATGTGATGTACACCACCGGATTTCCGCGCTACGCTTTAACCCAACTCGTGGCGCAGGTCACGTAACCTGGGAGCAGCAGGCAGGGTCGTAATGAGCTGGCGTCAATCGACGTCGGCTCATTTTTTGTTGGGTCGACGGTAAAAGAAAACGCACGCGGAACGCGTACGAAATTTCTATGTGGGAGTTTGATTCCACATACCGGAAGTTGGGAACCTACCATGAGCAACAAGATCGTCCTTGGACACAACCAGTACGGCAAAGCCGAGGTCCGCGTCGTCAAGATCACCCGCGACACGGAGCGCCACGAGATCGAAGACCTGAACGTCACCTCGCAGCTGCGCGGCGATTTCGCCGCCGCCCACCTCGAAGGCGATAACGCCCACGTGGTGGCCACGGACACCCAGAAGAACACCGTCTACGCCTTCGCCCGGGAAGGTATCGGGTCTCCCGAAGCCTTCCTGCTGCGTCTCGGCGAGCACTTCACGTCCAGCTTTGACTGGGTGACCGGCGGCCGCTGGGAAGCCGAGTCCTATAGCTGGGACCGGATCCAGGCCCACGGCAGCGCGCACAATCACTCGTTCGTCCGCAGCGGCCAGGAAGTCCGCACCGCGGTGGTGGTTCGGGACGGCGCAGCCACCCACGTCATCTCCGGGCTGACCGACCTTACTGTCCTGAAGTCCACCCAGTCCGGCTTTGTGGGCTACCCGAAGGACAAGTACACCACTCTCCCGGAAACCACGGACCGCATCCTGGCCACCGACGTCACGGCGCGCTGGCGCTTCAACGCCGGCACTGACTTCAGCTCGCTGGACTTCAACAAGAGCTACGAAGACGTCAAGGGCCTCCTGCTCGAAGGCTTCACAGAGAACTACTCCCACGCCTTGCAGCAGACCCTGTTCGACATGGGCACCAAGGTCCTCGAAGCACACACGGAGATCGACGAAATCAAGTTCTCCATGCCCAACAAGCATCACTTCCTGGTGGACCTCTCGCCGTTCAGCCTCGACAACCCGAACGAAGTCTTCTTCGCTGCGGACCGCCCCTATGGCCTGATCGAGGCCACCGTCCAGCGTGATGACGCCACCCCGGCGGACATCGCCTGGAGCGGCATCGCCGGTTTCTGCTAGACCGCCGCATCCTCGAATAAATCAACACCGCAACACCCCGGAATTGCTGCACCCACAGGCGCAGCAACTCCGGGGCACCCTCAAAGTATCCAAAAAGCCTCAAATTGTTAGCCAGACATTGTTAGCCAGACGAAGGCGTCTGCCATGAACCAAGAAAGTCTGCCATGAACACTAAGAAGAAATCCCCCACTTCGGAAGCCCGCCCCGAGGACAAGCGCCTCTCGATCGGAAGCACGTTCGCCTACGGGTTCCAGCACGTCCTGACCATGTACGGCGGCATCATCGCCCCGCCGCTCATCATCGGGGCCGCTGCAGGAATGAAGCCCCAGGACATCGGTCTGCTGATTGCCGCGTGTCTGTTCGTCGGCGGCCTCGCCACGATCCTGCAGACCATCGGCATCCCGTTCTTCGGATCACAGCTCCCGCTGGTCCAGGGCGTCTCGTTCGCCGGCGTCTCCACCATGGTGGCGATCGTCAACGGCGGCGGAGGCATCCAGGCGGTCTTCGGATCGGTCATGGTGGCATCGCTGATCGGCCTGGCCATCACGCCGCTCTTCTCCAAGATCATCAGGTTCTTCCCGCCGGTGGTCACCGGAACGGTCATCACCACCATCGGCCTGACCCTCATGCCCGTCGCGGCCAACTGGGCCATGGGCGGCAACGCGAAGGCGCCCAACTACGGGAGCATGGCCAACATCGGCCTGGCCGCAGCCACGTTTGTGGTGGTTCTGCTGCTCAGCAAGGTCGGCAACGCCGCAATCTCGCGCCTGTCCATCCTGCTCGCCATGGTGGTTGGCACCGTCATCGCCCTTGTGACCGGGATGGCGGACTTCTCCAAGGTTGGCCAGGGCGACATCGTGGCCTTCCCCACTCCTTTCGCGTTCGGCATGCCCACATTTGAGATTGCCTCGATCATCTCCATGCTGATCGTCATCCTGGTCACGCTTACCGAGACCTCCGCTGACATCATCGCCGTCGGCGAGATCGTCGACACCAAGGTGGACTCCCGCCGCATCGGTGACGGCCTCCGCGCTGACATGCTCTCCAGTGCGATCTCCCCCATCTTCAACTCCTTCACCCAGAGCGCCTTCGCCCAGAACGTCGGGCTGGTGGCCATCACCGGGATCAAGAGCCGCTTCGTGGTCAGCGCCGGCGGCCTCATCCTGGTGGTCCTGGGCCTGCTGCCCGTGCTTGGCCGCGTTGTCGCAGCGGTGCCGACACCAGTCCTGGGCGGCGCCGGCGTCGTACTCTTTGGAACGGTGGCTGCCAGCGGCATCCGGACGCTGTCCAAGGTGGAATACCGCAATAACATGAACCTGATCATCGTGGCCGCGTCCATCGGCTTCGGCATGATTCCGATTGCCGCCCCGGCGTTCTACAACCAGTTCCCGGCCTGGTTCTCCACCATCTTCCACTCGGGCATCAGCTCGGCCGCTCTCATGGCGATCGTGCTGAACGTACTCTTTAACCACTTCAAGGCGGGCAACACGGACAACCAATCGGTGTTCGTGGCCGGTACGGGCCGTGTTGTCAGCGAAGCGGACATCGCCTGCCTCGCACACGGCGACCGCTACGAAAACGGCAAGCTGATCGACTGCGACGGCAAGGAGGTCCCCGTGCAGCCCGCCAGCAAGCAAGCTGAGCACTAAACCGGGCTGGCTCATCCACATGACAGTTGAGCCCAATGTTCCTGATGAACATTGGGCTCAACTGTCTTCTCGCGCTAGTCCCTCGGTTCGATTCTCCGGGCTAGTTCTGGTTCAGCTCCGCGGAAATCGCCAGCGCTGCTGCGCGCAGCAGCGGCACAGCGCGGTCCGCGAAAGACTGGTCCACACGGGACACCGGCCCGGACACGGAAATGGCCGAGGGTGTAGGTGCATTGGGAACCGCCATGGCGAAGCAGCGCACGCCGATCTCCTGCTCTTCCTCGTCAATGGAATAGCCGCGTTCCCGGATCAGCTTCAGGTCAGCCAGGAGGGAGTCGATGTCGCCGATGCTCTTGGGCGTGGCGACGGGCATCCCGCTGCGGTTGACGATCCCGCGGACGGTCTCGTCGTCCAGCTGCGCCAGGATGGCTTTGCCGACGCCGGTGGCATGCGTGTGGGCGCGGCGCCCCACTTCGGTGAACATCCGCATGGAGTGCAGGGAGGGCACCTGCGCGACATAGATGACCATGTCCGAGTCCAGCACCGCCATGTTGGCGGTCTCCCCCAGCCGGTCCACCAGTGACTTGAGCTGCGGCCGGGCCAAGGCGCCGAGCTGCTTGTTGGCGCCTTCGCCAAGCCGGATCAGCCGGGGGCCCAGAGCGTACCGGCGGTTGGGCAGCTGGCGGATGTAGCCCAGCGTGACCAGGGTGCGCAGGAGCCGGTGGATGGTGGGAAGCGGCAAATCTGTGGAGGAAGAAAGCTCACTGAGCGTGACGTCGCCGCCGGCATCAGTGATCAGTTCCAGAAGTTCAAAGACGCGCTCAACGGACTGCACGCCTCCGGGGGCTTTTTCAGCCATTTCGCAAGTCTCCTGCTGGCTCGGATTCCGGCAATTCTTATCCACATCGTGAAAAGAACTGCTTTGAGATCCCAACATACAGCACGGGCCGCCGCCACGTCGACGAACCCAAGGGGGTTGTGTTTCCACAACGTAGATAATAATATCCATAATACGAAAACATTTTGCACCAACAGTCGGCCCATGCATGGGCCCTACCAGGAGGACATTCAATGGCGAACCCGAGCCCAGGAAATTCGATCACCTTGCGCGTGGAAGCACCGTCCAGCTTCTCCGCCACCAGCGAGCTTGCCGCTGCCGTGGGTGCTGCCGGCGCGGCGATCACCGCGCTGGACGTCACCGAGTCCCACCACGAGACGCTGGTTGTTGACGTCACCTGCAACACTACCGACGACGAGCACGCCGTCCGCGTCAAGGACGCCCTCAATGCGCTCGACGGCGTCAAGGTCCAGCACGTTTCGGACCGCACCTTCCTGATGCACCTTGGCGGCAAGCTCGAGGTGGTCCCCAAAGTAGCCCTGCGCAACCGCGACGATCTCTCCCGCGCCTACACTCCCGGCGTCGCCCGTGTCTGTATGGCCATCGCCGAGGACCCGGCAGCCGCCCGGAACCTGACCGTCAAGCGGAACACCATCGCCGTCGTCACCGACGGTTCAGCGGTCCTGGGCCTGGGCAACATCGGCCCGGCTGCCGCGCTTCCCGTGATGGAAGGCAAGGCTGCCCTGTTCAAGCAGTTCGCCAACGTCGATGCCTGGCCGGTCTGCCTTGATACCCAGGACACCGAGGAGATCATCATGATCGTCAAGGCACTGGCGCCGGTCTATGGCGGCGTGAACCTCGAGGACATTGCGGCCCCGCGCTGCTTCGAAATCGAGAACCGGCTCCGTGCGGAACTCGACATCCCGGTATTCCACGATGACCAGCACGGCACGGCTATCGTCACCCTCGCGGCCCTCGTCAATGCCCTGCGTGTGGTGGGCAAGAAGCTCTCCGAGGTCCGCATTGTGGTGTCCGGCGTGGGCGCCGCGGGCTCGGCCATCATCCAGCTGCTCAAGGCCCAGGGTGCACGGCACATCGTGGCCGCTGGCCGCTCCGGCGCCATCCACTCCGGCGAGGAATACACCGATGAGCACCGCAGCTGGATCGCCGCGAACACCAATGAAGAGGGTTTCTCCGGGACGCTGCACGAGGCGCTCAAGGGCGCAGACGTGTTTATCGGTGTCAGTGCCCCGAATGTGATCGGCGAGGAGCAGGTTGCCTCCATGGCAGACAAAGCGATTGTGTTTGCCATGGCCAACCCGACGCCGGAAATCGATCCGTCCATCGCGTCCAGGCACGCAGCGGTGGTGGCCACCGGCCGCAGCGACTTCCCCAACCAGATCAACAATGTGCTGGCGTTCCCGGGCTTCTTCCGCGGGCTCCTGGATGCCGGTGCATCCGACATCACACCCGAGATGCTGGTGGCCGCTGCCGAGGCAATTGCTAACCGGGTAGGTGACGACGAGCTCAATGCCAGTTACATTATCCCCAGCGTCTTCGATCCGCATGTTGCCGCCGACGTCGCATCCGCAGTGGCAAACGCAGCAGCTGCTGCAGCCCACGCGGGTACCGCTAGCGCGAGCGCAACGAACCCAGAGCCCGCAGTCGCCGCCCGCGCCACCGCCTGATCCGCAGCCAAGAAAAGGACTCAAAATGGCTATCACCGTCACAGACCCCCGGCCGATCGATCGTGCGGAGGAGATACTTACCCCCAAGGCACTGGCCTTTGTGGAGGAACTGCACAAGCGTTTCGCCGGCACCCGCAGGGAGCTGCTGGCCGCCCGCGTCGTCACACGCCAGCGGGCCGCCGATACCGGCAAGCTCGATTTCCTGCCGGAAACACAGGACGTGCGCAACGGGGACTGGAAAGTTGCGCCGGCACCGGAAGCTTTGCAGGACCGCCGGGTCGAAATGACCGGCCCGGCCACTCCGGCCAAGATGGCCATCAACGCGCTGAACTCCGGCGCCAAGGTCTGGCTCGCCGACCTGGAGGATGCCAGCACCCCCACGTGGGCCAACGTCATCGACGCCCTCCTGAACCTTCGTGACGCCGCTACGGGCAGACTCAGCTACACCTCACCAGAGGGTAAGGAGTACACACTCCGCACAGACGCTCCGCTGGCCGTTGTGGTGGCCCGTCCCCGCGGCTGGCACATGCCGGAAACCCACCTGCTGATCGACGGCGAACCCGCCGTAGGGGCGCTGGTGGACTTCGGCCTGCACTTCTTCCACACCGCCAAGCAGCTGGTCATGAATGGCCAGGGCCCGTACTACTACCTGCCCAAGCTGGAGAGCCACCTTGAAGCGCGGCTCTGGAACGACGTGTTTGTGTTCGCGCAGGATTTCCTGGGCCTCGGGCAGGGCATGGTCCGCGCCACGGTGCTGATCGAGACCATCCCGGCCGCTTTTGAGATGGACGAGATCCTCTACGAGCTGCGCGACCACGCGGCCGGCCTGAACGCCGGCCGCTGGGACTACCTGTTCAGCATCATCAAGTACTTCCGCGACGCCGGCGAGGAATTTGTACTGCCGGACCGAGCCACGGTGGCCATGACTGCACCCTTCATGCGCGCGTACACGGAGCTGCTCGTCAAGACATGCCACCGCCGCGGCGCCTTTGCCATGGGAGGCATGGCCGCGGTCATCCCCAACCGGCGCCACCCCGAGGTCACCGAGGTGGCCTTCGAGAAGGTGCGCGCCGACAAGACCCGCGAGGCACACGACGGCTTCGACGGCTCGTGGGTAGCCCACCCGGACCTTGTCCCGACGTGCCGGGAAGCGTTCGACGCCGTCCTGGGCGGGCGCCCGAACCAGCTGGACAAACAGCGCCCCGAGGTCTCCGTGACCGCGGAGCAGCTGCTGGACATTGCCTCGGCGAAAGGCCAGGTCACCGAAGGCGGAATGCGCCTGAACCTGTATGTCGCTGTCGCTTACACCGCGGTGTGGCTGTCGGGAACCGGCGCGGTGGCCATCCACAACCTCATGGAGGACGCCGCGACGGCCGAGATCTCCCGCTCCCAGGTGTGGCAGCAGATCCGCAACAAGTCGGTACTAGCGGACACGGGCAATACCGCGACCCGCGAGCTGGTGGAGCGCATCCTGGGCGAGGAAACCGAGCGCCTGCGGACCGAGTTCGGCGACGAAGCCTTCCGCCGCTACTACGAGCCGGCCAGCAAGCTGATCGGGGAGATCTGCCTCTCCGAGGAATACACCGACTTCCTCACCACCCCGGCCTACGAACTGGTGGGCTGAGGCATGGCAGAGTCATCCTTCAGCACGGCCGATCTGGCCCGGATCGAGGAACAGCTGGCCGCCACCGACCAGCTCCTTGACCGGAGCTACCCCGGCGACGACGGCAGCCGCCAGCCCGTGCACACCGTGTACGTGCCGGCGGACCGTTTCACGCCGTCCCTCGCCGCCGAATGGGGCGCGCAGGCGCTCGCGACAGCGGAAGCCCTCGGTGGGCTGGCCCGCCTGGGTTCCCTGCTCGGCCAGGACAGCGGACTCGCTTCCGCCGTTGCGGAGCGGGTTGCCGCGAAGCTCGCCAGCGAGCCGATCGAGGACCTGCGCCTGGACTTCGAGGATGGCTACGGTGACCGCGGCGACGACGCGGAGGACGCCGACGCCGTTGCTGCCGCCAACGCGGTGGCCGCGGCAGTTGCCGCCGGCACCGCCCCGCCGTTCATCGGTATCCGCTTCAAGTGCTTCGAGGCAGCCACCCGGGCCCGCGGCCTGCGGACCCTGGACCTGTTCGTCTCCACCCTCGCGGCCGCCGGGGAACTGCCTGCCGGGCTCATCCTGACACTGCCCAAGGTCACCACGGTGGCCCAGGTGCAGGCGATGGACTTCGCAGTGTCCCGGCTGGAGGAAGTCCACGGGCTTCCCGCCGGCCGGCTCCGTTTTGAGGTCCAGGTGGAAACGCCGCAGCTCATCCTGGGCCCAGACGGCACCTCCCCTGTGGCGCAGCTGCCACACGCTGTTCCCGGCCGGATCAGCGCACTGCACTACGGCACCTACGACTACTCGGCGTCCCTGCAGATCTCGGCGGAATACCAGTCCATGGAGCACCCTGTGGCGGACTTCGCCAAGGAGGTCATGCAGCTCGCCGTGGCCGGCACCGGGATCCGGCTCTCCGACGGTTCCACGAACATCATCCCGGTGGGCGATGGTGTCGAGGATGCCTGGCGGATCCACGGCCGGCTGGTCCGCCGCTCGCTGGAACGCGGCTTCTACCAGGGCTGGGACCTGCACCCGGCCCAGCTGCCCAGCCGCTTCGCCGCCACGTACGCCTTCTACCGTGAGGGCCTTCCCGCCGCAGCCGCACGGCTCCGCAACTATGTGGAACGCACCGAAGGCGGGGTCATGGACGAACCCGCCACCGCCAGGGCCCTGGCCGCCTTCGTGCTGCGCGGCGTCCAGTGCGGTGCCGTGGGGACCGAAGAGGTCCAGGCGCTGGCCGGCGTCGAACTTTCCCAGCTGACCGCACTGGCGCACCCGCGGCTGGCACACTCCACTTCGAAGTAAGGATCCAATGATGGGCAAGTACTACTACCCCCAGGGCGGACTGCCGCCGCAGACCCACCTCACCACGGAGCGGGCCATCGTCACGGAGGCCTACACGGTCATTCCCAAGGGCGTTATGACCGACATTGTGACCAGCACCCTGCCGGGTTTCTCCAACACCCGCTCCTGGATCCTGGCCCGCCCGATCTCCGGGTTTGCCACCACGTTCTCGCAGCTGATCGTGGAGATCGGCCCCGGCGGCGGCGCTCCGAAGGCCGAGTTTGAGCCCGGTGTTGAGGGCGTTGTCTTCGTCACCAAGGGCAAGGTCAACCTGACCCTCGACGGCGAACTGCACCAGCTTGAGGAAGGCGGCTACGCCTACCTGGCCGCCGGTGCCACCTGGGGCCTCGAGAACGTCTCGGATGACATTGTCTCCTTCCAATGGATCCGCAAGGCCTACGAGCGGCTCGAGGGTTACGAGGCAAAGTCCTTCGTCACCAGTGATGCCGAGGTAGAACCCACCGCGATGCCGGATACCGACGGCGCCTGGAAGACCACCCGCTTCACGGATTCCAGCGACCTGGCCCACGACATGCAGGTGAACATTGTGACGTTCCAGCCGGGCGGGGTCATCCCGTTCCCGGAGACCCACGTCATGGAGCACGGCCTGTACGTCCTGGAGGGCAAGGCCATGTACCTGCTCAACAACGACTGGGTTGAGGTGGAGGCAGGCGACTTCATGTGGCTGCGCGCCTTCTGCCCGCAGGCCTGCTACGCCGGTGGTCCCGGCCAGTTCCGTTACTTGCTGTACAAGGACATGAACAGGCAGATCCGCCTCACCTGAGCCGCCCGCTGGCCGCCGGAATCGCCGGAACCGTGCCGGGGTCGCTGCAAATTTGCGGCGACCCGGACACGGTTCCGGCGATTTAGCGTTCCTGGCCCAATGGGTGAGGGGCTCGGCCGTACAGCTCCCCGCGCAGAACCAGCAGGTTGCGGCCGACGCGCCGCTACCGGAACGTCCGTACCGATCCAGCGGCCAGAGGCAGTTACACCACCGGAACGCTGCCCGTGCCCGCCAACTCCGTCAGTGTCAGCGCTTCACTGCTGCCATCGGTACCGCGGACGGCCACGTCCAACGTCGTGAAGTCGACGGCAACTGTGCACAGGGTCATCAGGGGGTCGTCGCCTGCCGCGGTGCGCAAGACGCCGTCGGGCAGGGTCTGGCCGGGCAGCTCGCCGACAAGCTCCGGGACTTTGAAGCGGGCGATGTCTTCGTGGCCATTTCCATCCGCCGATACACCTCAGACACAGTCTTCGCCTTCGAGGAAGCCAAGCGCCGGGGGCTCTCCACGATATCCCTGACGGACAATCCGGCGTCCCCGCTGGCCCGGGACGCCGACGTCACGTTCTTCGTGGACAGCCAGGGCGTGCACATCCTCCGGTCAATCTCCGCATTCATCTCGCTTGCCCAGACACTCGCCACTTCGGTGGCTCACAAGCTGGGGACGGAGAGCCGGTCCGAGCTCCTGGTGGACGAGCAGTTGCTCAGCGCGTTGGGCGTCTACACGGAAGACTGAGCGCCCGCCGCGTCAACACCCAACAGCGAGGCCCCCGCAATCATGCGGGGGCCTCGCTATTTACGCGCTATTTACCGGAGCGGGCACTCCCGCCTGGTATCCCAAACCGTCGCCCCCTTGACTCCACACCCCTCCTTCCCTAAACTTTTCATAAAGCAGAATCTAAATTCCACAACGCGGAAACTCTAAAGGCGCGAAGCCGCAGAGCCAAGCAAGCGGGAAGACAGATCCCAGCCCCTCCTCGGAAGGAACCCACAATGACGTATTCCGTGAACTGCTCCATTCTCCTGACGGAACTGCCCCTGCTGGAGCGTCCCGCAGCAGCCAAGGCTGCCGGCTTTGACGCCGTCGAATTCTGGTGGCCCTTCGAGGCCTCCGTCCCCGGCGACGCCGAGATCACCGGCTTCGAGCGCGCCATCACCGACGCCGGCGTCCAGCTCACCGGCCTGAACTTCAATGCCGGCAACATGCCGGGAGGGGACCGCGGACTGGTGTCCTGGCCTGCCCGCT
Organism: Arthrobacter sp. UYEF20; assembly: GCF_040546335.1. NCBI lineage: Bacteria > Bacillati > Actinomycetota > Actinomycetes > Micrococcales > Micrococcaceae > Arthrobacter > Arthrobacter sp. UYEF20. The sequence continues at coordinate 52,470 of NZ_JBEPNP010000021.1, read as the reverse complement.
CGGCCGAGTTCGTGGACAACATCGACGTTGTCGCCGGCATCGGCGAACGCCTGGGCTGCAAGGCCTTCAACGCCCTCTACGGCAACCGCATCGACGGCGAATCGGCAGAAAAACAGGACGCCATCGGCGCCGAAAACCTCGCGACCGCCGCCGCCGGCGTCGCCCGCATCGGCGGCACCGTACTGCTGGAACCCGTCAGCGGCGCCCCCAAGTACCCGCTGCTCACCGCCGCCGACGCCCTGAACGTGATCGCCCGGGTCAAGGCCGAATCCGGAGTGGAGAACATCAAGCTCCTCGCCGACTTCTACCACCTGGCCGTCAACGGCGACGACGTCGCCGCCGTCATCGAGAACCACGCCAAAGACTTCGGCCACATCCAGATCGCCGACAACCCCGGCCGCGGGGCTCCCGGAACCGGTGAGCTTCCCCTCGGCGAATGGATCGCCCGCAGCCGCCAACTCGGCTACGAAGGCTACATCGGCCTCGAATACAAGGAACCGGCCGAGACCGCGTTCAACTGGGCGATCCGCCAGCGCGTCGCCACCTAACCCCACCATCCCGCCCTACGCACCACCACCAGACTTCAGATAAGGAACCATCGTGAGCAACGTTGCAGTCATCGGACTCGGAATCATGGGCCTGCCCATGGCCATCAACCTCGTCGAGGCCGGCCACACCGTCACCGGCTTCAACCGCAGCCAGGACAAGATCGACAAGCTGGTCTCCGAAGGTGGCCAGGGCGCCACGAGCATCGCCGACGCCGTCAAGGACGCCGACGTCGTCATCACCATGGTGCCGGACTCCCCGGACGTCGAGGGCGTCGTCGGCGGCCCGGACGGACTGTTCGCCAACGCCAGGCAGGGCACCTTGTGGATCGATGCCAGCAGCATCCGCCCGGACGTCGCCAAGCGTCTGGCCGACGATGCCAGGGCAGCCGGCATCCGCGCCCTCGACGCCCCGGTCTCCGGCGGCGAGCAGGGTGCCATCAACGCCGCACTCTCCATCATGGTGGGCGGCGAGGCAGCCGACTTCGAGGCAGCACAGCCGGTCCTGACCGCTGTCGGCAAGACCATCGTCCACGTGGGCCCGTCCGGCTCCGGCCAGACCGTCAAGGCAGCCAACCAGCTGATCGTCGCGGTCAATATCGAGGTCCTGGGTGAGGCCATTGCCTTCCTCGAGGCCTACGGCGTGGACACCGACGCCGCCCTCAAGGTCCTCGGCGGCGGGCTTGCCGGCTCCAAGGTCCTGGACCAGAAGGGCCAGAAGATGCTCGACCGCGACTTCGAGCCCGGCTTCCGCTTGGCCCTGCACCACAAGGACATGGGCATCGTCACCTCCGCCGCCCGCGAAGCCAACGTCGCGCTCCCCCTCGGCGCCGTCGCAGCACAGCTCGTCGCCGCGACCGTCAACCAGGGCGACGGCGGACTGGACCACTCCGGACTCTTCAAGCAGGTCCTGAAGCTCAGCGGCCGCAACTAAGCGGCGCGGCCGCCCCGCCAAGGGGCACTTCGACACGAACACGCCGGCCGCCGTCGTGATTTACGACGGCGACTCCCCCAAAGTGCCCCGCGACGGTTCGCGGGCCTCCATCAGCACACCCAAAAACAGACTTCCCCACAGACTTTCAAGGAGTACACCATGACGAAGATGCGCACCGTAGACGCAGCCGTCGCCATCCTGGCAAAGGAAGGCGCCACCGAGGCGTTCGGCCTGCCAGGCGCGGCGATCAACCCCTTCTACTCGGCCATGCGGGAGCACGGCGGCATCCGCCACACCCTCGCCCGGCACGTGGAAGGCGCCAGCCACATGGCTGACGGCTACTCCCGGGCCAAGGACGGCAACATCGGCATCTGCGTCGGTACCTCCGGCCCCGCCGGCACCGACATGATCACCGGACTCTACGCCGCCTGGGCGGACTCCATCCCGATGCTCTGCATCACCGGCCAGGCTCCCGTGGCCAAGCTGCACAAGGAAGACTTCCAGGCCGTGGACATCGAAACCATCGCCAAGCCGGTCACCAAGATGGCCATGACCGTCCTGGAACCGGGCCAGGTTCCGGGCGCGTTCCAGAAGGCGTTCCAGCTGATGCGCTCCGGCCGCCCCGGCCCGGTGCTGCTGGACCTGCCCATCGACGTGCAGATGGCCGAGATCGAATTCGACATCGACACCTACGAGCCCTTGCATGTCGAGAAGCCCCGGGCCAGCCGCAAGCAGCTGGAAAAGGCCCTGGACATGCTCACCGCCGCCACGCACCCGCTGATCGTCGCCGGTGGCGGCATCATCAACGCCGGCGCGTCCGCGCAGCTGGTGGAACTCGCCGAGCTGCTGAACGTTCCGGTCATCCCGACCCTGATGGGCTGGGGCGCCATCGCGGACGACCACCCGCTGATGGCCGGCATGGTGGGCCTGCAGACCTCGCACCGCTACGGCAACGAGACCATGCTGGCCGCGGACTTCGTGATCGGGATCGGCAACCGCTGGGCCAACCGCCACACCGGCGGCCTGGACACCTACACGGCCGGCCGCACGTTCGTGCACATCGACATCGAACCCACCCAGATCGGCCGGGTTTTCTCCCCGGACCTGGGCATCGCCTCCGACGCCGGCGCGGCACTGGAGGGCCTGATCGAGCTGGCCCGGGAACGCAAGACGGCAGACACCCTGCCGGACTACACCGGCTGGGTCGCCGAATGCACCGAACGCAAGGGTTCCCTGCAGCGCAAGACCCACTTCGAGAACATCCCGATCAAGCCGCAGCGCGTCTACGAGGAAATGAACCGCTCCTTCGGCAAGGACACCACCTATGTGTCCACCATCGGCCTGTCCCAGATCGCCGGCGCCCAGATGCTGCACGTCTTCGGCCCGCGGAAGTGGATCAACGCCGGCCAGGCGGGCCCGCTGGGCTGGACCGGCCCGGCCGCGCTGGGCGTGGTCCGCGGCAAGCCGGACGAGACCGTCGTGGCCCTGTCCGGTGACTACGACTTCCAGTTCATGATCGAGGAACTGGCCGTCGGCGCTCAGTTCAATCTCCCCTACATCCACGTCGTGGTGAACAACTCCTACCTGGGCCTGATCCGGCAGTCCCAGCGCGGCTTCAAGATGGAACAGAACGTGTCCCTGGCCTTCGAGAACATCAACTCCCCCGAGACCAACGGTTACGGCGTGGACCACGTTAAGGTCGCCGAGGGCCTAGGCTGCAAGGCCATCCGGGTGCAAAACCCGGACGACCTGCCCGCGGCATTCGGCAAGGCCAAGGCGCTCATGGGCGAGTTCAACGTCCCCGTGGTAGTCGAAGTGATCCTGGAAAAAATCACCAACATCTCCATGGGCACCGAAATCAACGCCGTCAACGAGTTCGAGGACCTGGCTGAGACCCGCGAAGACGCTCCGACGGCCATCCTCTCCTCGCTGGCCTAACGCAAACAATGGAAGGAGGAACCAGCATGCGCGTGGTTATCGCCCCCGACAAGTTCAAGGGCTCCCTATCCGCCCCCGACGTCGCCCGTCACCTGGAAGCAGGGCTGCGGGCAGCATGGGGAACCGCAGGCTCCCGCGGTGAGCTGGATGTCCTCCGGATTCCCGTGGCCGACGGCGGCGAGGGCACCCTCGATGCCGCCGTCGGCTCCGGCTTCACCCGACGCAGCGCTGTGGTCAGCGGCCCTACCGGGCAGCCGCTCCGGGCCGAGTTCGCGGTCCGCGGACGCGAAGCCGTGATTGAAATGGCCGCCGCGTCCGGGCTCGCCGTCCTGCCGGACGGCATCAAGGACGCCACCGGGGCCACCAGCCTGGGCACCGGTGAACTGATCCGCGCAGCGCTCGACGCCGGGTGCCGGCAGATCATTTTGGGCGTCGGCGGGAGCGCCAACACCGACGGCGGCGCCGGGATCCTCCAGGGACTCGGCGCCAGGCTCCTCGCCGCCGACGGCCGGGAACTCCCGCCCGGCGGCGGCGCCCTGGCCGGGCTACACCAGATCGATTTCTCTGGGTTCGACACCCGCCTGGACGAGGCCCGCTTCATCCTGGCCAGCGACGTGGACAACCCGCTGCTCGGCCCCGAAGGCGCCCCCGCCGTCTTCGGTCCCCAGAAGGGCGCCACCCCTTCGGACGTCGCCGCGCTCGACGCCGCGCTGTCCCGCTTTGTCGAGGTGCTCGCGAAGGAGATCGGCCCCCGCGCCGTGAAAGCAGCGGAAGCCCCGGGCGCCGGGGCCGCGGGAGGCGCGGGCTACGCCGCCATCGCGGTCCTGGCCGCGACGCGCAGGCCGGGCATCGACGTCGTGCTTGAATTCACCGAACTCGGGCAGCGGCTTGCCGGTGCGGACCTGGTGATCACCGGCGAAGGCAGCCTGGATGAACAAAGCCTGCTCGGCAAGACTCCCATGGGTGTTGCCCGGGCAGCAGGACGCGCCGGGGTCCCCGTCATCGCGGTCTGCGGACGCACCACGCTGGGCGCGGAACAGCTCCGGCAGTCCGGCTTCCGGGACGTTCATGCTTTGACGGAGCTGGAACGCAATGTAGACACATGTATAGCGGAAGCGGGATCGCTGCTGGAACGCCTCGGCCGGCGCATCGGCGAGCAGCTGGCGGCCCTGGCTCCTGCAACGAACGCTGACACGAAGGAGGCCATCCATGCCTGAAGAGACATTTGACCTGGTCATCCGCGGCCGGCACATCCTCACCACCGCCGGCATCGCCGCGCGTGAAGTGGGCGTGCGGGGCGGGAAGATCGTGGCGATCGAGCCGCTGGGCAACGGCCTCACCGGAGGGGAAGTCATCGAGCTCGCGGACGACGAGACCCTGATCCCCGGGCTGGTGGACACCCACGTCCACGTCAACGAGCCCGGCCGGACCGAGTGGGAGGGGTTCGCCTCCGCGACCCGGGCCGCCGCGGCCGGCGGGGTGACCACCATCATCGACATGCCGCTGAATTCCATCCCGCCCACCACCACGGTGGCAAACCTCAAACTCAAGCGGGAAGTCGCCGCGGACCAGGCGTTCGTGGACGTCGGCTTCTGGGGCGGCGCAGTCCCGGGAAACAAGGCGGACCTGCGGCCCCTGCATGACGAGGGCGTGTTCGGGTTCAAGTGTTTCCTGCTGCACTCCGGCGTGGACGAGTTCCCGCACCTGGAGGCGGACGAGATGGAGGAGGACATGGCCGCGCTGAAGTCCTTCGATTCGCTCATGATCGTCCACGCCGAGGACTCGCACGCGATCGACCGCGCGCCGCATCCGGGCGGCGACCACTATTCCACGTTCCTGGCCTCCCGCCCGCGCGGTGCCGAGAACAAGGCGATCGCCGAGGTGATCGAGCGGGCCCGCTGGACCGGGGCCCGCGCGCACATCCTGCACCTGTCCTCCTCGGACGCGCTGCCCATGATCGCCAGCGCAAAGCGCGACGGCGTGCACCTCACGGTCGAGACCTGCCCGCACTACCTCACCCTGATGGCCGAGGAGATCCCCGACGGCGCCACCGCGTACAAGTGCTGCCCGCCGATCCGCGAGGCCGGGAACCGGGAACTGCTCTGGAAGGGCCTGCAGGAGGGCACCATCGACTGCATCGTCTCGGACCACTCCCCGTCCACCCTGGATCTGAAGGACCTGGAAAACGGCGACTTCGCCGTCGCCTGGGGCGGGGTCTCCTCGCTCCAGCTGGGCCTGTCCCTGATCTGGACCGAGGCCCGGCACCGCGGCATCACCCTGGAACAGGTCCTGTCCTGGATGGCCGCCAAACCCGCCGAACTCGCCCGGCTCACCAACAAGGGCCAGCTCGCGCTCGGCTACGACGCCGACTTCTCCGTCTTCGCCCCCGACCAGGCCTACGTCGTGGACGTCACCAAACTCAAGCACAAAAACCCCATCACGCCCTACGACGGCAAGGCCCTCTCCGGCGTGGTCCGCAAAACCTACCTCCGCGGCACCCTGATCAACGGCCACACCCCCACCGGCAACCTCCTCCGCCGCGGCGGAATCTGACGGCCTGCATGGCAGCCGAAGTCCATTCCCCGCGGGGCATGTATGCGCATCCGGCGCCGATTCCGGAATTCGGTCCGCGGCTCAGGGCGCACGGCGTGGCCGTCTGGGTCACCCCGGGCCGCGGGCAGGAGGTAGAAGACGCAGTGATGGCCCGCGCCGCCCAACTGCTGCTGGAACACGTTTGGAGCATTGCCCCGGAGGCGGAAGCCCAGGTTTGGCCTGCCCCCGGGGCTGCAACTTCCGCCGACGGCGGAAACCCGGTGCCGTCGTCGTCCGCTTCGGAGGACTCCCCGCAAGCGGACGACGACGGCGCCACCCACCTCCCGCCGACGGCGGGTCAGCCCAGCCGGGTGTGCGTGGACCTTGCCGCCGCTCAGGTCTTGCTGGACGGGAAGCCCGTGGCACTGACCGGCATTGAGTTCAAGTTGCTGCGGTACCTGGTGGAGAATTGCTCCCGCACCGTGGGCCGCGATGAGCTCCGGCGTTTCCTGGAATCGTTCGATTCCCCGGCGGCGGCATCTCGCTCCATCGACGTCTATGTCGGCCGGGTGCGGCGCAAGCTGCGGCGGGCACGGCACGCCGTCGCCACGGTGCGCGGCGGAGGCTACCGGTTCGTTCCCGGGCCCCATGCCACGGTGCGCGGGCCCGCGGAGTACAACATCTGAGTCCGCAATAGTGCAACGGCAGACTCTCTTTGACTATAAACATTGTCGGTAAACATCGTCAGTAAACAGACCCCCACAGACCCAAAAGGAACCCATGAACCCCCAGCTGACCACCAAGCTCCAGCCCGGCATGCAGGCGCCGGAGTTCACCCTGCCGGACGCCGCAGGCAGGCAGGTTTCCGTTGCCGACTATCGCGGCAAGAACGTCATCGTGTACTTCTACCCGAAGGCTGCGACGCCCGGCTGCACCACAGAGGCGTGCGATTTCCGCGACAACCTTGCCTCACTGAAAGCCTCCGGCTACGAAGTGCTCGGCATCTCCCCCGACGCACCCCAGTCCCTCAAGGACTTCACCGGCGATTTCACCCTCACCTTCCCCCTCCTCTCTGACGAGGACCATTCCGTGGCCCTCGCATATGGCGCCTGGGGCGAAAAGCTCGTCGACGGGCAAATCGAGGAGGGGATTGTGCGCTCAACCGTCGTTCTCGATCCCGACGGCGCGGTCACCTTGGCGAAGTACCACATCACCGCCAAGGGCCATGTGGCTGCACTCAAGGCAGAGTTGGGCGTTTAAGTCGCGCGGAGTCCGCATAGGCCTCCCCACTTGGTGCCTTAACCCCGGACGATTCTCAGCCGGCTTATTGTTACGATCCGGGACTGTTTTCTGTGGCATTCGCCAATTCGATGGGGATTCAGGCATAGCTTGGAACCGACGACGGCGATCGGTTGGGTGTCGCCGGCCACGAGAGGACCAACTTATGTCAGAACTTGAGAGGTTTTCGTCCAGTCTGTTAAGCAGGCGGGGAGCGCTTGCGCTGGGGCTTGGTGCCCTGGGTGCCGGTGCACTCGCGGGCTGTGGCGGTTCACCGACGCTGCCGGTCGCATCCGGTTCTGCCAGCGCCAGCGGGGCGGCAGCCGGTTCGGTCATCGATCTGGCCGCGTTCGAAGCCGTGCTGGCCAAGGGCGCCGTTGCCCAGGACTCAATCGTGCAGGCGAGCGCCTGGGCCAAGGCGATCAAGGCCAAGGGCCAGTTGCTGCGTGGCGGCACTGACACCTCCACGCTCTTTTCACTGCGGGATCCTGGGACCGGCAAGGTGTCGGGGTTCGATGCCGGCCTGTCACAACTCCTGGCCAAGTACATCATCGGCGAGCCCAAGGAGAACCTTTCCCAGGTCACCGTGGATACACGCGAGACATTGCTGCAGAACAACTCTGTGGATGTCATCTTTGCCACCTATTCCATCACCCCCAAGCGCGCCGAAAAAGTGGATTTCGGCGGCCCCTACTATGAGTCCAAATCGGCCATCCTGGTGAAGGCGGACAACACCTCCATCAAGTCCGTCGCGGACCTCGCAGGCAAAACGGTGGCAACGCAGAGCGCGTCCACCGGTGTGACCCTGCTGAAGGAGGTGGCCCCGGAAGCGAACGTGCAAACCTTCGATGACAATCCCAAGTGCCTCGCTGCGGTCCAGCAGGGCCGGGTGGAGGCCTACGTGATTGATCAGTCCATCCTGTTGTCCAATGCGGCCAAGAACAAGGACGTGAAGATCGTCGGCGAAACTTTTGGCAACAGCGACAAATACGGAATCGGACTCCACAAGGGCACGGACGCCCTGGCCTTCGTCAATGCATGGCTGAAGATCGTTGAATCAGACGGCTCCTGGGACGCACTGTGGAAAGCCACCGTAGGCCAGGTACTCAAGACCGACCCGCCGAAGCCGCCCGCCATCGGGGCCTGAGGCCGGGTCTATGGACCAGCTGTTCACCACCTACCTCGACGAGCTGCTGGCGGGCCTCTGGGTGACGGTGCGGCTGACCGCCGTGGCCTTTTTCGGGTCGCTCGTGGTCGGGACCGCCATCGCCGCCTGCCGCGTCAGCCCCATACTGCCGTTGCGCGCAGTAGGGCGGCTGTACGTGGAACTCTTCGTCAACATCCCGCTGATCAGCCTGTTGGTGGTGGTGACCTTCGGGCTCCCGGACATCGGCATAACGTTCGATCTGTTCACGTGCGCCGCCATTTCGATGATCCTGCTGGGCGGCGCGTTCACCTGCGAGGCCATCAGAACAGGGGTCAATGCGGTGTCGGTGGGCCAGATTGAGGCCGCGCGCTCCATCGGCCTGGACTTCTTCGGAGTGCTGCGCTTCGTGCTTTTTCCCCAGGCCTTCCGCAGCGTGATCCAGCCGATCGTCAACGTGTTCATTGGCATACTGCTCAGCTCCTCGCTGGCCGGTGTCATCGGCGTGAAGGACCTCACCCTGCAGGTTTCGGAGATCAATAACGAAGCGGCCCTTGGACTGACCACCTATCTGTTGGCCGCCGTCGCCTATGTGGTCATTTCACTGCTGGCCGGCGGACTGGGAGCGCGGCTGGAAGAACGGCTGAAGGTCCAACGATGAAGGGGTCCCAGCCGTGAGTACCCAGGACAGTCTCTTCGACGCCGCCGGGCCCAGGGCCCGACGCCGGATCCGGATCCTCACCGTGCTCAGCCTGCTCGGCATAGCCGGCCTCGCGGCCGTGACACTCCTGCGGTTCGGGCAGGCAGGCCAGCTCGCGGCCGATCGCTGGGTTGAATTCACCCAGGGGCCGTACCTGCTCTTCCTGCTTGCCGGCCTGGGCAACACGGTCGCAGCGGCGGCGGCGTCCGCGGTTTTTGCATTGCCGCTGGGACTTGTCCTCGCCCTCGGCCGGCTCTCAGTGCGCCCGTCCCTGCGGCGGATCGCCACGGGCTGGATCGAGTTCTTCCGCTCCGTCCCGCTTCTGCTGGTGGTCTATATCTTCGTCAGCGGACTCCCCCAATACGGGATTAACCCCGACATCTTCTGGAAGCTGGTCATCCCCATCACCCTGTGCAGTTCGGCCGTGATGGCCGAAATCTTCCGGGCCGGCATCAAGGCCCTGCCGTCCGGTCAGAGCGAGGCCGGGCTGAGCCTGGGCCTGTCCCAGGGCCAGGTCATGCGCAGCGTCGTGCTTCCGCAGGCGATCAGGATCGTGGTGCCCTCCATGGTGGCCCAACTGGTGGTCCTGCTCAAAGACACCACCCTGGGGTACGCCGTCAGCTATCCGGAGCTGATGAAGACCTCCAACAATCTCACGGCCTACACCAACCACTTGATCCAGACGTACCTGATCATCGCCGCGGTGTACGTGGTCACAAACGTCCTCATCTCCCACTTGGCGCGTTACCTGGAACGCCGCATGTCCGGGCGGACTGCCCGGGTCCGACGAGAGGCCTTGGAAGCGGGCATCGGCTGAGCCTTGACGCAGTCCCCACCGTCTGGCACTCTTCCCAGGCTCTAAGCATCTGTTTCCTCGTGTTGCTGGCGCAGGGAAACCCTAGGGAAATGGACGTCACATGACAGTTCGGAGTGCAGGCATTCTGCTGCACCGGCGGAGCCCTACATCGGAGTTGGAAGTTTGGATAGCCCATATGGGCGGACCGTTCTGGGCCGACAAGGATGCTCGCGCCTGGTCCATTCCCAAGGGTGAATACCTGGAAGACGAGGACCCGCTGGCGGCCGCGCGGCGTGAGTTCGCCGAGGAAATAGGCACCCCTGCACCTTCCGCGGACTACATCCCGCTGGGCATTTTCCGGCAACCCTCGGGCAAGATCATCACGGTCTTCACGGCGGAGTCGGACTTTGAACCCGAACGAATCGTGAGCAACACCTTTTCACTGGAATGGCCGAGGGGATCCGGAACAGTCAGAAGCTACCCTGAGATCGACGACGCCGCTTGGGCCAGGGAGGCCGAAGCCCGCACCAAGCTGGTACGTGGACAACTGCCGATCCTCGACGCCCTCATCCAGCACCTCCGGGAAAGCGGCGGATGATTGGCGCGACTCCCCGGAGAACAGTCTCGGGGGACGCTTGCGAATCCGGAGATCGCGGCACGGCGGCGGTGTGCAGGAGCTATTAAGTTGCCACCTTCTCGATGGCGACCATCTCTATGATCCTGGTCGATGGCTCACCGACCAGCGCCGGCGCCGTCACACCGGTTTTCCACGTGTCGTTCTGCAGCCGGCCCAAAAAGTCCACGGCGGCCTCCTGCGTATCGAAATCCATCTCCAGCATCACGTAGTCCTCCTGGTCGAGCGGACGCGAGATCCGGTAGGACCGTACCCCCGAAGCGGCACGGTCCAGTGGGTCACTGTCGAAAGCCCTCCTCCACATGCCGAAGTCGCGGACCTGGTGTTCGATCTGCAGGGTAATCATGCGGTGCTCCTGTCGACGGTTCTATACGCCCAAATATAGGCCCTGCGGGCCGCCCCAAGTAAGGCTACGGGCAGGAGCGGCACTCCGGTTGGGGTCGTCCAGGTCAGCTGGCGACGACCGGAATCCGACGGGTGGCAATGGCCTTTCCGGTGATCCAGTCCAGCAGGTCAACCGTGAGCCAGTAGGTCCCGGCCGCAGGAGGGTAGAGGAGCATGTCGTACCGTTCGGCGGCACCGAAATTGATGATGGCTGTCCGCAGGGGACCCGTGGCAGAAATCGGCTGTGCGGGTCCTGAGGGCTTGACGTGTCGCGGAAAGGCCGTCCGTCGTGCGCTATCACCTCGGCCATGGCAATCCGCGCTCCGGCCTCGTTTGTGAAGTAGGCGTTCACCGGGAAGTAGTTGGCGTTGAGCAGGCGGAGCAGCGTGGGCTTAACAGTGTCTCCGGTGACCATGCGTGCGCGGACCCGGGTGAGGAAGGCGGGACCCTCCTTGCTGGCGGAACGTGCCAGCTCGCCGCCCAGCAGATAGAAGTTTTTCGGCTCGAATTTGTCCAGCCCCGCGTCGTCGCCCGAGAGCCCCGCGGCATGGTTGAGTTCGTGCCAGCGGGGATCCACCGAGTACGGGACCAGGATAGCTTCGGTATCGATGTCATATTCCGGCCCGTCGACGAAGGCTCTGCGCGACCGGGCCCCTTTTGTCAGCGGGAAGTCCGGATGGACCGCCGGGTCGACGATCAGCAGACCGAACATCCCCATCTGTACGTGCAGGGTGGTATTGACGTGGCAGTGGCAGAAGTACGTGCCTGCCGTTCCCACATTCGGATTCCCCGGTTGTCCCCGTTCCGGCCGCCACTGGTAGGTGTAAGAGCCGGAAACCTCAAAGGAGGTGTGGCCGACGCCGTCGTTCCGTGGATCCGGTTCGATGCCGTGCCAGTGGATCGTGTGGACCCTCTTGCTCGGGTGGATCGTGCCCTGGAACAGCTGCCCCTCCGTGAGCCGCACCAGGGGCGCGGGGAAGATCCGCCCGGAGTCCTCGGTCTCGAACGTCCACATCTCGAATTCGCCGCCGTCGTCGAATTTCATCTTTCGGTTGAAGAATTTAAACTCATGGGCAACATCCGGTTTCTGGCGGAACTCCGTCGCGGGGCTTCCCTCATGCATCTGGTCGGAGCTGAAGTCGACCTGGCTGCGGTACAGCTGGTGCGCATCCGAGCCACCCGTGGCTGGGCCGGGGGCAGCGACCGTCCAGTGGCCCTCCAGTCCGCCTGGATACATTCCACCCCTGGCCACCTGGGACGGTTCGGCGTGGCAATGCATCGGGTACTCCCAGTCCTCCGTGCGGGCATTCCACACCTCATCAATTGCCTCCGGGGGGCGCCGCAGCGGAAGGAGCGAGTCCTTCCGGTCCAGGGGGTGCATTTCGATCGTGTCTTCCCACTGCTGGAGCACAACGTGGCCATCCGCGTCCACTCTCCCCCTCGCGCCTGAGCGGGGGAACATCTCGCCGTTGCGGCCTGCCGTCCAGAGATGGTTTCCGTGAAAATGGAGCTGGTGATGCACGATTCCGGCGTTGAGGAAGCGCATGAGCTGGCCCGTCCCGACGGTGCCAACCGTAGCCGCCCGGCTGAAATCGCGGACATCGATCTGTCGGGCGGAACCGGACATCAGCGTATCTTCTTCACGGAGCGTGTTGAGGGCCTCATCCGTGGAAGCGGCCAGCGACTGGAATCCGCTGCGGCCGTTGAGCGTGAAGTACCGCGGATACACGGGAGTCTTGTCGGGATTTACGGTTCCGTTGCGGGACGCGATGGCCGCCCACACAGGGTCTACGTTGTGGAGCAACCACAACCATTGGCGCTCGAATTCCGGCCCGCCCGGCATAGGACGCCACGGTGAGGCAGGATCCGTCACCAGCAGGGCCCCGAAGAGGCCGAGAACCCGCTGGACCGGGTCGGCCGTGGGATCAGCCGGATCAGCCCCGGGATCGCAATAGAGGTAGGCGCCCTCCTTCGGGGCCTTGAATTCCAGCGTTTTGCTCTGGCCCGGCTTGATGGCGCCGGTACCTACATGCCCGTTTCGCGGGCCGGCGTTGAGGAACTGCAGCGAATGCTCTTGGGCCAAGTGGTTGGTCACGCGGATGCTGATCGTGCTGCCGGTTTCGGCGATGAGGGTCCGATCCGGGAAGAAGCTGGCCCAGTACGCCCGGCGGACCAGGAATTCCCCGGCGTTGGCCGGGTCCTTGGCAGCGGGCGCCGGACGTCCCCGGGGCGGGACGGCCGCGTTCAGGGGGTACGTTCGGCTCGCCACCACGGACCCGTTGCGCAGGAACACACTGGGGCTCACCGCGAGGCTCGGCTTGGGATCACGGACCAATGTAGGCCGGTCGCCGAAGCCCCGGTGGTAGACAAACGAGCCGTCCACCATGGGGAGGAATCCCTCGTTGATGTGAATGTCCAGAGTGCTCATGACTTCACCTGGCTTACGGTCAGGTGCGGCAGCGAAAGGCTCAGCAGTCCGTCCCGTTCCGGCTCCGAGTACTCAAGCTCCATGTCACCCGCATCGCTGGGTGCCAGATAGCTGATCCAGACATGCTCCGATGCGCCGGCGGCGATGGTGCCGGGGCCCGTGTCGAAGTCCTGCGGGGTGACGGTGATGCCGGACGGGATCAGCTTCAAACGGAGCTGTCCCGGGCCGAAAAGCACGGGTCCCGGCCGGTCATTCTTCAGGGCCACTTCAAGCACGACGACGTCGCCCCACGTGAGGTTGCCAGGTTGCGGCGAGTCGGTATCCGGGAGATTTCCGCCGTCGTGCGAATGGGTGGCGACGGAGGCGCGCTGGGCGTCGTCGTCCCGCTGGGATCGGGGCACGCTGACGGCCGCAGCCACCGCTCCTGCTCCGGCGCTGAGCTGCGCAACCGCGGCTGACAGTGACTTGGAGGCGGGCCGTCCCTGCGCATCAAGTCTGGTCAGGCGGCCCGCCTGAACCACCGACAGTGTTCCGAAGGCCGTAGCCAGACCGGCCCCGTTGCCAGGTAGACTGCGGGATATGACGCCGTAGGTCCCGCCGGCTACCAGCAGGAAGGCCCCGCCACCCACCACCAGTCCGAACTGGCGGCGGCTGAGAACAGGGCTGGAAATAGTGCGCGGAATCAAATTCAAAATCGCTCCCCCAAGTCGGCAAATCGGTAAGCCTCATCGTCCACATGCGGCCTCGGGAAAACTTGGAGCCAACGCCGGCCCGCGGCGTCAGGGCCAGGAGTCAGAGCGGCCGGCGTTATGGACAGCGTCTATTTCTGGCCCGTCAGCAACGTGCCTTGGATCGCCGTCAACGGCACAGCTCCGAAGTCCCTGGAATCGATTGACACGCCGCGGTTGTCCCCAAGAACGAAGACACAGCCGGCGGGCACAGTCTCGGGCCCGAAGTAGGTGCCGTCTATCCGGCTGTGGTCGATGAATGGCTCCGGGACGGCAACTTTATCGACGAACAATTCCGAGTCCCTGATGGCTACGCTTTGCCCCTCCCCCGCGATGACGCGCTTGATGGCGGTCCGGCCATCGACCGGGCTGGCAAAGGCGATCACTACGCCATTCCGGATCCAGCCCGTTGCTGCTGCCGGCTTGTACAGGAACACGACGGCGCCCGAGGGAACGGTCGGGGCCATGCTGTCCGAGGCGACTGTGACAGGTTCCACCAGCCAGGTGCGGATGGCCAGTGCAGCCAGGACCGTAATCAACGCCGCCACGAGGAGCCGGGTCCGTCGGCTGACGCAGTCCGTCCGCGCGGTTGGCCATGGCGGACGGCGGCGCGGGCGCGACGCCTGCCACGGCCGGTCCGTTCTCCTGTATTCACCCCGGATCATCGTCCCAGGTCGCTTTCGCGGCGGTCATGGGATGATCCTCGTCCGGGTCGGTTTCCTTCAGGCCCACCCTGAACTGGGCCATCATGTCGTGGTCCTCGTGCGGCAAATTGTGGCAGTGCATCATATAGAGGCCTTTGTGCGGGGTGAACCTCATGAGGAGCCGGACAGTCTCGCCTTCACCGACGTACACGACGTCCTTGGGGCCGCGCTCGTGGGCCAGCGGCGGCGCCCCGTTGCGGCTGAGGATTTGGAAATCCACGAGGTGGATGTGGAGGGGGTGGAACCAGCCGCCGGACTTATTCTCGATTTCCCAGATTTCCACCGAGTTCATTTCGGGATCGGCAATGACTTTCTTGTATCCGCTGGCGATGACGTCCTGCCAGCTGTCGTCGTTGATGGTCCACATTTGGGTGCTGTCGTTCCTCTTGAGCCGGAATTTACGCGTTTTCACGGATTCCCCGGTCTTCAGCGACATGGCCTCGCTGTTGGCGAGCGTGGTCGGAATCCGGTTCCAGGTGGGGTCCGAGGTGTCCACCGGCTCGTCCGTGACGTCAAAGGCCATGATCTTGTTGGTGAAGTCGTAGTCCACGTTGTTCTTGTTGGACAAGTTGCGGAGTTCAATCCGCTGCCCCGTCTTGTATCTCCGGAAGTCGATGAGGATCTCGTACCGCTCCGATCCAGCATGGCGCCAGCTGGCCACGGGCTGCGCCACAGGGACCAGGCCGCCGTCGGTACCCACCACTACGACGGGATCACTGGTGCTGAGCGTGGGCCGCAAAGAGCGGGAGATGGAGCCGTTCAGGATCCGAAACCGGTAGACACGTTTCTGCACCTTCATGACAGGCCAGGGCTTGCCGTTGACCAGGATCACGTCCCCCCACAGTCCCGAGTGGCTGTTGTCGTCATAGCCCAGGGATCCGTCCGCGGCGAACATGGCATCGCTGACCGTCAGCGCGACGTCGAAGTTGCCCTGCGGGAGGAGCTTCCGTTCTATGGGATCGTGCATGTGGTACTGCGCGGCGAGCCCGGAATAGGCGTTCAGGGCCGTGAAGTGGACGCCGTGGTCGTGGTACCAGAGCGTGCGGGCCGGCTGGAAGTTGGGGTAGTGGTAGTCCTTGTAGAACCCCGGGTGGGTGATATCGCTGGCGTACCCGTCGAATTGCGGCTTCGAGGCAGAACCATGCAGGTGGGTGGACGTGGACAAGGCGTGCCCGTCCAGCGCATGCGCGGCGGGCAGCTGGTTGCGCATCCTCAGCACGGCCTTTGTGCCCTGATCCAGGCTGATCGTCGGTCCGGGGAACAAGCCGTTGTAACCGAGGATGGGTGTGCGCAGCCGCGGCAGTATGTTGGCCATGGCGGCCTTCTCAGTCAGCCTGTAGTAGTTGACGGGCAAGCCGTCCGCGGAATCGATACCGGTGGCGTACGGCTGAAGGATCGGGGCCTGGACAAAGGCTGACTGGAATGTACGCGGCATCTCGCTGGAACTGAGCCGGCTGGCCGACTTGGCCTCGACCGAGCCGAGCGGCAACATGGCGCCACCGGCTCCGAGAACGCCCAATCCCCCGATCAACAGAACCTGACGACGTGATATGGACATGGCCGGTCTCCTTTGTTCGGTAACCCGACGTTGCCGCACCCGGCTTGGAGATATCCTGCGCCGGAGTCACGGACCTTGGAGGAAACCTGAGAATCCGAGGCACCAGTCAATGAGTCGCCGCGAAGCGGGACAACAGCCGCGCTGTCACGGTGGTGCCCGCGCCGGGGACGCTGAGAATTTCCAGGTCTCCGTCGGCTTCACGGATGGTGTCCTGGAGTATCCGCAGGCCCAGATGGCCGTCGCCGGCGCCCCGTGCCGTGTCGAATCCCTTGCCGTTGTCCGAGATGCTTATCTCCGAGCCTCGCTGGTCCGTTCGCAGCGAAACCACCACCATCGTTGCGCCGGAATGTTTGGCACTGTTTGACAGCGCTTCCCTGGCCACACGGAAGAGCAAAGCCGACAATCCAAGGTCCGGAGGTCCATCGTCCGGGATCAGGAGGCGCACCGCGAGGCCGCGTTCCTGATGTGGTTCCACGAGCCGTTCCAGGGAAGTCTTGAGCCCCAGCCGTTCAAGGTCGGGCGGATATAGCTCCCGTGTCATGGCCCGCAGAGAGTGGACGGTCTGCTGCAGAATCCTGCGGGCCCCGCCAAGCACAGGCCGTTGCTCGGGTGGTCCGTGGAGCTCTTCAGACTCCAGGGCGTAGCCCAGCCCCGAGAGGTCCTGGATCACCTCATCGTGCAGATCCCGGGCGATTCTTCGGCGCTCCAGATCGGAGGCTTCAACAGCACGCTTGAGCAGCCGGTTCCGGGTCGCCTGATGGTTCTGAATCCCACGGGCCAGCCTGAGCGCCGGCGGCAGCTGGGCGAGCTGCAGAGCCGCAAGCGAGAGCAGCAGCGGCGGGATCATGCTGTACAGGACTGCCTGCTCCTCGTCCCGGACTGGGTCGTCGTCGTAGTAGGCCTCAAAGATCAGCGGAGTACCATTGCTGGCTGCGGAGCTGACGTAGACCTCTACGAGTTCCCCCGAGGCGAACTCGTACTCGTTTTCCAGTTCCTGCTGGCGTTCAAGCGAAGCTGTCCCCGGCCCCCCGGCCAAAAGGTCCCGGCCCCGGTCCGGCAATTCGAAGTGCTGGCCTACCAGCGAGCGCATGTCCGAATACACCACACGTCCGCTCCCTTCCCACACCTTGATACGCAGCACCGAGGCGTCGTTGCGCCAGGGCTGCAGTGTTCGGTCCAGTGCGTCCAGTGCTGCAGGTTCCCCGGCGAGCAGCGCTTCGTCCACCAGTGGTGTGATGGCCAGGTCCGCCACATGCTGGGTAAGGAGAAGTGCATTGTCCAGAGCGTGCCGTTCTGCCGCTGCACGGATCCAAAACGCGACGGGAGTCGCCACAAGAAGCAGGGCGAGAAAACCCATCAGGAGGAATTTGGCCACGGCAGCCCGGACCTGGAAGCGTTCAGCCGCGCCCGGGAAGTCCTTTGGCCTCACGCCGTCCTCCGCTTCAGAAGGCCTGGACATCGGACTTCACGCTCAGGATGCCCCGGAGTTCCGCCTCGGCCATGGCCTCACTTTGCGAGTGGGAGCCGAGTTTGGAAAAGATCGTTTTGACGTAACCGCGGCAGGTGTGAATCGAGATGCCGAGGGTGCTGGCCACCACGCGCATCTCATGTCCTTCGGCCATCAACCGTAAAACGTCCAACTCGCGGGGGCTTAGGGGGGCCGCTGGGGGGACCCCCTCGGGAGCTGAGTGTGTAACACCCATCTGCGCCACCAATGATGGATGTACCACCATGTTTCCTGCCCGGGCGTGCCGGAGTGTGTCAAGCATGGTGGCCAGCGAGCCGTCTTTGGGCAGGAAGCCGCATATTCCGATGGTCGCTGCCCGCCGCAGGACGTCTTGGGAAGGGTCTCACGTCAGCATGATGATCCGGATATCCGGGCTCTGCGCCAGGATCCGGATCGCCGCCGTGAGCCCGTCGCCGTCGGGCAGGTGATAGTCCATGACCACAACGTCGGGTGCCAGGTCGCGGCACATCTGCACGCCAGTCTCCACGGAGACCGCTGAACCCACACTGCGAAGGTCCGGCTCCCGGTCCAGAGCACCGGTCAGCAGCTCGGTGAACGTTCTGTGGTCATCGACCGTCAGGATGCGGATGGCTGCCACATCGGCCGCGGGTCCGCCATTGTGGACGCCGGCGGCGGATGTTGGGGTTCCAGGCGCTGGGGCTGCCGACGTCGGTGCAGGTGCCGGCGTGGCGATGCCGCCGGTCAGCCGCAGAAGGCGGGCGTACGCGGCGCGAAGGGTATCTCCCGGGGCGCACCCCATCTCCCGGTGCAAGGCGCGCCGGCATTGCTCAAATGCCCTCAGCGCTTCCAGCGGTTGCCCTGCTTCCTCCAGCCCCAACACCAGGGATGACCAGGCCCTCTCGTTGAGGAGATCGCAGGACAGGGCCTCCCTCGCCCAGTGGACCGCCCGATCGGGCTCATGCAGCGCCAGGGCCAATTCTGCGGCCTGCGCCCGGGCTCTACAGACCCGATGCTCATGATTGCCCCGTTCCTCCTCTGCCCAGGGTGCCGTCAGCTCGTCCCCCAGCAGGGGCGCGGATGCCATGCCCAGAGCTTCCTGCAGGAGCTCCAGGGCCTCAGGGGGCTCGCACTTGGATGCCCGGCGCAGCAAATCACTAAAGCGGCTCAGATCAAGGTCCACCAGAGCGGGATCCATCATGTAGCCGCCCGTGACGGTCCGCAGCGGACCGGACTTGCCCTGGCCGGGCTGCAGATGGCGCCGCAGGACGCTGACGTAGCTTTCCAGCGTCGGCAACGCCTCTGCCGGTGGCCGGCCGGCCCACAAGAGGTCAATGAGACGGTCCTTGGATACTGGCGTGCCGAGATTGAGTAAGAGTATTTCGAGGATTTGCCGGGGTTTGGGACCGCCAAGCTCACCGGCATCCAGGATTTCGCCACCGCGTTGGATTCGCAGTGGACCAAGGATCCGGACGTCAAGGACACATTGGCGCAGCAAGTCCCCACACGCGGTTGGTGGACGTGCACTTTCCTGCGAAGTGGTGGGGAGCATCTGAGACCTGCAATTCGGACGGAATTAGTGCCCCAAGCTTTTTCCATCCAGCAACCCCCGGCACGAGTATCCGGTACTCGTTTTCCATGGGTCCTGCCGCCGATGTGCTGCGGGTAGTCAGCCGCGTCCCCGGTGGTGTGCCGCCCCCAACGACAGTCCCGGCCCCCCTGGCAGCTCCAGCGTCAGATCGATGGCCCGGTCCGGAAGCTCGAACACGAGCGTGGCGTTGATGCTTTGACCCTGGGGCACGCCCGCGGGAGCGGGAGAAAACCAGAGCGCCTTCCACATTCCTGCGCCCAGGCCCGACACGGAGTAGCCGGACGGATCATAGGCCAGACCGCCCTCTTCCAGCGCCGTCAGCTCCACCAGTAGGCGTACTCGGTGAAGCCCCTCGGCGGGCGGACTCGCGAGTGCCGCAGAGGCGGCGGCGGGCATCCCGCCGTCGGCCTCGGCCGGTATGACGCCGTTGATGCGCGCCAGTCCCCCGGTGACGCCCGCGGAGGCGCCCAACGGGGCGGGAGGTTTTCGCGGCGTAGCCATGAAGAGGCTGGCCACAAGAGCCCCCACGAGGACTAGCAGGATTGCCGGAACGAGGATTTTCCCGCGCTGGAGCGTAGCTGACCGTGACATGTGGGCAACCTTCCCTGCGGCGCCCTAGGGAAACCCTTGGAAATCACCGCCTCGCCACCGCGACTCGTTTTCCGGACCACAGGATAGTTACAAGTCCGCGTCCATACCGTGACGGTCACAAGTGCGCCGGCCGGTGCACCCTGTTCCTCCCGCCAGTGCGGAGGGCCAGAACAGCACAGGATGGATATCGACATGAAACGAATACTTGGGTTCTTGCTCACGATTTTCGCGGTTGTCTCGCTGGCCGGCCTAGCCTCGGCCGCTGTCGGCCCGCCCGGAACCAACGGGCCCGGACTCGCGGAGGTGGGCCCGGTCGATGCGACGGACGGCTACCCGGTCTGGTACCGCGACAAGACCGGGCTCAGGCTGGAGAAGTGCATAGCGCAGGCCGATCCGCTGTGCCCGGCCCGCGGGCCGTTGCCAGATGAGGCCGCTCCGGTTTCCTTCCCCGGGAACTACCCGGACGAAGGTTTCTACTCCCTCACCAGCGGCACGATGGACACGGCCGGTGGTGGAACAGCGCTCGCCGCCATCGCCTTGGAGCAGGCGTTCTTCAACGGGCCCGTTGCCGACGGCGACCAGGTCACCTTTGCGCGGCTTCGACTGAAAATCACGAATGCCAGGGACGGCGTCGACTACAAATTCACCACACCGGCAGGCACCAAGACCGTCCGGACGTCCAAGCCGGGCCTCGTCTCCGACACGGAGGACATCGGCATCGGCGGAAAGGGCGACTTCTCGGGCGCCTTGGGTGGAAGGGTGGGACCGTTCCTGACCTGGGACACCTACCCCACCGATCCCGCGCTCAAGCCTGACGCAAACGGCAAGAACACCTACGTCGGCGATGGCACCACCCCGCACAAGATCACCGGCAGCCCGTACGGGTCCAATATCTTCCGCATCGAGGGTCCGGGGATCAATCCGAGCGCCACGGCGGATGCATGCCCTTCCGTTCCGGGCCCGGTGGCGGACTGCATCGAGACCGACCTCTTTACCGTGCAGGGAAAACTCGCCACCAACAGCGGGGTGGCCGCCCAGCGGGCAACGTATTCAAGGTCATCGCTCGGCTCAGGGACGGTGGACGTCTTCGCGTCGAGTGAAGCCGGGCCGCAGTCAATTCTGTTCTCTGATGCTTCAGCCGGCAACGCCGTCTTCAGCCCCACGGCACTGGAGGGATCCGGCGGCACCTACTTCGCCAGGATCGCCTTTGAGGGGCCCCAGCCGCCGGCCTCGGTCTCTGTCACGAACTCGAGCGATGTTCCGGCGTCATCGAAGAAGATCGACGTCGTGGACAAGGTCAGCGGCAAGGCCACCTTCAACACCGACAGCGGTGTCCTCTCCGTCGAAGCGGTGTCCAGCGACACAGCTGGCGCACGGACCCTGACGGCCGTGGGCTTCGGCGAACTCGCATCGGGCTCGCTGGCATCGGGCCGTCTCCCGGCCCCTCCGGCTTCTGTCACCGTGCGGTCCGATGCCAAGGGCGAGGTTGTCATTCCTGTTGAGGTGACGGGAAGTGCCCGTGCTCCGATTCCGGTGGTGGCCCAGGCTGGCGCGGATCAAGCGGTCACCGAAGGCCAGAAGGTAGACCTGGACGGATCCGCTTCCAGCGGTCCGGTGTCCACCTATTCGTGGAGCAGTCCTCCGGCAGTTGTCCTCAGCGACCCCAACGCGGTCCGGCCCAGCTTCACCGCACCTGCACCGGGTGAATATGTCTTCTCCCTGACGGTCAACGGGCCGGGCGGTCCGAGTACGGCAATCGTGAAGGTGACGGTCACAGCCTCCGCCCCGGCGGTAGCCAACGCCGGACCAAACCAGCTAAATGCGCAGCGCGGAGCCAAGGTCACCTTGGATGGCAGCGGCTCTAACGGCGCAGCCACCTATTCTTGGAAGCAGATTGTGGGCCCGGGTGATCCCACGGCCGCCCTCACCGGCGCCAATTCCGCCCGTCCTTCGTTCACCTTCCCGCTTTACAAGTACCCTGCAAGTGCGGGCGCGCTGACCTTCAAACTGACGGTCGGAAGCCCGGACGGGTCCTCAAGCGACGCCCAGGTGACAGTGACCGCCCAGGCGGACACCGTGGCGGTTAGCTCCGCCCGCTACACGGCCAGCAAGCGCGAATGGCGAGTGGACGGGACCAGCTCCAAGCAGGCCGGTCAGACGGTCACCGTGCACCTCGGCGGTTTGGAGGGAACCGTCCTGGGGACGGCCGTCGTGGACGCTACGGGATCGTTTTCCATCCGAGGTTCATCGACTGCTGTAGGCCGGGCAGGGCAGACCGTAAGCGTTGAGTCTCCGCTGGGCGGCACCGCCACCGGCTTTGCCGTCCGTGTCCAGTAACCATCCTGGCGTTGGACCCCGGGGGGGCGGCCGTCAGGCCGGCCGTCCCCCGGGGCCTCGGCGCCAGGCAACCTGCCGGCTCGTGGCCCGGTGTGCTCAAAGCTGCGCTAGGGTCCGTCAAGGCGCGGATCGTGACAACCCTGATAACCCTCATGGCCTCCGGGATGCTGGTCTCCGGAGCCGCGACCCACGCCGTCCAGGTGGTGCTGCTCGACAACCGGGCCAACCGAGAGCCGTTGATTCTGGACGACGGGGCCGTGCGGCTCGCCGCCTCCACGGGCCAGCTCGCAACCTCCGGCCAAGGAGGCCCGGTCTTAGCGCGGGGCGACGCCGGTCTTCAACGGGGCGAGATCCTACAGTCGCTCGGCACGTACGGCGCAACTTCCCTCCTGACCCTCCTCGCGGCAAGCCTCGTTGCGTACCTGGTTGTGGGACGGCTGCTCCGCCCCCTCCGGCGTCTCCGAGACGCCGCAGAGCGTCTGTCGCTCGATGATTGTGTTCAACGAGTCCCGTTGCCTTCCTCCGCTGACGACGACGTAGCCATGCTCGCCGCCAGCTTCAACGCCATGATGGATCGGTTCGAACGTGGCGGCGCCGACATCCGCCAATTTCTCGACGATGCCAGTCATCAGCTGGGGACTCCCGTCGCTGTCGTTAGGAGGCACATCGAGCTACTCAGTGCCGACGACGACGGCGACGTCGCCGACGTCGCGCGAACGCGAACGCGACATCTAGTCCTCAAGGAGCTGGACCGCATGCAGCTCCTGGTCAGCGACTTCCAGGTTCTGGCTGGAAGTGGACGCCCGGACTTCATCCACGCCGAATGGATCGACGTAGATCAATTCCTGCACGACGCCATGCACCGGGCCAGCAGCCTGGGCCGCCGGCGCTGGATCCTCAGCGTCAAGCCGGGCGGCTGGGTCCTTGCCGATCCCGTGCGCTTGGCCCAGGCAGTCGATCAGCTCGCCGCCAATGCCGTGCAGTCCACCTCGGAGCTAGACATGATCTCTCTCGGCGGCGTCTGGGCTGAACCGCCAGCCGCAGCGATGCGCAACCGCCCGTCTGCCGCGGGGGCTGCGTCTGCCCTGATCGGAGGATTGGAACTGTTTGTCGCTGACACAGGATCGGGGATTCCTGCCGAGGAGCATCAGCGGATATTTGAGCGGTTCGCGGTCTCCGGTCCCAACGCCGTGGGCGGGAGACAGCGTCCCGGGTTGCCGATAGTCAAGGCAATCGCAGAGGCGCACGCGGGCAGTGTCCATGTCCACTCTGCGCCGCGAAGCGGAAACAGATTCACCCTCTGGCTTCCGGCCCGGCTGGACAGCGACCGTCAATTATTTCTGGGCGGACACGCGCCCCTGACGTCCTGGCCCGGGTAGGAGACCGGTGATTCCCAATGAACGGAGCACGAACAGCGTTCGCCGCGGCGCCGATGCCTACCACTCGGACCGCCGGCTGTCCGAGCGGACACGGAGAAGCGACATGATCCGGGGGGAAGACTTCTACCGCGAACCCTGCCCGCTTCCCGCTTATGGCAACGGTGCGGCGACGCCGTCACCGTCCCATGAAACCGAATCCGAATCCGAATCCGAATCCGAATCCGAATCCGACGAGTATGCAGGCACGTCCCTGCGCTTACAGGTACTCGAAATCATAGACAGCCTTCTGAACAGTACCGGGCCTGAACTGGAACAGCTCCGGGTCCGTCTGCGGCGTCGGGTCAAAGAGCATCCCTGGGAACCGGAGACGGCCTTGTTGCAACACCTCTTCGATCGCGAGCAGTACCCTGCCGCTCCACGGGAAGCGAATGTCGTCCCTGCACGAGTGCCAGACAGTATGCCGACGACGGCGCTTCCGCAATGGCCGCCCGTTGGGTAGCCTGGCTTGCGTCGTCGCGGAGATCGTTTCGCCGTCGTCGCGGAACTTTAGGCGGCCGGCCACCCTCGGGCTGCGGACCACGGCGGTGAGTGGAGTTGCCCGCGTTGATCGGCGTCTCTGCCTCGAAGGAGTTCATCGCCGGCACAGTATGGGCGTTGCCGAAGACACCTCCCGAAAGCGGGCTGCGTTGGTGAACATCGCAACTGCTGTGCTCCGGCGCGCTTCAGAACGCCGGTCTACGTAGCGAGGCTGGGGTGGCCCGGCTTGGTTTCCCTGGATCATGGTGGACTGACCGGTAATTCATCAGTCGAGTCGGATGCCGTAGGCCTTCTTCCGGATTTTGAGGTATTTCGCCTCCGCGGCTTGGGCGAGGCGTTCCTCAACGCCCTCGATCCGGCGGTAGGCGAGCGCTGTGCGACCGGGCAGGTCGGGAGCGGCGGCCAGGTGGCTCAGGAATGCGCGGGCCTTCACGCTGTCCTGGTGATGTCCCAGGACTTTCTCTAGCCGCTTGGCTGCCTTGGCCAGCGTGCGGGCGCGTTTCCCATGGATTGCGGTCACGGACTCGGCTGCGTGCCGGAGCCGTTTTGCGTCCTTGCGGACCTGCTGCAGCGCGGTGTCGTGGGAGGTGCCGTCGCCGGAGTCGGCGGCCGTCTGGTGCGCGCGGTCCAGCCGCTGGGCGTCCTTGTTGACCAGTTTGGTCGTCGTCTTACGCGCGGGTCTGGAGGCCCGGGCCGTGGCGGGCGGGTAGTCGCGGAAATCCTCGAGGTCCTCCAGGAGCCGGTAGTAGCGCCCGGTCTCGAGGGTCTTCAACACCCTCTTGTAGCCGGCGTTGTAGGCGGTGCCGAGCTCGTGCTCGATCGGCTCGCGTATTGGTCCGTGCCCGAGCCCCTTCGGCAGCTCCCGGACGTGCTGGCGCAACCGCTCGCGCATGACTTCTGCATCGCGGGGCGGGCCGAGGATCGAAGCGAGCCATTTCAGTTCGTCCCGGAGTCTCCGGACACTGGTTTTCCTGAAGAGTCTGCGGTAAGTGGCCAAGGCCGAGCGGGACCGGCGGGTTGCCGACCGCATTTGGTGGACGGCGTCCGGTCTTCCCAGGCGCACACCGGGATCGTGGGTAAGGAGCTCGGTGATCTGCTCGCCGAGGTATGCGGTCACGACGTCGGTTGCCGGTCCTTTCTTCCGCGGCGCTTTCTTCCGCGGCCCGCGATTTCGGGGGACGTGTTCTGGCGGCCAGGCGTCTCCGAGGGCCCGCGCCAGTTTGGAGGTGTGACGGGAGCGGCCCGCACCCGTGGCGGTAAGGGTTGCTTCGGCCGCTGTGAAGAGTCGGGGGGCGCCGTGGACGAGTTCGAACTCCCATTCACGACAGGCCATGCCTGGTCCGGGCGGATGCAGGGCTTGAGCCTGGACCCGGTCGTCAGCGAAGTCGGCGAGGTGCTCGCCTCCGGGCCCGTAGAGCCAATAGGTTGTACGCTGCGAACTCAGCCGGGCGACCGGTATGACGTGTTCGCCGCGGGTATACACGTGCAGGTGATCGGCCAGTTCCTCCGGCACGGTCTCTGGTTGGCCCAGCGGCGCGTGGAGTTCCCGCCGCTGGTCAGGCCCGGCGGGGAACTTGAGGTGCCATCCGTCGTCGGTTCCGCCGGTGCGGCGCCGCAGGGTGATGCGCCGGGAGGCGAGGGCGAGGGCCGGCGTGTCGAAGTACACGGCCTCCAAGTGGTCCGTCACCGGTTCCGAGACGCGTTCCACACCGGGGACTTCCAGCAGGGCCGGAAGCGGAGTGGAGGTCTCGGCGTCGTACTTTTGTTCCGATTCGAGGTTTCCCGTGGGTTCCATGTCGGTCAGGAGTCCGCCCCGGTCGCGCCTTCGCGGTCCAGGCGCAGGTCGGCGCCGAGCTGCCGGAGTGCCGCCAGGTCTTCCTGCAGCAGCGCCCTGATGAGCCTTTGGATGTCCGTCATTGTGAGCCGCCTTAGCCGGCACCGCTAGAACGAGGTCATGGTCCCCTGCGGGCGACTCCGTGGTGCCTTGACCGGTTGCGTCCACCCCGATTCTAGGCCCGCTGAATTGGCCCGGCCAGACCCTCCATCTGTACCCGGAAAGATAGGGCCGCCGTGCGGACCCATGGGCGCCCGGGCCTGGGGGTGACGGTGCAGATGCAATCCGTCCGGCGATCGGCCTACGTCTTCCGCCAAGGATTCCTCAAGCTCAGGAGGGCACCATCTGGGAAGCGGCATGGGGTTCACGAGCGTTCCAACTCAGTTCCGAAAACCCACGCTCCGCGCCGCCATCCGGTCAGGGCAACTGTTTGAGGGGACATATCATGGCCACCGATTATCATCGCCACGTTCCAAAGGTATCCATTCACGCCATTTGGCGCCGGGCAGTCGGCGAGAATCGGCCCGCGGCGCTCCGGATGAGAATTGGTCTGGGCATTTCCTTTGTTGGACTCCTGATGCTCACGGGCTGCGGTTCCACGGCCGCCACGCCGATTGCGACGGCCACCGTCACGGCCACCAGCCCGCCTTCCCTGGTCGTATTTGACCCCCAGACCAGTGGCAAATTCCTGGCCGATCGGATCTCGGCCAGAGCGCGGCCTAAGACTCCCGGAGTGACGATTTCCGCCGTGGAGTGCAAGAACTTTCCCGACATCAAGGTTGACACGCATACCGATTGCCAAATGGTTGTCAACGGCGTCAAACGGGGGTATCTGGCGACCTTCACCCAACGCGACGGCCACTACGAGATCAAAGCACAGGACCTGACCTGGTAGGCCCGCGGCCCTTCGGGTCCCGTGCCACGCGTCAGAACCCTAGTGCTGCGCCGACGCCGGCAACGCGCCGCCGTCGGCAAGTGTCATTCAGCGTTGGAGGCTTCCGGGCGGTGCGGCTCCCTGCGGGCCGTCCTGACTCTCCAGATGATAAGGCCGACCACCGTGACCGCACCGGCGACGGCGGCGATATCGCGCCCTGCAGACTTGGCGACGGTGTCATAGGAGTTGCCCGCCAGGAAGCCCAGCAGGACGAAACCTGCACCCCAAGTAGCGCCCCCGGCGACGTTGAAAGCCAGAAACCGCCGGTACGGCATGTGCGCCGTGCCCGCCAAGGCAGGCATGACGGCGCGGAAGAACGCGACGAAGCGTCCGAGGAAGACGGCGGCGCCCCCTTTGCGTCGGAGGAAGTCCTGTGCCTCTTCCAGCTTCGTGCGCCTCTTCCGGAAGACCCTGAGTTCAAGGAACCGCGGGCCGAGATGCCTGCCAACCTCGTAGCCCACCGAATCCCCCAGAACCGCGGCCAAAACGACCAGCACCATCATGAGCCACAGTTGCACGTTGCCGCGGCTGGCAACAACTCCGCCCAGCACGGCCGCTGTTTCTCCTGGCAGTAGAAAACCCACGAACAGCGCATCCTCGGCAAAGACCAAGCCCACTACCAACACGTAGGCAAGGAGCGGCGGGACATTCAGGATTCCTTCAACGAACTGCGTCACCGAAACGCCCCCTTGTTGTCCACGGGTGCGCGAGCCCGCTTCGCAGGGACCACCCATGTGCCGATGGATCCGACGATGCGCTCGTCAGGGTTCGCGATGAACGGGTAACGGAGGAGAACGCACTCCAAGCGGAAGCATCGGGACGCATCCGCGGTCAGGGACGCACGCTTGGGTTGAACAGGACCCGAGCACCTCGGGACCTCGAACCCAATCGGAAGGGCGCCGCGCCTTCGGGTGCCACGCCCCGTCCTTGCGGGTTCAGTCTTTCTTGAAAGCGTCCTTGACTTTCTCGCCGGCCTGCTTCAAGTCCGCCTTCGCCTGGTCGCCTTTGCCTTCGGCCTTGAGGCTGTCATCGCCTGTCGCTTCGCCGGCGGCCACTTTGCCCTTGCCGCCAAGTTTTTCGGCGGCGTTGCCGATCTTGTCGTCCACACCCATGATCTCGCTCCTTGCGGTTTGCTGCCCGCCGGCGCAGGGCCGGCGGCTGACTACTTAATCGTACCCACGCCCCGGACAGCCGACCAGACCAGTGGAGGCAACCTCGACGAACTTCTTGGTCGAGAGAGTTTCTGGCCCTCGCCGCGTTCGATGCTTCGGATATCGTTTGCGCCCTAACTGCTCACACGTTGCCCATGACACGACCCCCGTCGTCGGAGGTGTTCATCTATGGTCTTGCCGTGCGAGACATGGAACCCCCGACCACGCAGGTCAGTTCTCCTAACCCGCCCCAGGAAGGGACACCTCAACAACGCCATTCATCACGCGTGTGCTGAACCGCGGCTGTCCCGCTGTCGCCGGTCCCCCCACAACTTCTCCGCTGCGCAGCGAAAAAGCACTCCCATGCCACGGACAGACGACGCACGGCTCCCCTCGGTCCGCGACCTCGCCCTCATGGAGTGGTCCGGACAGGTGGCTACAGACGTCCGACAATACATGGAGCCGCTCCCCCTCGCGGAAGACAAGCAGCGGCATTCGAGCCACCATGCGACGCTCAAGCTTGCCATCGGCGAACTCGTTCACCGGCGCTAGGCCGTGCCAGCCGGCGGGGAAACGGTGCGGTACGTCTTCGCTATGGTTCACGCCGGCCGCCTGCCGATACGTGAGGTGACCACCGAGGAATCCCGCGGCCGAAACGGTCGCAAGGCCCAGGTAGCCGAACAACCTCCCGCGTGTCTGCCGGCCGCGGGAACGCTCCACGAGGGACACAATGTACAGACCTGTCGCCGCGATGTTGGCCGCGGCGTGCACAAGGCCCACGCGCTGTTGCTGCTCATGAAGCTCCGACCAGTCGGTGAAACCCGCGACAGCAGAAGGAACCGCGGTGATCGCTCCCACGCCAATCAGAACACCGGCGGCACGATCGCTTCCGGGCACGGCATCAAGGATGGCGGCCGATATCCAAGCACCCAACGGTACCTGGACTGCAAGAGGATGAACCGGGTGTCCCACTGGAACCCCATGGAGCACATCACGGAGCCATGGGGAACGGACGATCGAGTTCACGGCTCCTCTGGCTCCAGAGACCCAAGGATCCAGCCAGACAGCGTCCTCGAAGCGAGAAACGAGATTCATTAGCGGCAACGTTTTCATGTGTCCTCCATCAACGTGTGGTTCAGATGAGCCTAATTTCTCGGCGCTGATCCGCACAGGCCCAGGAGGAACCAACGGCACGCCGGCAACCGACCGACTGGCCGTAGAGAACCTGAAAAATCCCTCCGTGTCCGCTGTCTCCTGCGTGCCGGCGATCCGGTCAATGCCTCGGCCAGCGGGACGACGTCGTTGAATTGTTCTTTGCAGCAGCAGGATCAACCTCCGGCCGGACGCTACCGAGACAGCGGAGGCGCTCACACTGCGGGGGACTCCAATCCGAGTCCGCCGCGACGAACCCCTCAGCGGCGGGGACATTCGAGGACCCGCGGTTTGAAGGCCAGGGCAACCGCAGACGACGTCCAGATTCCGAACAGGCTCAACGAGAGCTGTGCCGGATTCAGCCCTTTTGCCATACTGAACCGACAACTGCTGATGCGTCGTCGCCTCTGGGGAACTGTGAGTCGTCCGCGGTTGTCGTGTTTTTAGTGGGCGGCGCTGGTGTTGATGTCGCCGTTGACGCCCTTGGGGAAGAATCCGCCTTCGCGTACTGCCTTGGGGGTGAGGTAGGCGATGTTGAGGACCTGTCCGGCGCTGCGGCTGAAGGCGATGCCGTTCCCGTCGGTGGGGACGAGGTTGGCGGTGTCTTTGGTCCCGATTCCCTGGTCGAGGTCGGCGGAGCCGTCGAGGCTGTCCCGGGCATCCGAGATCTTCTCGGCGGGATCCTGCTGTCCGCGGGCGTAGAGGGTGGTTCGGATGATGCCGGCGTGGTAGGCCTCGACGGCGAGGATGCCGGCGGCGGCTTCGAGATAGGTTTTGTTATCGATCAACGGGGCTGCTCCCTTATAGGCGGTGACGCCTACGTCTTCGAAGATGAAGGCGCCAAGGAGGAAGTTCTCTTCACTGGCAAACGGATTGAATTTCTGGCCGTCCTTGATCAAGCCGGCGGCCTTTGCCGCGGCGGTGAAGCTGGCTTCCAGATCAATCTGGGGCCGGGATACAGCGGCGCCTCCCAGCGCGGTGCGGAGGAACTTGACGTGGGATTTTTCGTCGTTGGCTATTTCCCAGGCGTATTTCTTGATCAGGCTGGATTTGAAGGGGACCGCCGCGCCGCCGGTGACGCCGCCCTTGCGTCCCTTGCCGTCCGTGAGCCCGTCGTCCAGGCCCCGGCCCGTGACCGCTCGCAGGTAGAACTCCGCCTCGAGGTATTCCAGGTTGAGGGCGAAGTTCAGGATCGCCCCGTCGCTGGGCGCGCCGGCCGGCTTCTCTGCGTCCCTGGACGCCTGGGCCGGTGAACTGGCGAGCAAAGCTGCAGCGCCGCCAATCCCGGCGGCCCGGAACAACAGACGCCGGTCCATCGGATCCTCGGCGCTGCGGCTCATTGCGGTGGTGATAAATTTCTGGTCGAACATTGGTGTGCTCCTGTCATGAATGCGATTTTGAGACCATGACATCCGGAGGATTCTCCCCCGGGCGCCAGCCAGAGGAGCCAGCCCAAACGTCTGGCTATGGACGGGCTCACATGGTGACACTGAGGGTTCGTTGTGATCCGAGTCACGGATGGGTGACCGGAGAAACTTTTTCGCACCGCTTGCGGCAGTCCGCCGGCAGAGCCGGACTCCGGACTGTCGATACCATCCCGCACACCGGTGCCGCCTGTGCCCCGGGCCTGGTGATGGCCGGGCGAGCCGCGTGCGATTGACCTGTGCTGCGCGTGCCCCCGCCCGGTGCTGGACGCAAATCCTGACAGCCACATTGGCGGCCTTTCGCGGGCGGCCGCTGACCGCACCAGACTGTGCCTTGAACGGGCATCGCACGGCACCCGTAGCTTTGTGCCGGCTGAACGAGGCGACAAATGTGGATAGACAGGCGGTGGCCAGCTGCGTCCTGAGGGTACAGAATTGCATGGATACATCCGAGGATGTACTTTGAAGGCATGGAAGCTCTCACCCATGCGCCTGTGCTGGCACGGTTCGGCTACGCGGTCTCTGACCCCACCCGCGCGCGCATCCTTTTGGCCCTCGCGAATGCGCCCGCGTATCCGTCCGACCTGGCGGATTTTCTTGGAGTGTCGCGGCAGAGCATCTCCAACCATCTGACGTGTCTTCGCGGCTGCGGCCTCGTGGTGGCTGTTCCGGACGGGCGGCGGAGCCGGTATGAGCTCGCGGATGCCCGGCTGGGCCATGCGATCGGGGACCTGATCGGCGTGGTGCTCGCGGTGGATCCGTCCTGCTGCGCACCGGACGGGACGTGCCTGGCATGACCGTGCGTCTCGCGCCGACGCCCGCCCGACGCGCGGTTCTGAGCCGCAGGATCCGGTTGTTCGCCGTGGCTACCATCACCTACAACGTCGTTGAAGCCATCGTGGCACTCTGGGCCGGCGGCGTCGCGGACTCTTCGGCGCTGATCGGGTTTGGACTGGATTCAGTGATCGAGGTGGCATCCGCCCTAGCACTGTCCTGGCAGTTTTCGGCCAAGGATCCTGAGCGGCGTGAGCACCTGACCCTGAGGATGATCGCGGTCTCCTTTTTCGCACTGGCAGCGTTCGTCGCCACCGATGCCATCCGGTCGCTGACCGGGGGCGGCGAAGCCCAGCACTCCACCCCGGGTATCGTGATCGCGGCACTGAGCCTGGCCATCATGCCCGTCCTGTCCTGGCTGCAGCGCCGCGCCGGCCGGGAACTAGGTTCCAGGACCGCGGTTGCCGACTCCAAGCAGACCCTCTTGTGTACCTACCTCTCCGCGGTACTCCTTATCGGCCTGGTCCTCAACAGCACGCTGGGTTGGTGGTGGGCCGACGCCGGGGCAGGCTTGGTCATCGCCGTGGTCGCCGTCCGTGAAGGGATCAGCGCATGGCGCGGCGATGTCTGCTGCACCGTCCCGCACACCGTTGAGGCGACGGGCGCCGGAAAATCCCGCCCGGAGCCGACGTCCGCAGTCGGCTGCTGCGAGGGGTGCGGTTCCGTGCCCGGAGGGCAGACGGTGAGCTTGAACGGCGCCGCTCCGGAACAGCACGCATGAGCGGACACGCACGACTCCCTGTCGTCCACCAGCCCGGCCCCGGACGCGGTCGCGATAAGGACCCCAAAGTGTGTCCCTGGCGCCGTCGGAGCCGCCAGCCGATCCCAAGGACTTGAACCTCAGCACCGCCAACGTCACCGATGGCGCCGGCAACCCGTCAGTTTGGCAAGTGGCCGCCTACGGCTCGACGCTTTCTACGAACGTCGCCGGGGGGAGCCCCGGAACCTACGAGCTGCTGTGGCGGGGCGGTCTCCTCCGACGGACACCCGAACGAAGGAAAATTCACCTTAACCGTCCAGCCACCCGTCGAATCTCCGAAACACCGGCAACGCCCGCTGGTTTTGGGGGCGGGGTCGCGGCAGTAATCCTTGCCGCCGCGATCAGCTGGTCCCACCGCAGGCGGTGCACCGGTTAGTAGACGACACGTCCATCGGCATGTCCCTGGCTGCCACAGGCCGTACCAGGGTGCTGGTGAGCCGTGGGCCGCTCATGGGGTGGTTGTCTCAGTCCCGGCGAGGCGCTGGATCAGGGCAAGGCCGGCGGGTGTCCCGGGCCAGTGGTATTCCAATGGTCCGTTGCCCGCGTCCGGATGACCGAGCGCAGGACCAGCGCCACGATGACGACGTCATCGGCGTACCCGATGACCGGAATAAAGTCGGTACCAGATCAATGGGCGAGGCAAGGTAGACCAGCAGCAGGACCCGGCGGACCCGGATCCCGCGCCGCAGGGTCCGGTCCGCGGCCAGCCGGCGCAGCAGGGCCAGCAGGTCCGGAAGCATCCGCAGCGCTTCCTTCATGACCACCGTTTCCGGGTGATGGCGGGCGTAGTGGGCCAATAGAACCAGCAGCGCGGCATAAATCAGGACCACCCCACCGCGCGACCCACCAGTTCATGCCGTGGCCTCTTCGGGGGTACGCCCCAAGGCTGGTGAGAAGAGTCGGATGTGGCGCCATTGCCCGATGGCGGCCCCTACGGATGTACCAGCTTCAAAGATCACCGGTTCCAGGCCGCGTTCGAGGACGTGTGGGGGCCTGCCGGTCCCTACGGGGCCGGCAGACGGGGGGTGTTAGCAGCAGCCCGGCATCTCATCCGGGCAGTCGTCGCAGCAACCCGGGTCACTGCAGCATCCTGTGCTCATTGAGCTCACCCCCTCTCCGTCGTCTGTCAGAAGTGTGGGGTCAGGCGTGGGTGGGTTCTTCCACCAGGGCGGTGGCGATGCTGTCCGCGTCCTCTAATGCGGCGAGGTAGCGTTCGGCATCCAGGGCGGCGGCGCAGCCGGTGCCGGCGGCGGTGATGGCCTGGCGGTAGCGGTGGTCCACGGCGTCGCCGCAGGCGAACACGCCGGAGAGGTTGGTGACCGTGGCGGGCGAGTCCACCTTGATGTAACCCTCGGCGTCCAGCTCCACTTGGCCAGCCACGAGTTCGGTGCGCGGCACATGCCCGATGGCTACGAAGATGCCGGTGGCGGCCTGCTCGCGGGTTTCGCCGGTGACGGTGTCCTTCAGGGTCACGCCGGTCACCTTGCCGTCGCCGTGGATCGCGGTGATGGCCGAGTTCCAGGCGAAGCGGATCTTCGGGTTGTCCTTGGCGCGCTGGGCCATGATCCGGGAGGCCCGCAGCTCGCCCTTGCGGACGACGACGGTCACGGACTTCCCGAAGCGGGTCAGGAAGGTGGCCTCCTCCATCGCGGAATCCCCGCCGCCGACGACGATGATGTCCTGCTCGCGGAAGAAGAAACCGTCGCAGGTGGCGCACCAGGAGACGCCGTGGCCGCTGAACTTCTTCTCCTCCGGCAGGCCCAGTTCCTTGTAGGCCGAGCCGGTGGCGAGGATCACGGCCGGTGCCTCGTGGGTCTCGCCGGCGCCGGTGACCACGCGCTTGAGGTGACCGGTCAACGTGACTTCGGTGACGTCGTCGAACACCACCTCGGCGCCGAACCTCTCGGCCTGCTGCTGCAGGCCGTCCATCAGCTCTGGACCCTGGATCCCGCCGGGGAAGCCGGGGAAGTTTTCCACGTCGGTGGTGTTCATCAGGGCGCCGCCGGCGGTGACCGAGCCGGCCAGGACCAGAGGTTTGAGGCCCGCGCGGGCGGCGTAGATCGCGGCGGTGTAGCCGGCAGGGCCGGATCCGATGATGATCAGCTGTTCAGTGCTCATGGAACTCTCCTGGTGCTCGGAACGGGTTACTTGGCAGCGGGGGCGAGGGAATTGATCAGGCCCTCGATGCGGGCCCTGATGTCGTCGCGGATCGGGCGGACGGATTCCACGCCCTGGCCGGCCGGGTCTTCGAGTTCCCAGTCCTCATAGCGTTTGCCCGGGAAGATGGGGCAGGTGTCGCCGCAGCCCATCGTGATGACGACGTCGGATTCCCTCACGGCCCCGGTGGTCAGGACCTTGGGGATCTCTGCGGACATGTCGATGCCGAGCTCGGCCATGGCCTCGACGGCGGCGGGGTTGACCTTGTCCGCGGGCTGGGAGCCAGCGGAGCGGACCTCGATCTCCCCCTTGGCGAGGGTGGTCAGGAAGGCTGCGGCCATCTGGGAGCGTCCCGCGTTATGGACGCAGACGAACAGGACGGACGGCTTCTTCGTCGTTTCGGCGGTCATGATGTTCTCCTGGGGGTGCAGCGGGGATCAGAGGGAAGCGGGGGCGGCGGTGAAGTAGCGTTTGCGGGCCCACAGTGCCGCGTAGACAAGGGCCACGAGGGCGGGGACTTCGATGAGCGGGCCCACAACGCCGGCCAGCGCCTGACCGGAGGTGACCCCGAAGGTTCCGATCGCCACGGCGATGGCCAGTTCGAAGTTGTTGCCCGCCGCGGTGAAGGCAAGCGTGGTGGTTTTGGCGTAGCCGAGGTCCAGCCATTTTCCGATCAGCATACCGGCGCTGAACACCACCAGGAAGTAGACCAGTAGGGGCAGTGCGATCCGGGCGACGTCCAGCGGGCGGGCCGTGATGGTGCCGCCCTGGAGTGCGAACAGCAGCATGATGGTAAAAAGCAGGCCGTACAGCGCCCACGGCCCGAGCTTCGGCAGGAGCACGCCTTCGTACCAGTCGCGGCCCTTGGCCTTTTCGCCGATGGTCCGGGTCAGGAAGCCTGCCAACAGCGGGATGCCCAGGAAGATGAGCACGGAGAGCGTGATAGCCCAGAACGAGAAGTCCGCGCTAGTGGTCGGCAGGCCCAGCATCGAAGGCAGGAGTTGCAGGTAGAACCAGCCGAGGGCGCCGAACGCAATGACCTGGAAGACCGAGTTGATGGCCACGAGCACAGCCGCTGCTTCGCGGTCGCCGCAGGCGAGGTCGTTCCAGATCATCACCATCGCAATACAACGGGCCAGACCCACGATGATCAGTCCCGTGCGGTACTCCGGGAGGTCAGGGATGAAGATCCAGGCCAGTGCGAACATGAAAGCCGGGGCCAGGACCCAGTTCAGGACCAGCGAGGTGATCATGAGTTTGCGGTCCGCGATGACCCGGCGTGCCTGGTCATAGCGGACCTTGGCCAGCACCGGGTACATCATCACCAGCAAGCCGATAGCGATGGGCAGGGAGACTTCGCCGATCTTCACCGCTTCCAGCGCGGTGTTCAGACCGGGGATCCGGCTGCCCAAGGCCAGGCCAAGCAGCATGGCCGCCACGATCCAGACCGGGAGGAACCGGTCCAGGGCGGAGAGTTTGCCGATCACGGCAGCCTCTCCGGTGGCAGGTGGCGTTGATTGAGTCTGGGTGCTCACGGTGCTCCTGTGCTTCAGTCAAGATTGATGAATGTCGATATGTGAAGTATCACCAGCTATATCGACCAATGTCAATCTATGTGCATAATGGGTTCATGAATTCTCTGCAAACTCTCGAGCCGCTGGTCGATGCATCGTGCTGCGCGCCCTCGGACACACCGGCAATGAGCGCAGAAGAAGCCCAGCGGAGAGCTCTGGTTTTCAAGGCACTGGCCGACCCGAACCGCCTGCGCCTGCTTTCCATCGTCAAGGCCGGCGAGTCCGGGGAGGCATGCGTGTGCGACCTCACCGAGCCCTTGGACCTGGGCCAGCCGACTGTGTCCCACCATCTCAAGATTCTGGTCGAGGCGGGGTTGCTTCACCGTGAAAAGCGCGGCACCTGGGCCTACTACTCACTGGTGCCGGGCGCGCTGGAACGGACGGCCGGACTCCTGGCGACACTGTGAAGGCCCGATCCGAGGACTTCTCCGTCCGCTGCATGCAAGAAAGCGACTGGCCTGCTGTTCCCGAGCCTTATCCGGTGGCCAGGTCCCGGCCGTTGGGGGCCTGCAGCACCAGGCCGTCCAGGCTTGGCCCCGCCACGCCGGCAATCCGCAGCGCAGTGGCGCCGGCGCCGTTGGCGATGATCTTCCCACCCACGGCCAGCGATCCGACTGGCCCCTCCAGATCCACAGTGGCCAGCCCGTCGCCGTCGGCGGAGATGTCCGCCCCGATGTCAACGGAGCCGATGTGCCCGGTGGGCTTCACGCTCAGGGCGATGGCCGCCAGCGGCATGAGGACGCCCTTGACCAGGCTTTCGCCGGTACCGCCGGAGGTGGACAGGGAGCCCTTGATGGTCAGCTTGGGCAGGTCGCGGCTGACCTGCACCCCCACGGACCCGTCTCCGCGGGTGGTGATCGAGTCGAACACGGCCTCGTTCAGGGAGCCGTCGTAAACGTTGAATCCGCGGGCTCCCAGGCCGGTGGTTTCGATGGGCGCCTCCACCGTGAGCACGCCGATGTCGCCAAAGTTGACGAAGCCTATGCCGCTGGGGCCGTGCGAGGTGACCTTCGCCTTGGCCGTCCAGTTCTCCACCGCACCCCAGTTGTCCAGCACCATGTCGTTCTGGCCGAACGTGGTGGTGGTGCCCAGGTTCAGCACCTCCGCGGCATTGGCGCCGCTGATGATGAAGACGCCGCCGCTGATCAGGTCCGGGGTGCCCGGGGCGATGCCGCCGTCGGAGAAGACGTCCCCGGTGGAGAGCAGCTCCACCGTGACGGCGCCGCCGTCGGCCTTGCCCGCCGTGTCCCCGTGCCCACCGACAAACACGCCGCCGCCGCGCACCGGGGCCCCGGCGCTGCCCGCCGAGATGTTTTCCAGCCGTGCGGTGAGCACGACGGCGGTGTCCGGCTGCCGGTTCCAGAGGGTGAAGGCGCCCTGCAGCGCCTCGACGCCGAACCCGGTGGGCCGGTCCGCCCGCCCCCGGGTGTCCGCCTCGGCCACGTGTACGCCGTCGGCCTCGATGCGGCCGGCCCGGACGCTGCCCTCCGCGCTGAGGTAGACCTGCCCGTAGCTGGTGACGTTGGCCAGCCGCAGCGTGCCCAGGTCCGCCACGGTGTGGTCGTTCTAGATGGCGAGTTCGTGCGCCGAGGTTCGCACCGTGACGTTCTCCAGGGTGTTGTTGCTGGTCAGCCGCAGGCCCTTGGCCCCGAAGACCAGCTCGCCGCCGCGCAGGGCCACCCCGGGCGGCAGGGTCACCGAGGGCATTCCCTTCAGCCTGCCGGAGA
Source organism: Arthrobacter sp. UYEF20 (assembly GCF_040546335.1). NCBI lineage: Bacteria > Bacillati > Actinomycetota > Actinomycetes > Micrococcales > Micrococcaceae > Arthrobacter > Arthrobacter sp. UYEF20. Next base: position 14,720 of record NZ_JBEPNP010000021.1, on the reverse strand, counting down.
TTTCTATTTCCGTGGCGCCCGACGCCAGCGCCTCATTGAGCTGCGCAACATCCGTTACGTGTGTCCAGGACACAACACCACCACCGTTCTGCCGATCCGATTCGCCATGGCAGCCACCGCCATTGGCGCTGTTCTACGCATGATAAGCCCGCAGCTTGCCGGAGGACCGCATGGAGGGTCCGCTGGCTCTAGTTCTCGATTGTGGTTTGCTGTATCGATTCCCGGTGGAAGTCGGTGTGCCACACGTCCGTCTGACCAGTGTTGTCAGTGACGATGTATTCGGGCCACCGGTCGAACGCGGAGCAGGGATGAGAGATGCCAAACTCCACGATATCGGTCACGTTGATTCCCGTGGCCCCGGTCAGGACGGCATGGTGGTCAAAGAGTTTTGCGACGCAGCCCGTCGCGTCTGGTTTGCTGGCGCCGTCCGCGTTCCGGACTGTCAGCAGGGGTGGCAGGCCGGCGTCGTAGGGCAGGTCGCGTTTGCCCGCACCAACAACAACCATCCCGTCCTCCGGGGCGGACAGTACCACCGCCCGGACCGTGAGTGCAGGGATGAGCCCGGGGACGGGGCTGACGCCCGCGTAGGTGCCGTGGTCGTGCGTGACATAGCAGCCCGAGCGCAGTAGCCGGACAGTGCCGGGCACGTCGGAGTCTGTGGGAAGGAACTCGATAACGCGGTCGGGAAACGCGGAACCGCCCATGGAGTAGACCGGGGTCGGCGTGTCGAACAAGTCCGCGACGGAGAGGTATACGTCTCGCACCTTCCGGCAGTGATCATCGACGGCGGCCACGATCTCTTTGTCGCGGCTGTTGGCAACCACGCCTTCGTAGCCTGCTACACCGATGAGGCGGAGTCCGTCAGTTGAGCCGACCAGTTCAGCAAGAGACCGGGCCGCGCGGAGGCTTCTTACCCCGGTCCGGCCTCCGTGTGCGCCTACATCCAGGAGAACTTCCAGGGCAAAGGCAGAAGTGCCAAAGACGCTGGCGGCAGCGGTGACTCCTTCCTTGGAATCCACGAAAATGCGGATCTGCCGAGCCGGATCCTCCGTGAGCCACGCGCGAATACGGTTGAGCCCGTGGCGGTCAACCACCTGATTGGCGATCAGGATGTTGCGATAACCCCAGTCGAGAAGCGTGCCGGCCTGGTCAACGGTGGCAACGGTGACCCCTGCCGCGCCCGCGTCCGCCTGGCGTCTAACAATCGGGGCCGACATGGTCGTTTTGACGTGCGGGGCGAGCAGCACATTCCTGCTCTCACACCAGTCGGCCATCACTGCGATGTTGTGATCGAGTGCATCCCGGTCGAGCCGCAGGTGCGGATACGAGACGTCCTTCACCTCCGCCGGCCTTTGGCAATCTGGCATGGCCGGGCAATCCGTGTTCTTTCCATCCAGCAACACTACAGCTGTCGACGGTCTGGAATCTCGAGCGGACCGGCCAGTGAACGCCGGCGCTTTGTCCTGCCGCGACTAGCAGTGTTGGCAGCAATCCGGTTAGTCCCTGGGCCAATCCAACGTCCGGTCCCCGCAGTCCGAGGAGAAGCGGACAACCGATACCGCCGAACGAACCCCTACCGGGCTTTCGACGAAAGCTTCATGGGCAGCTGCCTTCATTGGGCCGCTGCGGATATGCTGCGGCGCCCATGACAGTGGTGGCAGGGCGGGCCAGAGCCGAGGCAAGGAGCCCAATGTCACGTATGTGGAATCCATACCGGCTGATCACCTGCAGCGCGTCCTCAATTTCGAGGTATGAACTCATGCATCCTCAAGGCGTTTGAGCAGCCCGCCGTCGTGGCTCATGACGAAGTCCATACCCGCGCTGATGTCGCGGCTGCGGTGACGACGTTGGAGGAGGAGTTCGGCGCCCTGAAGTAGCAGCGCCGACTTGGAGGGGTGCTCTTCCACCGCGAGCTGCTCCAGCCGGCGGTCAAGGTCTTCGGGAACGCGCAAATTCATGGCCATATTTCATGGTGCTAAAACGGTACTAAATGTGCGTCGGCAGAATTTCACTACAACATTCCCAGCCGGCCGCCAGCAGGGCTGGCCTTCCGAATCTGGTTGGACCAGCGCCTGCTCGGGAGTGGGGAGTCACCTGATTGTCAGCTTTCGTGGGTCAGGGAATCCGAGCGAGACGTACCCTGGCGCTCGTTGTTCAATGACGCGGCCAGCACCGGAGTTGATTCGTCGTAGTAGTCGTGCACGGTCGCCACCGTTTTCCCCGGGTACGGCCTGATGACGCGGCCGGCATATTGGACCAGCCTTCCCTTGAAGGAAACGGGCGTAGCAAGGAACAACGTATCCAGTTTGGGGCAATCGAAGCCTTCGCCAATGTAGGAGCCGGTCCCCAGCACCAGCAACGGTTGTGCATCATCTATGTTGGCAAGACGGTCGACGGCGGCCTGCCGTTCCTTCGTTTTCATCGCGCCGGAGAAGACCACCGGTTCCAGGCCCGCCGCCTCGAACCGTACCCGGAACGAGTCGAGATGGGGTCCGCGTCGCCGTCGTAAATGTAGGCTGTCCGGTGCAGCGCCAAGGCCAGCGTCGGCTCCACTGTCGCGCGTCCGTCGCGTGGAAGCTGTTCTGGAGCGGCGGATGAAATGGTGTGCCTGACCTTGCCGAGCTGGTGGTATATCAGGGCATCCAGCTTGTCGCGCCGGTACGGCGTAGCTGTCAGCCCCAACCAGTATCGCGCCGGGATCTGGTTCATGACATGGCTGAACGCCGCGGCGGGGACATGGTGGCACTCGTCCACGATGACAAAACCGTATCCGGCGGTCAGTTCGGCGACTTTTTCGCGCCGCGCCAGCGTGGGCAAGAGCGCGACGTCGATGCGTCCCGTTGTTTTTGTCCGGCCGCCTCCGATCTGGCCGCACTTTTCATCCATGTACTCGCCGCCTTGACCCCGGCAACGAACGAAATCCCCGTGCACAGACCGCCGGTGCCGGTATTTCCGGATTGGGGGCCATGGACCAGAATCCACAACCATGGGAAGGCGGCCGGCACAGTCCACCCGGTGGACCGCCAGCATTTGGGCAGTCATGTCGCCGGCGGCCGTTCCAGCGATGAACAGGGCGTAGGGCAGGAACCGAACCGCAGACCCAGGGAACGAGGAGGCACGAGCCCATCCCTCACGGCAGTGACCACGACCCGGCTCGACGCGACTACGCCGAAACCTTCACCCAACTGATCGGCACTCGAGACTTCGAGTTCGCCATCAAGATGCTCGCCGGCTACGCCACCGCATCCCTCAAAGCGGGAAGGCCCCTACTCCAGCGCAGCCCTCGTCTCAAGGAACCACACTGGTCCGCGGCCCTGGCCGGCATCACCAACTACACCGCACACCGTCTCGACCAGCCCACACCGTCCTGGACCAGACGCATCAAACCCCTCCCCGAAGCATGGATGCCTGCAGAGTCCTACCGGAGCATCCGCGAACCCATGAAGAAACTCACAATGTCCGAAACGCCGCCGGAACTCGCCGCCATGAACGTCTTTATCCGCGAACGCAGCCTGGCCACCAAATGACAGGCGGAGAACTCACCGCCGCACAAATCCGTACCCTCCTCCATGAACTCGGCCGGCGGCCGCAGGCCCGCGGCGTCCACGGCGATGTCAAGCTCTGGGCGGTGCCGCCCTTATCCTGCAAGGAATCGGCAACCGCCCCACCGGCTCCTGCGCCGGCTCAACATCACCAACGCCGACGACGCCGTCGACCTCGCCTACAACAAATATGGCGACCACTCCATCCCCCTATCCGCAGGCCGGGACAACTACCTCAATGGTGGCCTTCGAGATCCATGCGATGCCGCCTCGTTCGTTCAGCGTCTTCGGCCCCGCAGAGAAAGTCGCCGGTCTCAAGGAACAATCGACTGTTCGTCCACTTGGGTGCACCCTTATCGAGCCATACCCATGCCCGGGCCCGGGTACCTTTGGACTCGGAGACGCTGAACAGTTGGACCTGCACGGGCCACGCCTCCCCCTCGGGCAACGGGAAGTCGTGAAGCGTTCCGGCACATTCGAGCACCGTACGGTCGGATAGGGCCCGCTGGGTGGCGAGTGATGTGACGGCGTTCTGGGCGATTGTGGCCGTCCCGGTGATTTCGACGGCCCCGGCTGAGCATGACCAACCGGGAAACCTCTCCCGCCCATTTTTGGCAAGCCCCCGAACAGCCCCACGAGACCGCTCCCGGCATTGAAGATGGGCGAAAGACCATACCCGTTCCCCCGCCCCGCACACCTTCACCGGGTTCTGCGAACAGCCGATCGCGGATCTTTCGTCCTCTTACGGCTATCGGGGTTTGTAGACGTCGGAGCGGTGCTCGATGCGGTGGAAGTACAACGTATGCTTTTCGAAATCGAGGGTGAAAAGCACCCGATAGTCACCGCGCCGTGCGTGTGCGCAGACCGAGCAACTCGTTGGTCAAAGGATTGCTCAGTCGATAGGGGTCGTCAGCCAGAACGGCCGTGACGAACTCGACGATCGCGGCGGCTGCCTTCTCCGGCAGTCTCCGAAAGCCCTTGAGCGCCGGCTGGTGACCTGAACCTGCCACGGCGTGTGGCCGGCGGATTGTGCCTCATTCACTGCGGCGGCAACCCGAACTCGCGCCGGAGATCATCACCGCTGGTCGTGTTGCCTTCCGCGATATCGCGTTTGGACCAGTCCAGGTCTTCACGGATGCCAGTTTGGGAGAGCCAATGGATCGTTTCCTGCAGGGAATCAAGGTCGTCGGCGGACATCAGCACGGCTGACGGATGTCCGTGCCGGGTGATCTGGATGATCTCGTGCGTCCTGTCCGCTTCCTCGACGAGTGCGGAGAGCTTGTCCTTGGCTTCGCTGAGCGGTACCGTCCTCATCCCCCGATTAAAGCCTGAACTCAGGCTAGTGAATAGCCTGATGTTTAGCCGATACCGGCTACTGCGTCAATCTGAATCCGGCGAATCCCATCCGGTGCGGATGGGAGCTTCGATCGCGCCCATATTGTGCAACGCTGGTTGCATGGATCTGGAGGTGTCGCCCGCGCTCACGATTCCCACGTCGGAACTCGGCTGGCGGTTCTCGCGTTCGTCCGGGCCAGGCGGTCAACACGTCAACACCTCGGACAGCCGCGTCGAGCTCTCGTGGAACGTCGCCGACTCTGCGGTGCTTTCGGACGGGCAACGGCTGATGCTGCTCTCTCGTCTCGGACGACGTCTCATCGCCGGGGTGATCACCGTGACTGCCTCCGAGCGGCGCTCTCAGCTGCGCAATCGCGAGATCGCCCTGGCCAAGCTCTCTGACCTCGTGGCAGCGGGGCTTGCTCCCGAAGCTGCTCCCCGCCGGCCGACCAAACCCACCCGGGGCTCGAACCGTCGGCGCCTCGCCGCAAAGGAACAGCGGTCAGCAACGAAACGGCAGCGGCAGCGGCCGTCCGCCGAGTAGCACCGTCCAGTCGACAATTTTCAGCCGCGGGGCAGCCGGAGCGTGTAGATAGCGACCTGTTCCCACTGAAATAGGCGAGCTCGGCGATCCTCAGCCGGACGAATAGGCCCGAACAGAGCCAATGTCCACACTGGTGTGGCGGGCGACTGGAACGGCTTCGGTGCCGGCCCTTGATGTTCGGTCATTCCTGGTCTCAAGTTTTCCCGCAAGAGCCTTGCAGATAGTCCGACACACAGCACGTGGAAAGGCGGCAGCGAGGGCCCGGACCGGATCTGGGCGCTGAGCTGCTCACCCTGACCACCGCGAAGCAAGGCCCTAAAAGCCAACGAACCATCCGGGCACAATCAAATGATTCCACGATGAAAGCTACGCGGGCATCTTGACATGATTCCCCGGGCACCCATTGAACGGGTCCTCCACCACAGGATCAGTCCGGAGCGTCTTGCACCTTACATTCGAGAAATGCCTGGTCTGCATGAGGCCATCCGGCTCTACAGGTGGAATATAGAGCTCTCAGGCGCCGTCTACGAAGCCCTGCACGTTTTCGAAGTCGTCCTGCGCAACGCTATCGACGAGCAGCTCTGTAGCTGGAACGCGACCCAGCCGGAACCTTACAGTGGACGACTACATTCAGCCGACTGGGTCATCGATCCAAGTGCCCTGCTGCTCCGCATCGCCGGCCGCGACATTCCCGATGCCAGACGTCGCGCACTCAAATCCACCACACGCCGGCCACAGGGCCAGCTAGAACCCCTCCACGAAGATATCCTTGCCGCGATGTCCCTCGGAACTTGGCGATTCATCCTGCCCGGGCGCCACGACGCCGGCAAACAGCGCCTCTGGGACGAAGCTCTTCGCAAGGCATTTCCCCATCTGCGTAGGAACCCGCGAGAGCTCGAACGCGCAGTCGAAGGCGTCTATCACCTGCGGAACCGGGTAGCTCATCTGGAACCGATCATCAATAGCAACGTCCCAGCCCAACATGCGAACCGTCATCGGCGCCATCGACCCACAACTACTTTCGTGGTTCACCAGCACGGAACGCATCACCGCCTCACTCACTATGCGCCCTGTTACCTCCGCATCCCGCGGACAGCAACCACGACCCCGGGACATGAAAAAGTGACCAACTACGTCGGACTAGAACAAGCCAGATAGGGGACCGGAGTGGCGCCACATTCCCGCAGACGGAGTGCCCACTAGCCAGGACCCTGATCGCGCCAATCCCATATCTTCATGGGCCGCCGCGGCGCTCATCGGCCAAAGCGCAGGAAGCTACATGATCAGATGCCAACTGCCATGAGACCAGGGGGCGGCAGGACATACCACTCGTCCACTTCCGCGCCACCGGCCTCAGGCCCCCGGCCAGCGCCCGTCCAGGAGAATCAGGGACTCCATGGAAAGCGTCTGCTCCTCCTCGGCTGTGTACCGTTCCCATGACGGCCACACCTCCCGCGGCACCGTGGCCGGATCCGTGGCACCAGGAGCGTCCCGCTCGGTGACACGGGACAGGTCGGCACATCGCCAGGGCGCCGCTTGGCTCCGGGTTTCTTTCTGGGCAGGTACACCCTGGACACCGAGTGCCCCGAGGACGATCACCGGAACTGCAACAGCGACGGGGCCGCGTTCGACGTCGGTGAAAGCTTCTCGGGTGCCGGCTTTGCCACCGGCGTCAAAGCTGCCCCGGGGAGTTCAGCGGCCAGGTGCCCTACGGCGTCGCCAGTGCGCAGGCAGCCCTCGCGTGGGTGATCGCGCAGGACGGCGTCTCCACGGTCATCCCCGGTGCCGTTCCGCGGCGCAGGCTAGTGCAAACGCTGCGGCGGGAGCGATGTACGACGCCGGCACGGGGCCTGCCATCGGCGCCCTGGACATCTACGCCCGTTACTTCCGCGAAGCGATTCATCCGCGCTGGTAAGGAAGGGAGCGACGCCGTCACCAACCGCCGCGCGTAGGCGTATGTCCCTTTCGGGCATCGTCGGGCATTGCCATTTCGGCCCGCAGGCCCAGGAGCCGGATCGGACGGCCCGCTTCGATTCCGGCTGCGAGGTCGAAGGCCCGCGCGAGGATTTCGTTCCGGTCGAATGTCTCGGGAATCTTCCTCGCGTGGGTCTTGGTGAAGAACGGTGCGTACCGAACCTTGAGGGTCAGCCCAACGACGGGCCGTCCTTCGGCCACAACATCCTCAAGGACACGCGCTGCCAGCTCCCTCACGGCGTCGTTCACCTGGGCGGGCCCGGTCAGGTCCCGCTGGAAGGTGGTCTCCCGGCTATGCCCGCGGGCAACCCACGGGGTGTCGTCCACAACGCTGGCGCCGTCCCCGCGTCCGAGCTCCGCGTACCAAGGACCCATCTTGGGGCCGAACTCCGGGACCAGGTCTTGGGGGTCGGACGCGGCGAGCTCGGCGACCGTGTTGATGCCGAGTTTGGCCAGCCGGCCCGACACTTTGGTTCCGACGCCCCACAGGTCCTTGGTGGGCCGACTGCCCATGACGTCGAGCCAGTTCCCGGCAGTGAGACGGAAGACGCCGGCCGGCTTGCCGAAACCGGTGGCGACCTTGGCTCGGACCAGGGTGTCGCCGATGCCCACGCTGCAATGCAGCTGCGTTCGCTCCAGGACAGCGGCCTGCACCTGCCGGGCGTAGGCTTCCGGATTCTCTGTCTCGGTGCCTACAAAGGCTTCATCCCAACCCAGCACCTGCACGGTGGCGCCGGGCTGCGCGCGCAGGGTAGCCATCACCGTTTCAGACGCCGCGAGGTAAGCCTCCTGATCGACGGGCAGGATCACAGCGTCGGGCACTTTCCGGGCCGCAATGCGTAAGGGCATTCCGGAACCCACACCGAACGCCCTGGCTTCGTAGGATGCGGTCGACACCACGGCTCGTTCCGTGGGGTCGCCCCGACCGCCGACAATGATCGGCTTACCCGCAAGTTCCGGCCGCCGGAGCACTTCGACCGCCGCGATGAACTGGTCGAGATCGACGTGCAGCACCCACCGGATTCCGTTCACGCCACCAGTCTGCCCTAAACATCCCTGGCAAGCATCGGCTCTCCACCGAACTTGCCCGCCGAGCCTGCGGCCTCCAGACCTTCTTTGAATTCCAGCGCCGCCGAACACCGCCACAGGGGAACGAGGCTCAGATGGTGCCGTCGAGGAATGCAGACGGGTCTTGACCTTCGGCCGGCAGACGCTCCCGGCGTCCCTCCAGTGCCGGGCCGCGTTCGTCGAGAAACTCTTGGAGGGCGGCGGCCTGGGCTTTGGTCACGTCGCGATAGCTAACAGCCCGGGCCTGACCTACCAGGTGCGGATTTCCCACGCAACGCCCTGCTGTCGTACGTGTCATGACGCGGTCCGCAGCAGGTGGGAGGATGGTCGCATGGAACTGCACATCACTGGCGACCCCGCCGCCGACCAACTGCTCAGCAATGACGCGTTCGCGCTCCTGGTCGGCATGCTGCTTGACCAGCAGGTGACCATGGAGTCTGCGTTTGCCGGACCCGAAAAGATCCGGACGCGCCTCGGGTCCATGGCCCCTGCCGCAATCGCCGAACATGACCCGGCAGGCTTCGTTGAGATCTTCAAGGAGCGTCCGTCCATCCACCGCTTCCCTAGCTCCATGGCCGGCCGCGTCCAGGACCTCGCCGCGACCGTGCAGCACGATTGGAACGGGGACGCACCTGCCATCTGGAACCAGGACGACCCTGACGGCCAGGAAGTGCTGCGCAGGCTGAAGGGATTGCCCGGCTTCGGAGAGCAAAAGGCAAAGATCTTCCTCGCACTACTCGGCAAGCAGTGCGGACTCCAGGCACAAGGCTGGCGTGAGGCTGCTGACCCCTATGGCCAGGAGAGTGCATTTCTATCTGTCGCCGACATCGTGGATCCCGAATCGCTGAAAAAAGTGCGCGCCAGCAAGCAGGCTGCCAAGGCCGCCGTCAAAGCCGCGAAGGCATCCGAGCGCTGATAAGAATGCTATGAACCAAAGGGTTCCGATAGGTTCATTGATCTGTTGCGCGGATCCCGGCAATGAATATCAGACGCTGCACACACGTTCAGGACACTGAACGGCTTGGAGGGGTGCCAGACGGCAAACCGTCTTGGACTTGCCTAGATGACAGGGCGACGAAACGTTCCGCTATCGGCGTTGAAAATACGGGAGTTCCGTTTGATGCGACAACTCCCGCGTGTGGCTGAATTGACCGTTTGCGACGGCGGCCGGTCTCGCTGAGTTGTCCCGGACGTGCGTTCATGGGTTATTCGTAGGGTGCCGCGAGCGGGTCGTAGCCGGGGGCCGCGAGCAGTTTGTGGAGTTGGCGCCGCCGGACACCCATGTTGCCGCCGTCGAAAATGGGCAGTCCGAGCGCGTCCTGGAGGAGCCGGGCGAGGGAAAGTCGTGGTTGTAGCGCGTCTGTCTATGTGCTCGAGCACTCCCGCCGCAACCTGCCTCAGCGGCTCAGGTTCCGCAGAAGGTCCGGTAAGGGCCGAAGCTTTCCGGGGCGGCAGCGGCGTAATGCTCGAGACCGGGCCGCTCGTCGAAGGGTGAGGCTACAGCGCCCATCAACCGTTCCAGCGGACCCGTGTTCCCGCCGGTAGCGGCAGTCAGGGCCTCCTCCACCAGGTGGTTCCGCGGGATGTAGACCGGGTTAACCCCGTCCATGGCGTCAGCATCCGGCGCCAAGGCGCGCCAGCGCCTTACCCAGGCATCGAACCCTGCCGGGTCCAGTACCTGGCCCCGCGCAGGTTCAGCCTGGCCGCGGGCGGCTTTGCCGAGGTGCCGGAAAAACGATGTGTAGTCCGCCCGTGACTCCTGAATCAGAGCCACGAGCTCGTCCACAAGGGGCGAGGTCACTTCATCGTCGAGCCCTTCACGGAACCCCAGCTTGGCCCTCATGCCTGCCGACCAGGCTTCACTGTACTGCTGGCGGAACTCGCTGAGGGCTTCCACCGCGAGGTCCACCGCCTGCTCCTGGTCATCGTGGAGCAGAGGCAGGAGAGACTCCGCGAGCCGGGCAAGGTTCCACTCCGCCACCACCGGCTGATTGCGGTAGGCGTAGCGTCCGGTCTCGTCGATCGAACTGTAGACGGCGCCGGGGTCGAAGTCTTCCATGAAGGCACACGGCCCGTAGTCGAGGGTTTCGCCCGAGATCGTCATGTTGTCGGTGTTCATGACCCCGTGAACGAACCCTACGAGCATCCACTGGGCCACCAATGAAGCCTGGGCTGATATGACCGCTTGGAATAGTGCGAGATAACGGTTCTCGGCCTCCGCGGCGGCCCGGTGGTGACGGGTTAGTGCGTATTCGGCGAGGCGGCGAAGGAGGCCGATGTCGCCCGTGGACCGGGCGTACTGGAAGCTGCCCACACGCAGGTGGCTGCTGGCAACCCGGGTAAGAACGGCGCCAGGCAGGAGCGTCTCGCGCTGCACGGAACGCCCCGTCGCGACGACGGCGAGGGATCGTGTGGTGGGGATGTTCAGCGCGTGCATCGACTCGCTCACGATGTATTCGCGCAGCATAGGACCGACCACTGCCTGGCCGTCGCCGTTTCGCGCAAACGGCGTGCGTCCTGATCCCTTGAGGTGGATGTCGCGGAGCTGCCCGTCCGCGTGCCCGATCTCGCCGAGCAGGAGTGCGCGCCCGTCGCCGAGACGGGGTGCGTACCAGCCAAACTGGTGGCCGGCGTAGGCCTGCGCCACCGGACTGGCCTCCGCAGGGATGGCATTGCCGATCAGCAGAAGCAGACCCTCAGGGCTCCGGAGAAAGGCCGGATCGAGACCTAGCTCGGTGGCGAGGTGCTCGTTGAGCACCAGAAGGTACGGTGCGGGGGCCTCCTCCGCGCGCCAAGGAATGGCCATCTCCTTGAACTCCCGGGCGAAGCGGCCATCAAATGTGACGGTTGAATGCGCGATGTCACTCATCTATCAAGGATACGGGCGACTATCACGCACCGGTGCCGTCGGAGATCAGTCACCATTCGCCGAAGTGAGGCCAGGTGATCCTGGACACGGTCACTGGGCTAAGTGTTGAGGTCCCAGTGGACACGGATTGCCTCTGCAGTCGGTCCAGCAGTGATATCGATTCGGAACGCAACGGGCGCGGTCCCTGTCTCTTCGATGACCGTGTCATGGTAAACGCGGCCGCATGAGGGACACAGCGTGTAGAGATCCTCGTCCTCAGGCCACGCAGCCAGACCCGCGGGCACTGGCGTGTTTCCGCCGATGTGAACGGGGATACCTTGTGAATTGGCCTGAATCAATCCCTCGTTGCTGACGGTATTGCCGCATACGCACGTGATGGTGGTGACGTCATGATCGATGACTTCAGCGAATTCCGTGTCCATGATGAGCTCCCCGGCGTTGGAAGAAAGCGTCCTGTCGTAGATTATGCCTGCGAGCCAGCTTATGGGGTCGCGCGAACCAACTAACGTCAGCTGTGCCGCAGGCTTCTGTCAGCCAGCGCAATGGCCTGCTGAAAATGACAGGCTTCGTAATCGGTTGCCACTTCGGTCCTTCCTTTCCGAGTGTTCTTGCCTGACGGAACTGCCCCGGGCACTTTCCAGGTCAACTTCGCCTGCCGCATAGCTGGTCTGGCTGGGACATCCGATCATTGCTAGCGTGGCGGAATGAACCCGTCGAAGACCCCCGCCGAGATCCTCGACATTGCCGGCACCGAGGTCCGCATCTCGAGTCCGGACAAGGTGGTGTTCCCCGAGCCCGGGCTGACCAAGCTCGACCTGGTTCGCTACTACCTCGCCGTCGCGGATGGTGCGCTGCGGGGTGCCGGCGGACGCCCCATGGTGCTCAAGCGCTTCCCGAAGGGGATCGGCGCTGAGCCGTTCTTTCAGAAGCGCGTGCCTGAAAACCACCCCGACTTTATCTACACGACGACGCTGCACTACGCGTCGGGGACATCAGCCGAAGAGGCCGTCATCCGGGATGCTGCGGGTTTGGCGTGGGTGGTGAATCTTGGATGCCTGGACCTCAACCCGCACCCCGTGCGCGCCGAGGACCTCGAGCACCCCGACGAGCTCCGCGTCGACCTCGACCCGATGGCGGGGGTCGATTGGTCGCAGATCGTTGACGTCGCCTGTGTCGCGCGGGAGGTGCTCGACGACGTGGGACTGGTGGGGTGGCCGAAGACGAGCGGTTCGCGGGGACTCCACATCCTCGTGCGCATCGCGCCCCAGTGGTCGTACCGCGACGTGCGGCTCGCCGCCGAGACCCTCGCCCGCGAGGTCGAGAACCGCGCTCCGGGCCTCGCCACCGCGCGGTGGTGGAAGGAGGAGCGCGGCGAGAGTGTGTTCGTCGACTTCAATCAGAACGCCAAGGACCGCACCGTGGCATCGGCGTACTCGATCCGGCCCCTGCCCGACGCCCGAGTCTCAACTCCGCTCACTTGGGACGAGGTTACCTCCACCCGGCCGGAACAATTCACGGTGCCCACGGTGCTTGAGCGCTTCGCAGTGATGGGCGACCCCCACGCCGGCATCGACGACGCGGTAGGGACACTCGACAGACTCATCACCCTGGCTGCCGAGCTCGGCCCCGCCGAAAAGCCGCCGCGGGGCGGCGACGGCTTGGGCCGCCGGCAGTCGGTGATGCCGCTTATCGAGGTGGCACGTACCAAGACCAAGCCCGAGGCGCTCGCGGCGCTCGACGAATGGAAGACTCGGCATGCGGACCTCGTCCCGGCCCTGCATCCCGCCGACGTGCTCGTCGACGGAATGCGCGGATCGAGTTCGCTCTGGTACCGGGTGCGGGTGAACCTGCAGCATGTCCCCGAAAATGAGCGTCCGTTACAGGAGGAGCTCATCGCTGACTACGACCCATGGGCGGGCAAAGAGTGGCCGGGGCGCCTTGGGTCCTGACACCACAGGATGTTGTCCATGCCAAGCTAGGACTCGAACTGCATTCCAGCCCTTTGCAAACACTGGACTCCCCCGGAGACCCGATCCGAGGGCAGACGTGGGCACGGTTGCGCCTTACTCGCGGATGATGTTGTTATCCAGGTCACATTGCGTCTATCGTTGCCGGGGGCCACAGCGTGGTGGCCCCGATTTAGAGCGGAGAACTTTGTGAACGAGAAGCTGCGGGTACTGGTCCGCGTGGACCTCGACGGCGCCAAGGCCCACGTCAGGGTCCATGGCCACGTGACTGTTCAAAGCGTCCATGGCCTGTACGACGTAGTCAAGCGCGCCAGCTCGCTCGCCTCCGGACTGGCGCTGGTACTCGATGTGACCCGTGCACAAATTGAACCCGACGCAATGGGCGAGCTGCACGCGTGCGCAAAGTCGCATCACCTGCCGGTGCACGTCGACCCGCTCCAGCACGACTACCGGATCAGCATCCTGACGCCGAACCCCGCGACGTCCGCGGCCCGATCAACACTCCTGGCAGCCTGACCAGCCGCACCAGCTGCCGGAGCCAGCCCTGCCTTGGCTCACAACCCGACGGCGAAGATTTAGGCTAGTTCCGAAACGGGGGGCGACCGTTCGCGACGGCGACGGTTCGGCAGAGAAATGTTGACCTGGCGCCGTTCAAACGTTCACGGGCCCCGTCCTTACCGTTCGCGCTGCTCCTGTATCTGCCCGAAAGGTACATCTGGACTCACGGACACCGCATAGTGCCGGTAGCTGTGTTGGGTCACCAGAATGCCATGGCCTTCTTCGATGGCATGTATTATTGCCAGCTGCACAGCCGAATCGAGCTTTTGGTCTCTCTCTGTTGGTTCTTTGACCGCTACCCTGAGGAGGAAAGAGCTGCTAATGGTTGCACCTCATTGTTAGTGTGGATGAATTTGGCGTTGCGGATATCTCAGCTCTGCGGTGGTGTTTTCGACTGCAGAGAGGCATGCTAATGGGTCTCGGTGAGGAACCCGGCGTAGGACAGGACGGTTAGAAGGTTGGGGCGCTGGCGTCAGGGATACTCGCACACCGCCGCCAGATCAGATGCCTGGCAGGAACGCTCCGGTCTCCGTGGGGACCTCGTTGGGTGCCGCAGCGTCACGGACTTTCTTGCCACGGACATAGCCGGTGATGCCGAGTGCCAGGATGCACACGAGCGTTCCGAGGGTGAAGGCCTCGAAGGTCAGCTGCGAAACACCCCAGAGCTTTTCAAAGTCGTACTCCAGCCCGAAAAGCACATCCAGGGTGCCGGGGAAAACGGCCACCCAGGAACCGATGAGGATCCAAACAAAACAGATTGCACCCAGGTGAGCTGCCGCGGAGTTCTCGGACAGTGGGCCCTCTTAAAATGGGGGTCTACTGAAAGTAGAGATCAGCATGACTGCAGCACGCCGGCGTTTCAC
>NZ_JBEPNP010000020.1:0-82631 GCF_040546335.1 Arthrobacter sp. UYEF20 | reverse complement strand
GGCGTCGTCCTTGTACTTCTGGCTATACATCTTACGGTCGGTCATTGTGAAGAAGGGCTCCTAACAAGCTGTCTCACAAAACCATACGGCCGCAGACGTGGGCGCCGAGCCGCTCGGCGTCAGCCACAGTCTGGTCCCGGTCTGCCACGGTGAACGAGACGTGCCAGCGCGACGGTTCGTTGGGGGCTGCGTCCGCGATCCAGGCAATCGCATCCTCGAAGCCGGATGGGGTGGCCACGCCGGCTTGCCGCGCCCTGATGCCGGGATCGACTGTCGCCGCAAGATGGTCGCCGTAACCGGGCCTGCGGATCAGCAGCGCGAAGCCGAGGTCATCGACCTGCCAGCCGAACGCGTCCCCGTAGAACGCCGTCGCCGCGCTGGGGTCGGAGGTGTGGAGGTCGCTGAAGTTCCAGGCCCCGGGCAGGTTGGCCACCTGTGACCCCAGACGCCGCCTGGCCTGCCAGATGCGAAACTCTGTGCCCTCCGGATCGGCCAGCACCGCGCCGCGGCCGCCCTCTCCCGCATCGGCGGGCGCCGATTGCATCGTGGCGCCGGCAGACACCAGTCGCTGCGCTGCGGCGTCGGCGTCGTCGACGGCAATGTAGGTGTTCCACGCCGCTGTACCTTCCCGGGTGCTGGCCATCCCGCCGACGTCCTGGCCGTCGAGCTTGGCTATCATGTAGCGGCCCGGCGCTCCCGGCGGCATGGCGTCCTCGAACGTCCAGCCGAAGATTCCGCCGTAGAACTCGGCTGCCGCCTCGACGTCGGGCTGCTCGGTGTCGATCCAACACGGTACGCCCTGTGGGTAGGTCCGTGGGGTCATGTCTTGCTCCCGTCCATGGACAAAGCCTAGCGATCCAGGGTCCGGCCGGGTACCCCACCCGTCATCACTAGAGGAAACCCTGACCGGGCACATGCGAGGCTTGTAACCGGCCACGATCAGAGGCTGCGATAGACGCTGCTCCGGTGGGCCACCCGTAAAGTGAGAACCACGAGTTCGGTGTCCCTTATCGTGTACACGACGCGATAATCACCGACACGGATTCGCCACAGATTTGGATACCCGACCAGGGCACGAACGCCGCTCGGGCGCGGGTCGACGCTCAATGCGTCGATGGCCTGGATGACACGGCGAGCCACTGGCTTGTCGAGCTTGGCCAACTCCTTGAGCGCTTTCGGGTCATATTCGACAGCGAACAGCCCAGCCGCACTCACAACCCGAGTGCCCGGGCCGCCTCATCCGCAGAGATGGTCTTGGTGCGACCGGCATCGAGATCGGCCAATCGCTCCAACGCGATCCGACCATCCTCGCTGTCAATCATCGCCTCGTATCGATCAACGAACTCGGCTGGCACGATCGCAGCAGCCCGTTGATGTCCTCGTCCGCGCGTCACGTAGGTGATCTCGCCACCAAACGCAGCTCGGTTCACGGCGTCAGAAAAGTGATTTCGCGCTTGGCTGACCGAAAGCTCGATGTCTGTGCTCATACGTCCATTATGCGCCAGGAACGCCAACTTAGCCATCTATCAATCATCCGAGACCATCGACCGCAAGGGGAAGGTCCAACGGGACAGATTCGCTGCAGCGTGGGGTTGTCCCGCACGAGGATCGGGTTCCGGTGAGCGTTGCGCTCGAGAGCTACTCCTCAGGAGCAGGTTCCAAGGAAGCTCGTGGCACCGGGTCGTTCATGGAAGGTCACCGTGTGGCCGGTGTCATCATGGAAGACGGCACTTGGGCCTGCCACGGTGATGGTGCCCGACTGGTAGGGGTTGCCCCATCCTGCGGGGGGATTGCCCTGACCGTCGTCCAGCGGATGGTCGGCGACGAAGAATGTTTCCTGCACCCTCGCCTCATAGATGCCACAGTGCGTGTAGAGAGCGAAAGCGACACCCGAGGCGGCGGTGGGTGTCGGACTTGTCGGGACGTCGCTTGTCGGCGCTGCCGGCGGTGCGCATCCACTCAGCACCGCCAGCACGGCTGCCGCAGCGGCGATGCCTCGAACGTATTGAGTTGCCATGAGCCAAGGATCTCTGGCGATAACTGCGCGGTCAAGAACCTGGAAGGCAGACAGAGACAGTATTGCCAACCGCTCGCGTCGGCCGGTACTACTTCTTCTTCTGACCGGCGGCGAGAACGTCAGCCTGCTTCCGCGGGAGGTCGGCGGCAATGATCTTCTGGAACAGCTTCGGCTTGACGTACCGCGTCCAGCGAAGGCCGGTTCAGTCCCTCTCAGTCGTGCTGGCATACCCCGAGAGATTGCCGGGGCGGTCGCCTGGCGGCTGTCCGAGGAAGCCGCTTACACGACGGGCGCCACTCTCAGAGTCGCGGGCGGCCTCTAGCCCGCGGGAGCGTCCGTTGATCGCTCAGAGAAGCACAACGCTGCTGCCGTCGACCACCAACGCCTGACCGTCGCGAAGAGCCCAATAGGTCTTGCCCTCCTGGGCGTAAGCAGCAGCCACTCGGGTTAGGGCCTCGCTCTCCGGGTGCTCCGGAGATCCAAGGTGAGGCACGAAGGGCCGATCCAGGATGCTGAGGCCGTCAAACTCGACGGCTCCGTACATGGACAAGGCGTCCTCCGTTGAGTCGCATTCTTCGAGGCCCAACAGGCTCGGGGCGAGGACGCATCCCCCCGCACTGAAGCCGGCGTAGACCAGTGCGTCTGCTCCGAGACGATCCGCAATGAGCGCGTCGGCCCCCGATCGCGCCAGAGTCGCCCGGAGCGTGAAGACGTTGCCGCCCCGAACCCAAAGGAAGTCCGGTTGGCCAAACTCCGCAGAAAGACTCTCGGCGTCGTGCGCCCGAAGGTCGAGCTCACGCGCTGCGAGCCCAATGCCCGCGAGATTCGTAACCTGACGTTCAGTCTCTAGGCGCCGCATCTCAGGATCAGCCCCGTCGAAAGCGTTCATGATGACCCACCCGCGTCCACTCCCCCGGACCAGGCCAGTGAACGCCTCTGGATGGTCGCCAAGCTGGTACGACGACAGATAAAGGCGCATGGAGCCATTATCCCAACGTTCGCGCACGAAGGTCGGACCGCGCGACCGACTAACCCAGCCGCAGCCGGACCAGGGGCCGCGTCAGTTTCGTAACATCGTCCGGGCAGGCGCTTTGACTGCGAGGCCCCTGCCGCTTGCTTAGGGAATCAGTCGCCGGTCTCGGAGACTCTGGAAGATTCGCAAGAACATCGCTTCGCTGTCAACATATGTGTGGAAGCCGGCACGCCTCGACTTTGATGTGTCGGCGATGACGTCGTAGTCCCACGCGAAGACGAAGTCGCCAAACTGCCAGGAGGACACATCTGAGTAGGGGGTCTTCGCCAGAGCGTGCTTCGCAACCATTGCATCCCAGAGGTCAGATTTGTCTGCCATCACGTCGCTCAGGCTCATCGGCAAAGGTGGCGCTACATCGAGGTCGAAGAACGCTGCAATTTTCGGCCACATCGAGGACCAGCGAAACATGTCACCGTTTGTGATGTTGAAGGCTTGGTTCCTGCTGCCGGGGTTCGTTGCAGCCCAGGCGGTAGCTTCCGCCAGCAGCCCTGAGTCCGTCATCTCGATCAGGCTTGTGTAGGCCCCGGGCTTGCCAGGGAACCGGAACGGGACGCCGAGCTCTTTGCTGATAGAGGCGTACACCGCAATCACCATGGCGAGGTTCATGGGGTTGCCGAGCCCAATGCCGGCCACAACCGAGGGGCGCAGTGCGGACCACGACCAAGCGGCGTCAGCCTGCCGGCGCTCAAGGAACTGTTGCTGGCCGACGTTGAACTCCGGTGGCATATGCGGCGGATCGTCCTCACGGGCCGGCGTCGAGAAGGGCCCCAGATGAGCGCCATAGACCTTGTACCCCTGCATCAAACTGATGTGCTCCAGGTTCGGCGCCACCGGTTCGATCGCGTCGACGACATTCGTGAGCATCGCCAAGTTCGGCGGCACCAGTTCCGCCCAGCTGACGCGATCCTGATAAGCGGCATAGAAGACATGAGTGACCCCAGTCAGGCTGGCGAGTTTCAAAGCGGTGTCGTCTTTGTCCAGAAGGTCAACGGCGATATGCCGAACCGAGCCCTGACTAGCCCCTCCCCGCCGAGAAAGTCCGATGATCGTCCAGCCTCCCACGCGGTCGAGGTGCTCGATCAAGTTTCCGCCGATCACACCCCGTGCCCCGACGACTAATGCAGTTCTCGTTGCCATAATTTCTCCTTCATCGTAAAAACGTGATTTGCCGATCTCATTTGTAGCACAGCATCGTGACATCGCGATATTACGATTTAGACCTACACTGGAGGTATGGGAGAACTCAGTGTCGAACAACTGGTGAGCGCATTCAAAGCGCTCGGCCACCCAACCCGCTTGGCAATTCTGGGCTGGCTCAAGGACGGCAACTCATTTCCGCCGCAGGATCGGCCAGCGGACGAGGTCGGAGTGTGTTTGAAACACATTCAGGCGCGTGCAAACGTGTCACAGTCCACCGCTTCACAGTTCATGGCGACGTTGCAGCGCGCAGATCTTGTGATCTGTACTCGCATCGGCCAGTTCTCGCACTACCGACGTAACGAGCAGACCATCGCCAAGCTCGGCAAGGCCATCGGCGCCGACGTTTAGCCGCACGGCTGCCCCGTTCACGACAAGATCACCATGCGAACCCTTGGCAACATGGCGCTCTGAGTACGCCCGCAAGGCGAACCCTGAGTGGGAAAGCATTGCCGCGAGCATTGCCCGGTAAGTCTCGAAGGGAACGTCATCGGGCACAGAGCAGGAAGATCCTGAGTTGTCTCTACCCGCCGGCGTCGCGCGTCGGTACTGTAGGACCGTTGCCGAGGAGGACTCCTGATGCGCAGTGTGACCTATTCGATGGCCGTGTCGCTGGACGGCTACATCGTCGGGCCGGACGGCTCCTTCGACTGGACGGTGACCGACGAGGAGGTCTTTCGCCTCGCCACCGACGAGGTACGCAAGGTCGGCGTCCATCTGCTGGGACGACGGCTGTACGAGACCATGCTGTACTGGGAGACCGCCGACCAGAACCCATCGCTCGACTACTCAACGCTCGAATTCGCCGCGATCTGGAAGGCGCTCCCGAAGGTGGTGTTCTCCACCACGCTGTCGGCGGTGCAGGGAAACGCCCGCCTGGCATCCGGTGGCCTGGCGGAGGAAATCGAGCGATTGCGAGCCGACCCGGCGGCGGGCGACATCGCGATCGGCGGCGCGACTCTCGCCGCCGAGGCGGCCGCGCTGGGTCTGATCGACGAGTACCGGACCAGGGTCTACCCGGTGCTGGTTGGCGGTGGCATTCCGTTCTTTCCCCAGCGCAAGCGCCGGGTGGATCTCGAACTCATCGAGACCCGCACCTTCAGCTCGAGAGTCGTCTATCTCCGCTACCGCGTGGCGCGCTAGCTGTACTCGGCCAGTCTTGTCGCGCGAACCTGCAACAGGTCCGAGGAGCTCGCCATTCATCGGGACCGATCGCCATCCTCGGTTAACGGTCACATTCATGGAAATTTGGCCGCCGTCCCGGCACTGGCATTGGCGCTGCCGGGCGTCAGGCCGCAATTCATGTTGCAATTGGCCGATCCGAAGAGGTCCCCTGGGCAGCGATTTGGCCGGGGTTTTGGGTCATGCCAGGACGCTGAGCCGGGCGCTTTTCCGGGCCAGCAGCCGGTCCGCGGACCAGCGGCCCGGGCCGATGAGTGCGATCGAGCAGTCGGTGGGATTCGGCGAGCTTCGTAGACGTTGGCTGCTCGCCGAAGAACGGAGCTGAGGCGATCATGGCGTAAAACAGCAGAGAAGCCGTAATCGTTGACCAGTGGACTCCATTAACTACCAGCAATGCGATTAACTACCAGCAATGCGATTATTAGTGCGCTTCGGCGGCGACGAGCAGGGATGTGCACCCCGTCTACGGCTGGGGCTGCGTGGGAGGTGCGTCACGCGAGGTAGTTGCCCAGAGCCTTGAGCAGGCCCCGGGTGCCTTCCTCGCGGCCCGGCCCGTCGGCCCAGAACTGGTCGAAGAATACGCCGTGTTCAACGTGCGTGAACCGGGTGCCCTCTTTGATCGGCTCGAACTCTAACGACGCCACCGACGTCGACATGTGGACCCCGTCGAGCCACATGTCGTACGTCGTGACGATGCGGACGTGCTCGACGATGTCGGTGTACGTGGCCTCGTACCGCGAGACCGGACCGTCGTGAAACGTCCCCTCGGCGATGTCGCGTCCGCGGACACGGAAGTCGAACACCCACTCACCGGGCTCCATGGCGTCGCCGGCGCCCCACCAGCCGAGCTTCTGGTCCTCTTCAGCGAACGCGTCCCAGGCACGCTCGACGGGAACTGGGTAGTCGCGTGTCAGGGTGAACTCGGCGCGGGCGAGTCGGCGTTCGATCGTCATGTGTGCGTCCTATCGCGTGAAGGTGACGTGGGTGGTGCCGCTCTCGGCCACTTCCGTCGTCACCTTGTGGGTGAGGTCGAGGCCGGGTAGGTCGTCCCACAGTCGAGTTCCCCGGCCGAGGAGGATCGGGGCGACCATGAGGTGCAACTGGTCGACCAAGCCGGCGCGCAGGAAATCGCGCGCGGTGCCGACTCCGCCGCCGACGCGCACGTCCAGGCCGCCCGCGGCGTCTGTCGCCTCGGCGAGCACGTCCTCGATGGGGGCGCTGCGGAGGTGGAACGTCGTTCCGCCCTGCATCGGGATCGACGGACGAGGTGCAGTGTGGGTGAGGACGTAGACCGGGGTTCCGAACGGCGGCTGGTCACCCCACCAGCCCTTCCAGTCCGGATCGTCGGGAAACGAATGCAGGCCGAACATGGTCGCGCCCATGATCTCGGCGCCGACGCCCTCGAAGAACGCGGCGGCGTAGGAGTCGTCGATCCCGGTCGTGCCGGTGCCGCTGGTGTCGCCGAAGACACGCTCGCGGAACGTGCGGGTCGCGGAGTAGGCCGCCGTGAGGCGACCCCAGTCCTCACCCATCGGACTTTCGAGTGATCGGCCGGTCGTCGAGGTGTAGCCGTCCAGCGAGGCGAACAGGTCGAGGCGAACGCTGGTCATATCAGGTCTCCTTCGGGGCGGTGCGGGTCAGGTGGATGCCGAGCCGGTCGGCTTGGTGTTCTGCGGGGGTTCGTTGCTCGCTGAGCCACACGTGCAGGACGTCGAGGGCGCCCGGGCGCAGGCTCACGGTGCGGACGCGTCCGTGCTTCTGCGACGTGACCAGTCCCGCGTTCTCAAGGACGCGCAGGTGCTGCATGAGCGACGGCAACGCCATCGAGAACGGCGCCGCGAGTTCGGACACGACGGCTGGGGACTTCGCCAACCGTTCCATGACGGCCCGGCGCGTCGGATCCGCGAGAGCGCGGAGCACGGCGTCGAGCTCGTCGTAATACTTAGGCACATACCTGATTATTATTGAAGGGCAAGGACTCGTCAACCGGCTTACGCCAGCACGTCTCATCCGGCGCACCACCGCGCGAGGGATGTCCGCACCGCTACTCGAAGCCGCCACCGTTCGGCTTCGCGTGCACGAAGCGCAGGTAGATGCCCAATAACGCTCGTATTTGCTACAAGAGGCCCGGTCCGTCCACGAATCTGTGAATCGCAGCGGTATCTGGCACGCATCTAATAACGCTATTTGGCGCAACCAGTGCTGTAGGCTCCGATTCGAACCTTGGGGAGACTGATGCTGAACTACTTTCGCGAGACGCAAGAAGCACGATTTGCGACCTCTGCACGCCGAATCTATGGCTATGTCTCTGCCGGCTTCGTGGTGGCAGTCGTGGCATTGGTTTTTGCGGGCCTCGCACCTATATGGATTTCCTGGGCGACCTTCGCCGTTTCTTGCGTTTTGGACGCCTTCCTGACCAGAACGTGGATCAGAGGAGATGCACTCAAAGCCTATCGAGGCGGCCAGCACGGCTGACTTCGCGCCGGGCAGAGCGCAACGGGCAATCGGCCGCGTAGTGACAGGGGCTGCAATGCCCGCCATCGAGATAAAAACGGGGGAAGCAATGAATAAACGTCCGACAAATCACCCTGGAAAGCCTTCGGTACTGTCCGTCGTCCGCCTTGTCCTCAGCCTATGCGCCTTGGCGACAACAAGCGTCGCGGCCATCCTGTGGAATCCGATCGACGCAGACTTCATCAATCGCACCGACAATGCGGGGTGGGACGAGACGATGCTCCTACGTCACCAAATCCACGGTTGAGGGTATGCGGCGGGCGGCACGGTCTTGCGCCGGCGCTGACCGAGCCCGGCTCGTCAGCCCACGCGGATGCCATTGTCAGCGAGGAACTCGCGGGCACGGCCCATCTGGCGGTCGGTGGAGAAGGCATACCACTGTTCGCTAAGGTTCTCGCCGTGGACGAGGTCGCGGAACCGGAAGAAGGCGCCTTTGCCCTCGATCGCCCGTTCCAGCCGCTCTCGGAGGGCCTCATCGTGCTGCCGCTCGGCGAAGGCCGCCATGTCCCGCCAGCCGTTCCGCGAACCGGTGCGGTTGAGCCGAAGCCAACGGTCCGGCTCCTCCTCCACGTCGATGGCGGAGTCCTCCCCGACCGTCATCGGGTCAGTGGCGCTGTCGTCGTACACCAGCCCGGTGCGCAGGTCGACGTAGCCACCGGGCGACAGGTCGAGATCCCCTTCCAGCACGGTGCTGAGCATGTCGAGGTCTACCGGCACCGCCCGGCCTGTCAGCGGGACGCGGCGCAGACCGGCCAGCAGGTCCTCGGCCAGCAGCAGGTCACCAGCGCCGCCGCGCCAAGTCAGCCGGTTGATGACCGACATTGCCACCGATTCGGCTTCCTGGCGTCTATGCTCCAGCGCCATCGGTATGCCGGCCCCCACCTGTTGCAGAGCGTCATCGATGTCGCGTCCCGTCACCGCTGCGAGGAAGCGGGCCGCATCTCCTGCCGCGATGGCTTCACGCAGCTCGGGCAGGTCGAGCCCCGGCACCTGCACCTGTGCGGGCCACGCGTGCAGCAGCATCGGGTGCGGCCGGCTCGGTTTCCCCGGCGCCCGGCTCTCCCCGTCGTCGGTAGCCCACCGGCGCCCGTACTGGTCCGGAATGCTGCCCCAGCCCCAGTACGGCAGGGGGGCATCAGGACGGATACCCAATACCTCCAGCGGGTCGACCTTCACCTCCCCGACCACGCATCGGTGCGTCCAGGCGTCACCGAGGTCGAACGTGAACTGAAACTCAGCCCCCGGCTCCAGCGTCCGGGTGACCTTGGCAGCAGCGATGTCGATTGGTGCGATGATCGGGCCGCCGATCGATCCGGCCATCTCGGCTCCCGTCTCTTCGTCAGTGATTACCCGGCCGTCGGCCAGGGTGAACATTGACAGGTGCGAGCGGTCCCATCGGGCGAAGGCATCGTTGATGGCATTGGCGAGATCCATGAAGGTGTGCGACGGTCCGACCGCGAAGATGCGCCCGGGCCACGGCCACAACTCTTCACCACGACCGCCGAGCAGTTCCACCGTCAGCGACAACCATGTTCGTGCCATACCCCAAGGATGGCACGCGCCGCGGCGGTGCCGTAATCGCGTTACTGCAGGGCCCCGGGCGCCAGCATCCCGCAGGAGGGCGCTGTTCCGCGACAAGGATGAGCGAAAACTTATGCACGCGCTTGGCGATGATGTGCCTGCGAGGCCGCCTCCCGGGCCGGGGACACTCTGGTCGTGGCCAAACTCGATCCTCTGACCCGGTGACAGCGCGATGCGAAGGACATTGTCGACGAACTCACCCGCCGCGAGGTCAAGCTCAGCATCGGGGGCTCCGTCCACGACCCCATCGATCCCGTGGGCCGGCTCCTCTTCAACGTCCTGGCCATGGTCGCCGAATTCGAAGCCGACTTGATCCGGACCGGACCCGGGAAGGCATGGCCGTCGCCAAGGCGAAGCGCCGCCTACGAGGCAAACAGCCCAAGCTCTCGAATACACAGGAATCCCACCTCGTCTCCGTTCACCGAGCAGGGACGCACACGACGGCGCAGATTGCAGAACTCTTCGCGGCAGCGCGGGTCAACCGTCTACCGTGCCATCAAACGCGGTGAACTGCCCCTGACCACCGCCAACGAGCGGTTGAAGGGCTTTGGACGTGCCCTCGCCGAGTACGCGATCTGACGCTGGACCCGGACCTCGTGGTGGGCGCCGGCTCCAGCGTCGGCGGCGGCCGGCAGGCGATGACGGAGCTGATCGAAAACCGCCGGATGCCCTCCGCGATCTTCGCCAGCAGCAGCACAGCCTTCGGCACGATGATGGCCTTGCGGGATCTCGGTTTGTCAGCATCGAAAAACGAGTTCATCATAGGAGTAGACGATCATCGGATGGGCCGGTTCCTGGGACAGACTGCGATCGCCCAGCCAGTAGCCGATCAGGGCGCGTTTGCGGCCAGCCTGCTGATTGAAGACTTCACCGCCCGGGGCTTCCGAATCGCCCGTCCAGCCACGTGCTGGCGACCAAACTGGTTGAGCCCAAGAGCACCCGCCGCCGGCGCTGACGCCGGCACACGCCGCCCGGCGGCCACTACCACTCAAAGGCTTCCCGTCCACGGTGTGCCCTCACGAGTGACCGCCACCGACTTCCCCCAGGTCTGAAAGGACTTTCGATCCATGACTGAGCTTCCCAACGGCACCACCCCCGGCCGTGCCGACGCAATCGCCGGCGCCTCCGCCATCCTCTTTGACCTTGACGGCGTCCTGACCCCGACGGCGATCGTGCACGAGCACGCGTGGCGGGAACTCTTCGACGGTTTCCTGAAGACCGTCCCCGAGGCGCCGCGCTACCGCGAAAGCGACTACTTCGACCACATCGACGGCAAGCCCCGCTTCGACGGCGTCCGCGACTTCCTGGCCTCCCGCAACATCGTCCTGCCGGACGGACCGCCGGATGACGATCCGGGGCATGACACCGTGCACGGCCTGGGCAACCGCAAGAACAAGGTCTTCAATGACATCGTCGAGGCCGGCGGCGTCGAGCCCTACGAAGGCTCCGTGCGGTTCATCGAGTCCGCGCGGGCCCGCGGACTCAAGCTCGCCGTCGTTTCCTCCTCCCGCAACGCCCCGGCAGTGCTCAAGGCCGCCGGGCTGTCCGGCTTCTTCCCGGTGGTGGTGGACGGCGTCGTCGCCGTGACGGCAGGACTGCCTGGCAAGCCCCGCCCGGACACTTATGAGTTCGCCGCCCGGCTGCTGGGCCTGCCCAGCAGGGCGTGCGTCGTCGTCGAGGACGCCGTCTCCGGTGTCCAGGCCGGAAGCGCGGGGAGCTTCCACTCGGTGATCGGGGTGGACCGCGGAGCCGGCCGGCAGGCGCTGCTCGACGCCGGCGCCACCCTGGTGGTCAACGACCTCGCCGAACTGCTCTAGCCCGCCGCACCACCCGACTGTCACGCCAAGACTCTTACCGCCTGAAGGAAACCCCAACCATGGCTCTCATCACCTCGGACCGCGCACGGTTCCCCAACGACCCCTGGCAGCTCGTGGAGACCGTCCACCTCCCCGGCAACGCCGGGACGCTGGAGACCTTGTTCAGCCTCGGCAACGGCCACCTGGGCATCCGCGGCGCGCACTGGGCTGCCGCCGACGCCGATCTGCCGGGCAGCTTCATCAACGGCTTCCACGAGACCTGGGACATCAAGCACGCTGAAAATGCCTACGGCTTCGCCCGCACCGGCCAGCGGATCCTCTACATTCCGGACGCCAACAACTTCACCGTGATTATCGACGGCGAAACCCTGGGCCTGGCGGAATCCACGGTCCTGGACTACCGGCGCAGCGTTGATTTCGGCACCGGCATCTATGAATGCAGGATCGTCTGGCAGTGCCGCTCCGGCGCCACCGTGACCACCACGGAACGCCGCGCCGTCGGCCATGAGTCCCGCGGCACGCTCGGCATCTCGCTGGAACTCGCGGCGGACCGGGACATCTCGGCCGACGTGACCTCCTCGGTGATCAACCGCCAGGACCAGCCGGTGGACGAGCACTCGGCCCACGACCCGCGCCGTGCCGGGCGGCACGCCGGGCGGGTCCTGCTGCCGGTGCGGCTCGACGGCGGCGACGGTTCGCTGCGCCTGTCCTGGGAAACCGCGGAATCCAAACAGCGCATCGGCCTGGCCGTGGACCACTGGACGTCCGCGGGCGTGCAGTGCTTCGACACCCAGGTGCACGAGGATGACAGCAGCGTCCGCTACGTGCTGGCCGTCGGCGCGGACCAGCCGTTCGTGCTGGAAAAGAGCGTCAGCTACGCCGTCGGGCAGTCCTCGGATGACCTGGCGGACGACGCCGAGGCGGCCCTGTTGCCGCTTGCGGAGATCTTCGCCCAAAGCGCGGCTTACTACCGTGATTACTGGACCACGAGCGACATCGAGATCACCGGCCAGGCCGAGCTGCAGCAGGCCGTCCGATGGAACCTCTTCCAGTTGGCCCAGGCCACCGCCCGCGCCGACGTAGCGGGGATCCCGGCGAAGGGCGTCAGCGGCTCCGGCTACGAGGGCCACTACTTCTGGGACCAGGAGGTGTACCTGCTGCCCTACCTGACCTACACCAACCCGGCCAACGCCCGCCAAGTCCTCGAATTCCGGCACGAGATGCTGCCCGAGGCCAAGATCCGCGCGAAGGAGCTCAGCGTGGACGGCGCCCTGTTCCCGTGGCGGACCATCAACGGGCTCGAGGCCAGCGCCTACTACGCCGCCGGCACGGCCCAGTTCCACATTGCCGCCGCGATCGCGTTCGCGGCCAACCGCTACAGCTGGGCCAGCGGGGACCAGGCGTTCCGGGAGACCCTCGGCTCCGAACTGCTGATCGAGACCGCCCGGATGTGGGTGTCACTGGGCTTCTTCGGCAAGGACGGACTGTTCCACATCCACGGTGTGACGGGCCCGGACGAGTACACCGCCGTCGTCAATGACAACCTGTACACCAACGTCATGGCGCGCTTCAACCTGCGTGCCGCCGCGGCGCTGGACCACCCGGAGATCGACGACGCCGAACGCCAGCTCTGGGAGCAGGCAGCCAACCGGATGCAGCTGCCCTACGACGAGGACCTCCAGGTCCACTCGCAGGACAACGACTTCATGACCCTGGAGCCGTGGGACTGGAGCACGCCGCGGTCCAAGTACCCGCTGCTGCTGAACTTCCACCCGCTGGTGATCTACCGGCACCAGGTGCTCAAGCAGGCCGACACCGTGCTGGCCATGTTCCTGCAGTGGCAGGACTTCACGGCCGAGGAAAAGCGCCGCGCCTTCGATTTCTACGACCCGATCACCACCGGTGACTCCACGCTGTCCGCCTGCGTGCAGGGCATCATGGCGGCCGAGGTGGGCTACGGCAAGGCCGCACTGGAGCACTTCACCCACGCGCTGTTCATCGACCTGGACGACACCCACGGCAACACGATCGACGGCGTGCACATCGCCTCCGCCGGCGGCGTGTGGAGCTCGCTGGTCAGCGGCTTCGCCGGGCTGCGCGACCAGGGCGCCGTGCCGTACTTCGATCCGCGCCTGCCGGCCGGATGGGATGGCCTGTCCTTCCACCTGTTGGTCCAGGGCCGGCTGCTGCACGTCGGACTGGAGCAGGGTGCCATCAGCCTCACGGTCCGCGAGGGCGCGCCGCTCGAGGTCGACGTGCGCGGGGAGCGGCTTTTTGTGGGCGGCGATCCGGTCCGGGTTCCGCTGGCGCCCGTCGCGGCCCCCGAGCCGACGATCTTCCCGAGCGGACTCCCGACGGCGTCGATCCCGATTGTGCGCGCGGCCGTCTGAGCCGCCGGTTACCCGGGCGGGGCCGGTGCGGGCGTGCGGATTGCGGTGGTCGCCCGGGGGCAGTTGAGGGCGGATCGGCGGCGCCGGTCCGCCCTCAACTGCCCGCCAGGCCGTCCTCGGCCGGCTCTTCCGCGCCGCCGGATTGTTCTGCTTCACCGGACTCTTCCGCACCGCCGGCCAGGGGATGGGCCAGTTCATCTGCCGGCATGCTGGCCACCGCCATGGCGACGACGGCCACGACCGGGCACACGGTCCCGGCCACGAGGAAGATGAGCCACACCGGCAACACCTCGGCGGCCGGTCCGGCGAGGGCCATGGAGACCGGCATGAGGGCCAGCGAAACGAAGAAGTCCAGGCTCGAGACGCGGCCCAGCAGATGCGGCGGCACGCGGCGCTGCAGCAGCGTCCCCCAGATCACCATGCCGACGCCGTCCGTGGCACCAAAGACGAACAGCGCGGCTGCCACGGCCCAGAAGCTGTCCGTGATGCCGACGGCGGCGACCGGCAGGCTGCCGGCGCCCCAGGACACCATCATCACGCTCAGGTAGCGGCGCGGGAGCGGGAACGAGGCGGTAGCCAATGAGGCTGCGGCGGCTCCGACGCCCATGATGGCGAGCAGGAAGCCGAACATGCGCGAGTCGCCGCCGAGCTGGTCCCGGACCACGAACGGGACGAGGACCTCGATGGGGCCGATCAGGAACAGCACGGAAATGCAGGCCCAGAGCAGGGTCCACAGCAGCCAGGGCGTCCGGACGGTGTAGCTGACGCCCTCCCGGAGATCGTGGAGCAGGGACGTCCTGGCCCGTCTCCGGACAGCGTTTCCGGCCTTGCTGCTCCCGGCCGGTGCCTTGGGCCGGGGCTGGCTGCGGAGGAAGTTCAGGATGGAAAACGCCAGCAGATGGCAGACCGCAACACCGGTGACGGCACGCGAGGGGGACAGCGCCGCCACCAGGAGGCCTGCCACCGCCGGTCCCGCCGCCTGCTGCAGGATGGGCCGCATGGTCCCCTCCATGCCGTTGGCGGCCAGCAGGTCCTCGGGCGGCAGGATCCGCGGCAGGATGGCGGAGTAGGCGGGGAAGAAGAACGCTGCCCCGACGCCGAGCACAAACGAGCCAAGCGCCAGATGCCAGAGCTGCAGCCAGCCCGCCATGGCCAGACCGCTGACGGTCGCAATGACGGCGAGGTTGGCGCCCTCCACGGCGATGATCAGGATCCGCTGGGGAAAGCGGTCCGCCGCGATGCCGCCGGCCAGCACAAACGCCACGAGGCCCACGCTGCCCGCTGCGGCCACGAGGGACAGTTTCAGCGGGCCGCCGCCGAGGTGGATCACCTCGTAGACCATTGCAACGGCCCACATCCCGGAGCCGAAGATGGAGATGGCGAGCGCCGCGATCAGCACCCGGTATTCCCGGTGCGCAAACGGCCGGAGGGCCTTCAAGGAGCGCATGGATTTAGTCTAAGACGCCCAGTCCGGCCCGGGAGCGGCGGCCGACGGCGGGCTGTGGCCTAGTGTTAAGGTCTGCATCCGCGACAGTTCCGGTTCCGACGAGAGGCGATGATGGCCAAGCGCAGCAACCCGGCAATGAAGATGGCCCAGAAGACCGCCCACAACGCGATGTTCGACGCCGAGGGCAAGCCCAAGCCAGGCGTCCACAACGTGCTCCTTCGCGCCGTCGAGATCCAGCGGCCCCTCGTGCTGGCAAACCTCCGGCGCCTGCAGAAGAGGCACCCGCACGCCACGGCGGCGCAGCTCGCTGCGAAGCTGGAACGCGATTATCTCGTCGCCGTCACCGGTGGCGGGGCGCTCGTGGGCGGATCCGCCGTCGTCCCGGGCGTCGGAACAATCGCCGCCCTGGGCCTGTCGGCCGCCGCAACCGTGGGTTTCCTTGAGGCCACCGCACTTTTCGCCACCTCGCTCGCCGAACTGCACGGCGTGCGGATGGTGGACCCGGAGAAGGCCAGCACTTTGGTCATGGCCATCATGCTCGGCGAGGAGGGCACCGCGCTGCTCAGCTCGCTGAGCGGCCAGGCTGCGGGGCAGGGCAAGGGCCCCACCCAGGCCTGGGGCTCCCTCTTTGCACGCCGCGTCCCGCTGGCCGGCTTCGGCTCGGTGCGCGAGCGGATCCAGACGATGTTCCTCCGGAGCCTGCTGAAACGCCAGGGTACGGCCCTGCTGGGCCGGGCGCTGCCGTTCGGCATCGGCGCCGTGGTGGGCGGCGTCGGCAACCGGATGATGGGACGTGCCGTCGTCGCCAACGCCAAGGAAGCGTTCGGACCCATGCCGGATACCATCCCGGGCGAACTGCGGGCCATCGCTAAAACCACCGGGCCGGACGCGCTCCGCACTGCCGGCCCGGACCCTCTCGACGGCGGCGCACCGGGCGCCCCCACTGGCGACGGCAGCCGGAAAGACTCTTCTAACGAAGGCGGCAACTTTTGGATCTGAACGCTGACCTGGGGGAGTCCTTCGGGACCTGGACCATGGGCGACGACGCCGCCCTGTTCCCGCTCGTCACAAGCGCCAGCGTGGCCTGCGGCCTGCACGCCGGCGACCCCGTGACGATGCTGGACACCTGCCGGGCGGCCTACGAGCTCGACGTCCGGGTGGGTGCCCACATCGGCTACCCGGACCTCGTCGGCTTCGGCCTCCGGTCCCTGGACATGTCCTTCGACGATCTCTTCGGGACGGTGCTGTACCAGCTCGGCGCGCTGGACGGGGTGGCGCACGCCGTCGGCGCCTCGGTGGACTACGTCAAGCTGCACGGGGCGCTCTACGACCGGACGGTGCGCGACGCCGAGCAGGCGTCCGCCGTGATCGCCGCCATCCAGGCCTACGACCCGGGGCTGCCGGTTCTCGGCTTCCCCGGCTCCGCCCTGCTCGCGATCGCAACGGAAGCCGGCCACCCCGTCTTCGCCGAAGCCTTCGCCCACCGCGCCTACCTCCCGGACGGCACCCTCATGCCGCGCTCGGAGGACGGTGCCCGGCTGCACGACGAGGGACAGATCGCCGAGCGGGCCGTGCGGCTTGCCACCAAGGGCGAAGTCGAGGCGGTCGACGGCACCGTGCTCCGGATCGAACCGCACTCGCTGCGCGTCCCCGGGGACGGCGCCGGTTCCGCGGGCACGGCCACCGCGATCCGTGCCGCGCTGGAGGCCGCCGGCGTCGAACTGGAGAGTTTCGCCTGAGCTGATGCAGGATTCCCGCCGGGCCGGCAGCCGCCCGCCGGCAGCTGCCCGGGGGCCTGCCCGCGCGGGCGGCCCTTTCCTGGTGCACCTACTCGCCCACCTGTGTCCGCTTTCCCTACGCGGGGCGTGCTCGTGGGGATGTACCGGGAGGTCGCCACCACCAAGCTGCAACGTCGAGCGCAGCCTGACGCTCGCGAGGGTCGGCCGCTTCCGTGGGCCGCCCCTTTCTTTTGCCCTTCTGACCCCGATGCGACAGCACCCGCTCGGGGGAGGCAACTCATGGCAACTCCTTGACCAGCGAAGCCGGTAGCCGACTCAATGGAAATATCGAGGGAACTCACAGCTTTGTGTGCCCGCCGGTGTCTAATCAAAGGAGATATGAGACGTGGAAAGACGCACACCGAAAAAGGTCCACCGAACCCTCTATGCGGGCCTGGCCGCGGTTCTTGTCCTGGGATTCACGGTTCCCACGGCTGCCGCCGCCGAAGGCCTGCCCTGGATGGACAAGGCCCTCTCGGCCGAGCAGCGCTCGGACCTGCTGGTCGGGGCGATGAGCCTCGACCAGAAGATCCAGCAGATCGCCATGAAGCCCGTCGCCAACACCGGCATCCCCAATTGTGACTTTTCCGCGCAGGGACGCCACGTCGAAGGGATCCCCGCGCTTGCCATCCCCACTCTTCGGATGACAAACGGCCCGTTCGGCAACGGCGACTGCCTTGTCGCTCCGACCTCCACCGGCCTGACCAGCGCCCTGACGGTCGCCTCATCGTTCGACCCTGACGTCTCCACGGCGTGGGGAGATTCTTCGGTGAGGAAACCCGCGCCAGCGCCCATAACGTGCTGCTCACCCCGGGCATCAACCTTGGGCGCGTTGCCAACGCCGGCCGCAACTTCGAGTACTTCGGGGAAGACCCCTACCTCGCCGGGGTCATGGCCGTCGCCCAGGTGAACGCCGTGCAGGCACACGGAGTGCAGTCCGTCGCCAAGCACTTTGCAGCGAACGAGCAGGAGACCGGCCGCAACACGATGGACACCATCGTTGATGACCGGACCATGCACGAGCTGTACATGCTGCCGTTCGAGATGACGATCCAGGAGGCCAACCTCGCGGCCGTCATGTGCTCCTACCCGCGCCTGAACGGCGTCTTCGCCTGTGAGAACGAGGAACTGCTGACCGACTGGCTGCGTGAGGACCTCGGCTTCGAGGGTTACGTGATGTCCGACCGCGGCGCCACGCACAGCACCGCCCCGGCCATCAAGGCCGGGCTCGACCTCGAGTTCGCCAGCCCACGCTGGTTCACGCCTGAGCTGATCCACGCCGCTCTCGATGCGGGTACGCTCGCGGTCGCCGTTATCGACCAGCAGCTCGACCGCCGCTTCACGGTCATGTTCGAGCTGGGCCAGTTCGATGACCCGATCAACTCCCTGACGCCGATTGACTTCGCCACGAACGGGCAACGGATCCAGGACATCGGCGAAAAGGGCAGCGTGCTGCTGAAAAACGATCACCACGCGTTGCCGCTGAAGGCCGGCTCGCTCGACTCGGTGGCACTGATCGGTGCCCCGACCTTCGCCGGCGCGGCGAAGTTCAACTCCCAGGGACCCTCGGATGCCATCGTCGTGACGTCGCCCTACACTGTCACGCCCGAGCAGGGCCTGAACAACGCGCTGGATGCGCTGGGTTCCGACGCAACGGTCACCTACAACAACGCGAGCGACATCGCCGCCGCCGCGGCGCTGGCAGCCAAGTCTGATGCCGCCGTGGTGATGGTCGGCGACATCTCCCGTGAGGGAGTCGACCGCACGTCGCTCGCGCTGCTGGTGACAGACGGCGTGAACCAGGATGCCCTGGTCGCTGCCGTTGTTGCAGCGAACCCGAACACCGTCGTCGTCCTCAAGAACGGCGGACCGGTGCTGCTCCCGTGGCTTGACAAGGTGCCTGCCGTGCTTGAGGCCTGGTATCCCGCACAGGAGGACGGCAACATTGTCGCGAATCTGCTGTTCGGGATCGAGAACCCGTCGGGCAAGCTGCCGATCACGTTCCCTACCCAGGAACGTGAAGCCGCCTTTGCTACACCGGCGCAGTGGCCGGGTGTTGACCCCGACGGAGCCGGCCCCCTGCCGCTGACCGCGACGTATAGTGAAGGCCTCGAAATGGGCTACCGCTGGTATGACGCCAAGAGCGTCAAACCGACCTTCGCCTTCGGGCATGGCCTGTCGTACACCGGCTTCGAGATCTCGAAGCTGGTTGTCACGCCCAAGACGACAGACGGGACGAAGGACATCACGGTCTCCTTCTTCGTGGAGAACACCGGTGACGTGGCCGGTGCCGAAGTCGGCCAGGTCTACCTGGGCCTGCCGGCCGCAGCGAACCAGCCGCCCAAGCGTCTGGTCGGATTCGACAAGGTCACGCTGAACCCGGGAGAGAAAAAGCGGGTCACCGTCACCATCGACCCCGATGCGTCCAACCACCCGCTGTCCGTGTGGGACGAGGCGGCCGACGCCTGGTCCACGCCAAACGGCGAGTACACCGTCTACGTGGGCAACTCCTCCGACAACGTCGCCCTGCAGCAGACCATCACCATCCGCACCCCTGGGGGCAAGTAGCGGCCCGCCGTCTGCGGCCTGCCGAAACGAGTGTGCCGCCCGTGATCCGCGGGCGGCACATCCGTGCTTGGCATCACCGATCGTGCATCGCCCCGTCGCCCGCCTGCAGCTGCCCGGGGGCCTGCCCAGTGCCCTAAGGCCCTATCCGGGCCGGAAAGCGCGACCTAGCTTGAAGGCATGACTGCCGGAGGCTCCGCGGGGTTCGACGGACCCGCCTCGGATGCAATGTTGAAGCTGGGCCGCTTTTTCACGAAGTGGGACCAGACCGACGACGGCAGGGCGGTGTTCCGCGAGGGCGGCCGCAAGGGTGACATCTTCTACCGCGATCGGTGGAGCCACGACAAGGTGGTCCGCTCCACGCACGGGGTGAACTGCACCGGTTCGTGCTCCTGGAAGGTGTACGTCAAGGACGGCATCATCACCTGGGAATCCCAGCAGACCGACTACCCGTCGGTGGGCCCGGACAGCCCGGAATACGAGCCGCGGGGCTGCCCGCGCGGGGCGGCCTTTTCCTGGTACACCTACTCGCCCACCCGCGTCCGCTTCCCCTACGCCCGGGGCGTCCTCGTGGAAATGTACCGCGAGGCCAAGTCCCGGCTCGGTGACCCGGTGCTGGCCTTTGCCGACGTCGTGGGGGACCCGGAACGGCGCCGCCGCTACCAGCAGGCCCGCGGCAAGGGTGGCCTGGTGCGCGTGTCCTGGCAGGAAGCGATCGAGATCGCGGCCGCCGCCCACGTGAATACGATCAGGAACTACGGCCCGGACCGCTGCTCCGGCTTCTCGCCGATCCCCGCGATGTCCATGGTGTCGCACGCGGTCGGAACCCGCTTCATCCAGCTGATCGGCGGGGTGATGACGTCCTTCTACGACTGGTACGCGGACCTGCCCGTGGCCAGCCCGCAGGTCTTCGGCGACCAGACCGACGTCCCGGAATCCGGCGACTGGTGGGACGCGGGCTACCTCATGATGTGGGGCTCCAACGTCCCCGTCACCCGCACCCCGGACGCGCACTGGATGGCCGAGGTACGCTACCGCGGCACCAAGGTGGTCACAGTCAGCCCGGACTATGCGGACAACACGAAGTTCGCCGACGAATGGCTCCCCGCCCAGGCCGGCACCGACGCCGCGCTGGCCATGGCGATGGGGCACGTGATGCTCAGGGAATTCTTCGTGGACCGCGAGGTGCCCTTCTTCTCCGACTACGTCCGGCAGTACACCGACCTGCCGTTCCTGGTCCGGCTGGAACGGCGCGACGACGGTTCCCTCACGCCGTCGAAGTTCCTCACCGCCAAGGACCTCCCGGCCGAGTCCGGGGCCGAGGACGCGGCGTTCCGCACCGTGCTGTTCGACAAGAGGACCGGCCTCCCCGCCGTGCCCAACGGCTCCATGGGCTTCCGCTACTCCGGCAGCGGCGAGGGCAAGTGGAACCTGGACCTCGAGGGGATCGAGCCGGCGCTGTCGCTGCGGGAAGTCTCCGGTGAGAGCGCCGAGATCCTGCTGCCGTGCTTCGAGCAGGCGGACGGAACCGGCAGCGTGCTGAGGCGCGGCGTGCCGGTCCTCGGGGTCCAGGGCCAGCTGGTCACCACCGTGTTCGACCTGATGCTGGCCCAGTACGGCGTCGGCCGCGACGGGCTCCCGGGGGAGTGGGCCGCCGGCTACGACGACGCCTCGACGCCCTACACTCCGGCCTGGCAGGAGGAGATCACGTCCGTCCCGGCCCAGGCCTGCATCCGGGTGGCCCGCGAGTTCGCCCGCAACGCCGAAGAGTCCAAGGGCCGGTCCATGATCATCATGGGCGCCGGGATCTGCCAGTGGTTCCACGGCGACACCACCTACCGGGCGGTGCTGGCCCTCGTGATGCTGACCGGCTGCATGGGCCGCAACGGCGGCGGCTGGGCGCACTACGTGGGGCAGGAAAAGACCCGGCCCGCCACCGGCTGGGTGTCGCTGGCGAACGCGCTGGACTGGGCCCGGCCGCCGCGGACCATGATCGGCACCGGCTACTGGTACATGCACACGGACCAGTGGCGGCAGGACGGCTACTCCGCGGATGCGCTCAAATCCCCGCTCTCCACGGGGGCCCTGGACGGCATGCACACCGCGGACGCACTGGCCCAGTCCGCGCGGCTCGGCTGGATGCCGTTCTACCCGCAGTTCGACAGGAACCCCCTGGACCTCGCGGACGAGGCCGAGGCCGCCGTCGCCGCCGGCACCGCAAAGGACACCCCCGGCTACATCGCGGACGCGCTGAAAAACCGCACACTGAATCCAGCGATCGAGGACGTCGACGCTCCGGAGAACTGGCCGCGGACGCTCGTGCTGTGGCGCTCCAACCTGTTCGGCTCCTCCGCCAAGGGCAATGAGTACTTCCTCCGCAACCTGCTGGGAACCCACAACAACGTCCTGGGCAAGGACCACGCCGAAGGCCTCAAGCCCAAGGATGTGAAATGGCATGAGCAGGCGCCGGAGGGAAAGCTGGACCTGCTGGTCTCCGCGGACTTCCGGATGACCTCCACCACACTGCTGTCCGACGTCGTGTTCCCGGCAGCCACCTGGTACGAGAAGCACGACCTGTCATCCACCGACATGCACCCCTTCGTGCACGCCTTCAGCCCGGCGATCGACCCGCCCTGGGAAACCAAGACGGATTTCGACACTTTCCACCTGCTGGCCCAGGAGTTCTCCCGGATGGCGAAAACCCATCTGGGCGTCCGCCGGGACCTGGTCAGCGTGCCGCTGCAGCATGACACCCCCGGCCAGCTCGCCCAGCCCGGCGGGATCGTCCGGGACTGGCGGGACACGTCCATCCCCGCGGTGCCGGGACAGAACATGCCCGTCTTTTCCGTGGTCGAGCGGGACTACACCGCCATCGCGGACAAGCTGGCCGCCGTCGGGCCGCTGGCCGACAAACTGGGCTTCACGGTCAAGAACGTCACCTACAAACTCGCGGGCCCGTTGGAGCGGCTCAGCCGCTCCAACGGCGTGATGCTCGGCGGCGCAGCGGACGGCCGCCCCGCGATCGACACCGACGCGAAAATGGCCGAGGCCATCCTGGCCTTCTCCGGCACCACCAACGGCGCGCTGTCCGTGCAGGGCTTCAAGGACCTGGAGATCCGCACCGGCCGGAAACTGGCGGACCTGGCCGAGGGCTCCGAGGAAAAATTCATCACCTTCGCCCAGACCCAGGCCGGCCCGGTCCCGGTGATCACCTCGCCGGAGTGGTCCGGTTCCGAGACCGGCGGCAGGCGCTACGCCCCATTCACCATCAACGTGGAGCGGCTCAAGCCCTG
The DNA here is from genome assembly GCF_040546335.1 of Arthrobacter sp. UYEF20. NCBI lineage: Bacteria > Bacillati > Actinomycetota > Actinomycetes > Micrococcales > Micrococcaceae > Arthrobacter > Arthrobacter sp. UYEF20. The sequence goes on along the minus strand of NZ_JBEPNP010000020.1, from coordinate 59,817 downwards.
GCACACCCTGACCGGACGGATGCACTTCTTCCTGGACCACGACTGGATGATCGACATCGGCGAGGCCCTGCCGATCTACCGGCCGCCGCTGGACATGCACCGGCTCTTCGGCGAACCCAAACTCGGCCAGGACGGGGCCATGGAGGTGGTGGTCCGCTACCTGACCCCGCACTCCAAGTGGTCCATCCACTCCGAGTACCAGGACAACCTGCTGATGCTTTCGCTCTCCCGCGGCGGGCCGACGGTCTGGATGTGCCCGTCCGACGCGGGCGCCATCCAGGTCAAGGACAACGACTGGGTGGAGTGCGTGAACATCAACGGCGTCCTCGTGGCCCGGGCGATCGTCAGCCACCGGATGCCCGCCGGCGTGGTCTACGTCCACCACGCGCAGGAACGCACCATCGACGTGCCGAAGTCCGAGGCGACCGGGAGGCGCGGCGGCATCCACAACTCGGTGACCCGGCTGCTGGTCAAACCCTCGCACCTGATCGGCGGCTACGCCCAGCTGGCTTACGCGTTCAACTACCTTGGCCCCACCGGGAACCAGCGCGACATGGTGGCCACCGTCCGCCGTCGTTCACAGGAGGTGCAGTACTGATGCGTGTCATGGCTCAAATGGGCATGGTCATGAACCTGGACAAATGCATCGGCTGCCACACCTGTTCCGTGACCTGCAAGCAGGCCTGGACCAACCGTGCGGGCACCGAATACGTCTGGTTCAACAACGTCGAGACCCGCCCCGGGCAGGGGTATCCGCGCCGCTACGAGGACCAGGAGAAGTGGCAGGGCGGCTGGGAGCTGAACAAGCGCGGCAAGCTGGTGCTCAAGGCCGGCGGCCGGGTGAAGAAGCTCCTGGGGATCTTCGCCAGCCCGATCCAGCCCGAGCTCAAGGACTACTACGAGCCGTGGACCTACGACTACAAGACCCTCGTGGACGCGCCGCTGGGCGACGATTTCCCGGTGGCGCGGCCCAAGTCCCTGATCACCGGCGAGGACACCAAGATCACCTGGTCCGCGAACTGGGACGATGACCTGGGCGGCTCCACCGAATACGGACACCTGGACCCGATCGTGGAGAAGGTCCGCCGCGAGTCCGAGGACAAGATCAAGTTCGCGTACGAGCAGACCTTCATGTTCTACCTGCCGCGGATCTGCGAGCACTGCCTCAACCCGTCCTGCATGGCCTCCTGCCCCTCCGGCGCCATCTACAAGCGGGTGGAGGACGGGATCGTCCTGGTGGACCAGGACAAATGCCGAGGCTGGCGCCAGTGCGTCACCGGCTGCCCGTACAAGAAAATGTACTTCAACCACAAGACCGGCAAGGCCGAGAAGTGCACCTTCTGCTATCCGCGGGTGGAGGTGGGGCTGCCGACGGTCTGCTCGGAAACCTGCGTGGGCCGGCTGCGGTATCTGGGGCTGTTCCTCTACGACGCCGACGCCGTCACCGCGGCGGCGTCCGTCACGGACCCGCAGGAGCTCTACGACGCCCAGATGGACGTGCTGCTGGACCCGAACGATCCCGCCGTCCAGGCCGAGGCCCGGGCCCAGGGCATCCCGGAGGACTGGGTCGACGCCGCCCGGCGCTCGCCGGTGTACGCCCTGGCCAAGGTCTACCAGGTGGCGCTGCCGCTGCACCCGGAATACCGGACCATGCCGATGGTCTGGTATGTGCCGCCGCTGTCCCCGGTGGTGGATTTGCTGCGCGACCAGGGCCACGACGGCGAGGACGCCGGCAACCTCTTCGGCGCCATCGACGCGCTGCGCATCCCGGTGGAGTACCTCGCCGAACTCTTCACCGCTGGCGACGCCGGCCGGGTCACCGCAGTGCTGAAGAAACTCGCGGCGATGCGCTCCTACATGCGCGGCATCAGCATGGGCCACGACCCCGACGACTCCATCCCGGCGGCTGTGGGCATGGACAGCCAAACCATGTACGAGATGTACCGGCTGATGGCGATCGCCAAGTACGAGGAACGCTACGTGATCCCGAAGGCGCATGTTGAACAGGCCCATGACCTCGAGGAGATGGGCTGTTCGCTGGACTTCGACGGCGGCCCGGGCATGCAGGATACCTCCCCGTTCGGTGAAGCCAGCGGCCGGCCCGTTCCCGTGGCGGTGGAAACCTTCAACGCCCTGCGGGACCGGCAGACCTCGAGCTCCGCGCCCGGCGAAACGACCCTGCGAGGGCGGGTGAACCTGCTGAACTGGGACGGCACGGGGGCCCCTTCCGGGCTCTTTCCGGAAAAGCCGCCCGGTCCCGGTCCCAGTTCCGGGACCCCGGCGGCGGGGCCCGTCGGCCACGACGCCCCTCCGGCGGGCGACCAGCCGTGACGCGGCGCCAGCAGGTTGTGTACCTCGCGGCGGCCTGGTGCCTGTCCTACCCGGACGCGGAACTGATCGGCCGGGTGCCGCTGATGCGCGCCGCCCTGGCCGAATTCCCCGGCGCCGTGGCGGACTTCACGGAAGTCCTGGACCTGCTGGAGTCCACGCCGCCGATGGAAGTCCAGGCCCAGTACGTGCGCGAGTTCGACCTCGGCAAGCGCCACGCCCTGCACCTGTCCTACTGGACGGACGGGGACACCCGGCGCCGCGGTGAGGTCCTGGGCAACTTCAAGACGACGTACCGGCAAAGCGACATCCTGGTGGACACCCAAGGGGAACTGCCGGACTACCTGCCGATGGTCCTGGAGTTCGCCGCGGTGGTGGACCTGGCGGCCGGCCGCGGGCTGCTGACCCGCTTCCGGGCGAGCCTGGAGATGCTCCGCTTCGGGCTGCTGCGGGACGAACTGCCGCACGCCAGGATCCTGCAGGCCATCTGCGCCACCCTGCCGGGAAAGTCGCCGGCCGACGAGCAGGCCGTGATGCGGATGGCCGGCTACGGCCCGCCCACCGAGGCGGTGGGGCTGGACCCCTACGACCCGCGCCTGCTGCCCGTGAAGGGGGCCTGAGATGGCCATCCCCGCACGGGACAACACTGCACTGGACATCGTGCTCTGGGGCGTTCTGCCGTACGTCATGGCGGTGATCCTGGTGGGCGGGCTCGTCTGGCGGTACAAGTACGACCAGTTCGGCTGGACCACGAGGTCCTCCCAGCTGTACGAGTCCCGGCTGCTGCGCATCGCCTCCCCGCTGTTCCACTTCGGCCTGCTCGCCGTGATCGCCGGGCACTTCTTCGGCCTGGTCATCCCGCTGGTGTGGACCGAGGCCGTGGGGATGAGCCAGGAGTTCTACCACTTCAACGCCTTGCTGGTGGGCGGGGTGGCCGGGGTGGGAACGCTCGGCGGGATCATCCTGCTGATCTACCGCCGCCGCACCACCGGGCCGGTGTTCATGGCCACCACCAAGAATGACAAGACCATGTACGTGGTGCTCACCGCCGCCATCGTCTTCGGCCTGTGGACCACACTGGCCAGCGTTTTCGGGGGCGAGCACGGCCACAACTACCGCGAGACGGTGGCCCCGTGGTTCCGCTCCCTGTTCATCCTCCAGCCGGACATCGCGGCCATGGCGGAAGCGCCGTTCTCCTTCCACCTGCACACCCTGGTGGGCATGGCGCTCTTCGTGATCTGGCCGTTCACTCGGCTGGTCCACGCCTTCACTGCCCCGTTCCACTACCTCTTCCGGCCCTACATCGTCTACCGCTCCCGGGACCGCGACCGGGCCGGAGGCAAAGCAGCAGCCGGCGGCGGTGCGCGGAGCACCGTCGCCGCCCGCCGCGGCTGGTCCGCCGTCGGAACCCGCGACCGGGACACCCGGAACCGCTGAGCTGAACCTTCTGAACTGGCGAGAGAGGAAACCACTGTGGCCGGATCCGCACCCGCGCCTCCTTCCGTCCCCGCGGGCCGGACACTCAACCTGGTGCTCGCCACTTCGGCGTCGGTGGCGGGTTTCTGGGCGTGGAACTCCGTGGCCACGCTGGGGGCTTTCTACACGCAGAACCTCCAGCTCAACCCGGCCACCACCGGCGTGCTCGTGGCCATGCCGGTCTTCGTCGGTTCGCTGGGCCGGATTGCCGTCGGCACCCTGACGGACAAATACGGCGGCCGCGCCATGTTCACCTTTGTGCTGCTGGCGTCCATCCTCCCCATCCTGCTGGTGGCCGTCGGCGGCACGATGCGCTCGTTCGCGCTGGTGCTGGGCGCGGGGCTGCTGCTCGGCGTGGCCGGAACGGTCTTCGCCGTCGGCATCCCCTTCGTCAGCGCCTGGTACCAGCCGTCCCGGCGGGGCTTCGCCACCGGCGTCTTCGGCGCGGGGATGGGCGGCACGGCGCTGGCGGCCTTCCTCAATCCGCGGCTCGTCGCCGGAATCGGCTACTTCCCCACGCACCTGCTGATCGCCGGGATACTGGCGGTGATGGCGGCCTTGGTCTGGTTCCTGATTAAGGAATCCCCGGGCTGGACCCGCAGCACCGCCCCGGTGCTGCCCAGGCTAGCCGACGCCGCCCGCACCCCGGTCACCTGGAAGATGTGCTTCCTCTACGCCGTCGTCTTCGGTGGCTTCGTTTCCTTCGCCACCTACCTGCCCACCTACCTCCGCGATGTCTACAGCTTCGATCCCAGCGCGGCCGGCGCCCGCACCGCAGGATTCGCCCTCGCGGCCGTGCTGGCACGGCCGGTGGGCGGGGTGCTCGCAGACAGGTTCGGCCCCAAGCCCGTGGTGATCCTCTCGCTCGCCGGCGTCGCGGTGCTCGCCTGGGTGGTGAACCTGCAGCCCGACGGCGACGTCCCCGCCGGCCTGACGTTCGTGGCCATGGCGGCGGCGCTGGGCCTGGGCACGGGCGGGGTGTTCGCCTGGGTGGGTGTGCTCGCTCCGCCGGGCAAGGTGGGCAGCATCAGCGGAGTGGTCAGCGCGGCCGGCGGCCTGGGCGGCTACTTCCCGCCGCTGGTGATGGGCGCAACGTACGACGCCGCGACGCGCAGCTACTCGATCGGGTTGCTGCTGCTCGTGGTCACGGCCCTCGCGGCGCTGGCCTTCACGATCTTCGCCGTGAAGGGCCGGGCCAAGGCGAAGCTCGCACCCGCCTAGCTGTCATTTTCGTTAGTTCGTCGGGGGTTTAGGGGGCCCAGAACTCTTCGTGTCGGGAGGACATGCCCAGTTTTCGGGCCGGGACCGGGCATAACCGGAATATGTCCGCCCGCCGGCCTGGCGGAGGGCACCGTCCGGATCCGGGCGCATGTGCGGGTGGCTCCGCTGCGGGGATCAGCTGCTCTCCGGGAGGACATGCCCAGTCTTCGGGCCGGGGACCGGGCACAACCGGAATATGCCCATCCGCCGACCCCGGCGCGGGGCATGTCCTTAAGCCCGGCGGCCCCGCTGCCTGGACCTGAACCCCCGGCGAACTAACGAAAATGCCGCCTAGCTGCGGGCCCGGAGGCCTGTCAGCCGAACACCAGGTGCGCCACCGTGAAGATGGCCAGTCCGGCGAGTGCGCCCACCACGGTGCCGTTGATCCGGATGAACTGCAGATCCCTGCCCACCTGGAGCTCGATCTTCTGCGAGGTTTCCTCGGCGTCCCAGCGGCCCACGGTATCGGTGATCACGGCGGCGATGTCCGAGCGGTAGGTCTTCACGAGGTAGCCCGCGGCGTCGCCGATCCACCTGTTCACCTTGCCGGCCAGCTCGGGATCGACCACCAGCCGGGTGCCGAAATCGTGCACGGCCGCCTTGAACCTTACGGTCAGCTCGCTGTGCGGATCGTCGACGGCGGCGAGCAGCGCCGCCTTGACGGTGCCCCAGGTGCGGGAGGCGAGCTCGCGGACCTCGGGGTCGCCGAGCACCTGCGCTTTGATGCCCTCGGCGCGGGCGATCATGACAGGGTCATGCTGCAGGTCCTGCGCGAGTTCCTTGAGGTACTTGTCGATCGACTGGCGCACCTGGTGCTGCGGATTGGACTGCACGGCGCGGGTGAACTTCAGGATCTCCACATACACCTTGTCGCCCACGAGCCCGTCCACGAACGACGGCACCCACGTCGGGGAACGGTCGGTGACCAGTCTGTTGACCGTCTCCTGGTTGTCCCGCACCCAGTCCACCGTGCGGTCCACCAGCAGGTCCACCAGTGCGTGGTGGTGGCCGTCGTCGAAGATCCGCTCGGCGAGCCGGCCTACCGGCGGTCCCCATGGCGGTGTGAGCAGGTGCTTGCGGACCATGGACTCGATCACCGCCTGGACGTCGTCGTCGTTGAGGACCTTGAACGCGCCGCGGATGACGGCGGCACCTTCCTTGGCGACGCGCTCGGCACCGCCGGGCCCGGACAGCCAGGCGCCCGCCTTGCGGGCGATGTCCATGGAGGCCAGCTTCTCCTGGACCACCTGTTCGGAGAGGAAGTTGGTCTCCACGAATTCGCCCAGCGAGGCGCCGATCTGGTCCTTGCGGCGCGGAATGATGGCGGTGTGCGGGATCTTGAGACCCATCGGGTACTTGAACAGGGCCGTGACGGCGAACCAGTCGGCGAGGGCGCCCACCATGCCGCCCTCGGCTGCCGCCCGGACGTATTCGAGCCACGGATACTGCTTCTGCAGGGCGAAGGCCGCCACGAAGATGACGGCCATGACGATCAGCAGCGACACCGCCAGCCGCTTCATCTTCCGCAGCGCCACGGCCTTCTCGGCGTCTGCCGCGCTGAGCCGGTGTTCGGCGGCGGCGGACCCGGGCCGGGAGGATCGATCAGTGTTCACCTGCATGTGCCCAGCCTAGCCGGGCTTGAGGCAGGCCCGGTCCGCTAACGTGGCACCATGACGACTGACGAGTCACGCGCCGCCCGTCCGCTGGTCTACGCGCACCGGGGCTCCAGCGAAGCCTTCGCCGAGCACACCCGCGCCGCCTACCTGCAGGCCATTGCCGAGGGCGCGGACGGTGTCGAGTGCGACGTGCACCTGACCCGTGACCAGCACGCCGTGCTGTTGCACGACGCCAACCTGGACCGCACCTCGGATGGCACCGGGCCCGTCGCGGACCGGACCCTGCAGGAGCTCCGCCGGCTGGATTTCTCCTCCTGGCGGGGCGCCAGGATACCCGCCGAATACGGTGGTGTATCGACCCAGTTCCTGACCCTTCCCGAGCTGCTGGACATCCTCCGGGAGGTGGGCCGGGAGATCGGCCTCGCGATCGAGCTCAAGCACCCGAGCCCCTACCAGCTCAAGCTCGAGGACCGCGTCCTCGAGGTCCTGAGGGCCGAGGGGTGGAATCCCGCCACCTCGATGCTGGGCAACATCAAGGTGTCCTTCATGAGCTTCAGCCCGGACGCGGTGAAACACCTGCTCAAGACCGTCCCGGCGGAGGCCGTCTGCCAGCTCATCGACGACGTCGACGTGGAGGAAATCCGCGAAGAACTCGGCCTCGGGGCACTCACCGGCGGTGCGCTGGCCAACGTCATGAAGGCGGCCCAGGCCGAGGGCGTGCGGATCCTGGACGACTGCGAGGTCGGCATGGCCGGACCCGGCATCGACTACGTCCGCCAGCACTCGCGGACCGTCCGGCGCTGGCTCGCCTCCGGACGCCGGTTCCGGGTCTGGACCGTGGACTCGGACAACGACGTCGCCCTCTGCCAGGGTCTGGGCATCCAAGAGATCACCACGAACAGGCCCGCGCAGGTCCTCGCCCAGCTCTCGGCGGGCAGCCAGCGGCTTCGCTGAGCGTCCGCACCTGTGCGCCGGCTTCCCTGAGCGCCGGCACCCGGGCTCAGGCGGCGAGGTCCCGGCGCCGCCAGCCGAGGTAGCCGAGGGCGGCAAGCACCGCAGCGGCTGCCGTGAGACCGGCCAGCTCACCCATCGAGCCGGACCCCACGGGGAGCAGCGGGGAATGCCGGAACGGGGAAAGGTCCATCAGCCATTGGGGTGCGTTCCAGAGCACGCCGAATTCACCGAGTGCGACGAAGGCGAACAGCAGCCCCCACACAGCGCCGGCGAATCTCGGCGCCCAACCGAACACGGTCAGGGGGGCGCTCGTCATGACCCAGGCCGCCGGGATCTGGGCCAGGGCAGCCGCCGTGGACCTGCCCAGCTGGTCGCCGTCGAGGAGGACGGAGGCGGCTCCGGCTCCGATTGACAGCCCTGCGAGCAGCATCAGGGCGCTGACTCCCGCCAGGGCAGCCGCATAGTGGCTGCTCGCCCAGCGGACGCGGGTGGTTGCGGTGCCGAGGAGAGCTTCGGTATGGCCTGCGGCCTCCTCGCTGCGCAGGTGGTTCGCTGCGGACACGCCATAGACGGCTGCGAGGAGCCCCATGATGCTGATCTCGGCGGCCAGGAAAGCATCGTTAAGGGCCTGCCGCCCGCCCAGCTGCGTGATCAGGTCCTGGGCAGTGGGGGAACTCAGAAGCTCCGCCACGTTCCCTACCAGCGAGCCGATCAGCACGCCGAAGAGCACGAACGCCACGGCCCAGGCAACCCAGATCCGCAGCTGCAAGCGGACCGCCAGGTCCCAGACACCGGACGAGGAGGAAGCGTTCGGCGTCGGTGACGAGCGCGGCGACGAGCGCCACCTTTTGCCGGTTGCCCTTGGAGTAGGTGCGCGATTTCTTGCCCTGATCCAACTCGAAGAGCTCCAGCAGCCGGTCCCGCCGGGCCCGGTCCTGGCCGCCCTGCAGCCGGCCGAGCAAATCGATCACCTCGCCGCCGGTCAGGTTCGGCCAGAGGGCGACGTCACCGGGGACGTAGGCGAGCCGGCGGTGCAGCGACGCCACCTCGCGCCAGGGGTCCATCCCCAGCACCCGGATGGAGCCCGCATTGGCATGCAGCAGCCCCAGAAGCAGCCGCAGGGTGGTCGACTTCCCGGCCCCGTTGGGGCCGAGGAAACCGTGCACCTCGCCGGCGACGACTTCGAAATCCAGGCCGTCGAGGGCAGTCACGGTTCCGAAACGCTTTACGACGCCGGTCATCTCCACCACACTGCTCATAGTCAACAAGGTACGCCGCATTGGGGCGCAGGACCCCGGCCCTAAGACCCGGCTCAGACCCGTCCGTGGAGCACCCGCGGTTTCAGCGGGGTCCGTGGCTGTGATTGAGTTGTTCCATGCCATTTCGCTGGTCCGGCCGGGCCACCCAGACGCTTGCCGCGGCTGCCCTGAGCGCGTTGCTGCTGGCCAGCGCCGGAAAGCACTTCCGGGAGCCGGAGTTCTTTGACCAGGTGGTTCCGGACTTCCTTTGCCGCGACGACTCCGGTGCCAGGCCCAACGGTCCGCTCGCCGTGCTGTCCCGGCAGGAATGGGTTGCCGTCAGCGGGCTGCTGGAAGCCGGCGCCGCCGTCGGACTCCTGATCCCAGCCACGCGCCCGGCGACGGCCGGCTGCGTCACCGCCCTGTTCACGCTCTTTCTGGCCGGGCACGTCGACGCCCTGCGCCGGGCCTACGGACCGGACGGCACGCCCCGCCAGCGCCGGGTCCACGCCCTGCGCCTCCCGCTGCAGGCACCGCTGATGGCCTGGGCCTGGAGCCTCACGAAGCCGGGCGCCGGCCAACCGGCCCAGCCGGAAACCGTCCCGGGGCGGCGGCCATGAAGTTCCTGCAGTCCCCGGCCGTGCGGGTGGGACTCTCGATCAGCATCGCCACGGGCCTCTACGGCGTGTCTTTTGGAGCCTTGTCGGTCACCTCGGGGCTCGACTTCTGGCAGACCATGGCCCTGAGCCTGCTGCTCTTCAGCGGCGGTTCGCAGTTCGCCTTCATCGGCGTGGTGGCCGGAGGCGGCTCCGGCGTCGCCGCGATGGGGGCCGCCACGCTGCTGGGCATGCGCAACGGGATTTACGGCATGCAGATCAACGCCCTGCTCCGGCCGCGCGGCTGGCTCAGGTTCGCCGCCGCCCACGTGACGATCGACGAGTCCACCGCCACCAGCACCGGGCAGACGGATCCGATCGAACAGAGCCGCGGCTTCTGGACGGCAGGCCTCGGCATCTTCGTGCTGTGGAACCTGTTCACCGCGGTCGGCGCGCTCGCGGGAGCCGCGCTGGGCGACCCCAAGCAGTGGGGTCTCGACGGCGCCGCGGTGGCGGCGTTCCTGGGCCTGCTCTGGCCGCGGCTGAAAGGCCGCGAACCGGTGGCGATCGCCGTCGTGTGCGCGCTGGCCACGGTGCTCGCCGTCCCGTTCGTGCCCGCCGGGGTGCCGATCCTGGTGGCCGCCGTGGTGGCAGCGGGAATCGGCTGGCTGAGCCACGGCCGCAGTGACGAAGGCCTGGAACCGGATGTGGATCCCTATGCGGCGCATCACCCCGCCCACCCCTCGTCCCGTCCCTCTTCCCGTCCCTCAGGGGATACCCCATGAGCCTGTGGCTGTGGCTGCTCCTCGCCTGCCTGCTGGGCTATGCCTGGAAACTGCTCGGCTATCTGGTTCCCGCCAGCCTGCTCCGCGATCCCCGGATGTCCAGGATCGCCGGCACCATGACCATCGGGCTGCTGGCATCCCTGACCATCGTGAACGCGGTGGCAACGGGCCAGTCGTTGGCGCTGGACGCCCGGCTCGGGGCGCTGGCGGCGGCCGGCGTCGCCTTGTGTTTCCGGGCGCCGTTCCTTGTGGTGGTCCTCGCCGGGGCCGGCGCCGCCGCCGGGCTTCGGCTGCTGGGCTGGGGCTAGCGGGCATTTTCGTTAGTTCGTCGGGGTCAGGTCCAGACGGTGGGGTGGCCGGGCTCAAGGACATGCCCCGCGCCGGGGCCGGGGAATGGACATATTCCGATCATGCCCTGTCCCCGGCGCGAGGAATGGGCATGTCCTCCCGGAGAGTAGCCGATCCCCGCAGCGGAGCCACCCTCAAATGCCCCCGGGATACGGACGGTGATGCCCCGCGCCGGGGTCGGCGGATGGACATATTCCGGTTCTGTCCGGACCCGGGCGCGAGGAATGGGCATGTCCTCCCGACCCGAAGAGGTCCGGGCCACTAAACCCCCGACGAACTAACGAAAATGACCACTAGCAGGGCGGCCGCATACCGCCGTCGTACCGGGCCGTAACGGTCTTTAGTCCCTACTGACCCCGGATGCCCCATGGGAGCATTCGGTTATGAGCGACAACGACGTGCCGGAGCGGGGTGCAGCCGGCAAGGGGCAGCACCCCAAGCCGCACGAGCCTTATGTCCCCCCGGGAGCTGAGTCCACCCGGGAACTGCGCGAGATGGCACGCCGCCGGCGCGAGGCCGAGGAGAAGCTGCAGCACCATCTCCAGGAAGCCAAAGAGAAGCCGGCGGAGGACTAAAGCGGAGAATCCGGCTTTCGGAACGCAGGACCAGGGCCATCACGACGACATCGCCGGCGTAGCCGATCACGGGCAGGACGTCCGGCACGGGGTCGATCGGTGACAGCAGGTACGCAGCATACCGCCGACAATTCCGCCGATGGTCTCCCACACCACCGGCGCTAGCCGAGCACGGCGTCGAACGCCGTGCCGGACAGCGGCCCCTGCGGCGGCAGCGGCCGGTGCGGCCGTTCCGTGCGGATGGCGTCCTCGACCAGGGCCACGGGGCGGCGCCAGGCGTCCGAGCCGGCCTCCATGGTGTCCACGACGCCGATCAGCATGGCCAGGAGCCGGATCAGGTCCGTCATCGAAATGTCGCTGCGCAGGGTTCCCTGGCCCTGTCCGCGGCCGAGCAGCACGGCTACGGATTCGATCAGGTCACCGGTGATGCCGGTCAACAGGCCACGCCGGCCGGCGACGGCGCCGAGCAGGTTGGCCTCCTCGCTGGCGACACCCATCAGCGCGTCGATCACGCGGAAGAGGCCCTCGGCAGCATCCGGGTTGGCCAGGGCCTCCTCGATGACCGGATCCACCAGCCGTCCGAGCTGCCGGTGCAATGCTGCGAGGACCAGTTCTTCCTTGTCCGCAAAGTTCCGGAACAGGGTGGCCGGGCCCACCCCGGCGGTCACGGCGATGGTCTGCAGCGGGACTTCCGGGCCGTGCTCGCGGAAGCATTGCCGGGCCGCCGTGATGATCTTGTCCACATTGCGCGCGGCGTCCGCACGGAGCGGCCTGCCTTCTATAACCCGGTTCATTTGCTTAGGGTAGCAACGCAAAGGTTGAGTAAACCTGTTACCGACGCGTAGTGCCCAAGATGTCGATTGGCGGACCGAAACGGGCCCCGAGACGGTTCCGAAACCGGTCCCGGAACGGGTGCCGAAGGTCTCCTGGCGGCATGAAAGACTGGGACCATGTTGCTTGCATTTTCTGTCGCCCCCTCCGGCCGGCCCGCGCCCGGCGCCCCGTCCGGCCCAACAGATTCCTCTGCCGCGGCGGATGAGGCCTCGGTGCACGACGCCGTCGCCGAGGCGGTGCGGATCGTCCGGGAGTCCGGGCTGCCCAACCATACCGATTCGATGTTCACCACTCTCGAAGGCGATTGGGATGAGGTCTTCGCGGTGGTGAAGCGCGCCACGGAGGCCGTCGGACGCTACGGCAGCCGCGTCTCGCTCGTCATCAAGGCGGACATCCGCCCGGGCTACTCGGGCGAACTTACCGGCAAGCTGGAACGTCTCGAAGCTGCGATCGGCGAGGCCATGGCACCCGGCCAGGGCTAGAACACCGGACGTTGGGAGGTTCCGGGCCGGACGCTACCGCCCGGCCCGGCCAGCTGGAAGACTGGGGGCATGATCGAGCATCAGCCCACCGCCCGCTGGATCGCCGTCGAGGACTTCCTGTCCGGCGTCGTGGTCCATCCGGACAGCTCCCTGCAACGCGCCGTGACCACCGCCCTTGAAGCGGGCCTGCCACCCATCGAGGTGACGCCCAATGCCGGTAAGCTGCTCAAGCTGCTGGTCCAGCTCTCCGGCGCCCGCCGCGTGCTGGAGATCGGTACGCTGGCCGGCTTCAGCACCATCTGGATGGCCCAGGGACTACCCGACGGCGGCAAGCTGGTCACCTGCGAATTCCTTCCCCAGCATGCCGACGTGGCCCGCGCAAACGTCGACGACGCCGGACTCGGCCACAAGGTGGAGATCCGCGTCGGCGCGGCGCTGGACACTCTGCAGGCACTCCAGGACGAGGGTGCCGAGCCGTTCGATTTCGTCTTCATCGACGCGGACAAAGAAAACGACGCGCAATACCTTGACTGGTCCATCAGGCTCGGCCGGCCCGGCACCACGGTGGTCATGGACAACGTGGTCTGGGAAGGCGCCGTGCTGGACCCGGCCCTCGATACCGTCAACGCGCCCGGCATCATCAGTGCGCTGCAGATGATGGGCGAGGACCCGCGGCTGGACGCAACCGTGATCCAGACGGTGGGCTCGAAGGGTTGGGACGGCTTCGCCCTGGCGCTCGTCCGGTAGACCGTGCGTCCGCATCCGGGGTTCTGCGCGGCTGCCCGGCGACCGGCACCGGCCGGCCGCCCAGCCCAACTGACTCGCAGTTGTTGTCGTTTTCGGCGCCCAAAACGACAACGAGTGCCAGCTACTTCACGCCGTCAGGTCATGACCAGCACGGCGGCCCCGGTGATCCGGCCCTCCGCCAGATCCAGCAGCGCTTTGTCCGCGGAGGAGAAGGGATACGCCACGGTGGTGGGGCGGAGCGGGATCTCGGCGGCGATGCGGAAGAACTCCTCGCCGTCGGCACGGGTGTTGGCGGTGACGCTTCGGAGTTGGCGTTCCTGGAATAGTTCCCTGGCGTAGTTCAGCGGCGGAATGTCGCTTAGGTAGATGCCGGCGACGGCGAGGGTCCCGCCGCGGTCCAGGGCGCGAAGCGCCACCGGCACCAGGCCGCCCGCCGGTGCGAAGAGGATCGCGGAGTCCAGCGGGTCCGGCGGACCCTCCTCCGCGCCGCCGGCGAACGTGGCGCCCAGCTCGAGGGCAAGGCGCCGGGCGTCCTCTGACCGGGTCATGACGTACACGCGTGCACCCCGGTACAGGGCGATCTGGGTGGCCAGATGCGCGGACCCGCCGAAACCATAGATCCCCAGCCGGCCGCCGATGGGCAGCTCCGCCCGGGCCAGGGCACGGTAGCCGATGATCCCGGCGCAGAGCAGGGGCGCTGCCTCCTCGTCCGTAAGGACGTCCGGAATCCGGTAGGCGAACTGCTCGGCCACGGTGATCAGCTCGGCATAGCCGCCGTCGCGGTCCCACCCGGTGAAGGTGGGGGACAGGCAGAGGTTTTCTTCGCCGCGCAGGCAGAACCGGCAGGAACCGCAGGTCCCGCCCAGCCACGCCACACCGACGCGCTCCCCGGGCCTGAACCGCCTGGCCCGCGTGCCGCAGCGGAGTACTTCGCCGACGACTTCGTGGCCGGGAATGGTCCCGGCGTGCCTCGGCTCCAGCTCGCCCTCCGCCAGGTGGAGGTCCGTCCGGCACACCCCGCAGACGCGCACCCTCAACAGCACCTCGCCGGGGCGGGGCCGGGGATCCGGGCACTCGCCTGCAACCAGGGGGCCGCTTCTGATCGGTCCCGGCTCAGCAACCCGCCAGGCTCGCACGGCGCTCTCCTTTCCTCGCGCTTCCGGTCCCGTACAGCCGTGACCGCCGAGGCGGCATTCGGGCGTAACGGGATCAGCGCGTGATCAGCACGTTGCAGCGTGCTTTGTGCAGCACTGCGGAGACGGTGTTGCCGGGACCGCCCTCGCGATTGTGGGTTCCAATCACCAGTACGTCCGCGTCGCTTGCCGCTGCCAGCAGTTCCTTGGACGCGGAATGGCCTTGAACCAGCTTGCCGGAGACCGCCAGCTCCGGAGCCAGCTTCACAGCGTCAGCCAAGGCATGGTCCAGCAGCTCCCGACCATGGAGCGGGGCATGGCGGCCATGCTCTTCGCGGCCAGGCTCTTCACGGTCCGCTCCGCGTGACTGGTCGATGTGGATCAGCTGCAGGGAGGTGCCGAGCGCGGTCGCGAGCCGGAGGGCGCCGGCCAGTGCCGCCGAACCCCGGGACGTCGCGTCGATCCCCACCACCACGGGGCTCCCGGGGCTGCGCGGACGCCGGATGACCATCAGCGGGCAGGGGGAGGAACCGGCCAGATCCAGGCAGACCGAGCCGGCCAGCTGGCCCAGCACGCCGCCGATGCCGAGGCTGCCCACCACAAGGAGGCGCGCGTCCCGGGCAGCGCTGCGCAGGACCTGCGCCGGGAGCCCGGCTTCCATGACGCCGTCGACGTCGGCCCAGCCGCCGGCCGCGGCTCCGGACCCGCCGCTGACTGGAGTCCCGCCGCCGGCCGCGGCCCCGGCGTCGGTCGTGGCGAGCGAGCGGTAGGCCTGGCGCCCCAGTTCTAGGCCTTCGGCCAGGACGGTTTCGGCGGAGTGCCGCAGCCCGCTGCCTTCCACACCCTTGACCGGGCCGAGGTTTTTGGTGAACACCGGCCAGACCCAGGCGTGGATGACGCGGAGCGGCGACCGTACGGTGGCCGCGTATTCGGCGGCCCACCTCACGGCCTGCTGCGCGGCCTCGGACCCGTCGTAGCCCACAGCCACGGTACTGCGTCCCTGCCCTGCTGCGGGTGCCAAATGCTGCCTCCCGGGTCGTCGTCCCTACTCCGCCCCCAGCGTTACTTGCCCCAGTAGAGCGCAGGACGCCCGGCAGGGCTAGGGGCTTTGGTCCCGCGAGGAGCCCTGATCGGCGGCGTTGTCCCTGCCGTGATCGCTGTCGGCGTCGCCGTGTTGTTCCCGCAGCTCGCGCCCGCGGCGGATGTCTTCTTCTTCACGGGCCTGGAGCTTGTCACTCTGCTTGGTGTCCCGGGGCGGCAACTGGATGGTCTCTTCGGCCTCGATGCCGGCCTGGAGCTGGCGGCCGCGTTCCATTTCGGCGTCGAACTCCGCGCCGAACAGCAGCGACATGTTCAGGATCCAGAGCCACAGCAGGGAGATGATTACGCCGCCGATCGCGCCGTAGGTCTTGTTGTAGCTGCTGAAGTTGGCCACGTAGAACGCGAAGGCCACGGACGCCAGGAGGAAGATCACCAGGGCGATGAAGGACCCCAGGCTCATCCAGCGGAACTTGGGC
Source organism: Arthrobacter sp. UYEF20 (assembly GCF_040546335.1). Lineage (NCBI taxonomy): Bacteria > Bacillati > Actinomycetota > Actinomycetes > Micrococcales > Micrococcaceae > Arthrobacter > Arthrobacter sp. UYEF20. The sequence continues at coordinate 43,928 of NZ_JBEPNP010000020.1, read as the reverse complement.
TGCTTCACGTTGGGCGTGGCGTAATAGAGGATCGCGATCGCCAGCACGACGAGCAGCACCATGATGGGCCATTTCGCGATATTCCACGCGGTCAGGAAGACGCCGCCCAGGCCGATCGCGTTGCCGACGGACTCCGCTACCGGCCCGGTCAGGACGAGCATGGCGGCCAGCACGGCGACGATCAGCAGGTTGACGATGGTGACGCCGAGCACGGTGCCCCGGAGTTTGAGGAACGGCCGGCCTTCGTCGATTTCGTAAACCCGGTTCATGGCCCTGGCAAATGCCACGGTATAGCCGGAGGCGGACCAGAGCGCGATCAGGATACCGATGACAAGTGCAAATCCGGCAGTGGAGGAGCTGCTGAGCTCCTGAACCGGCTGGCGTATGGCCTTCACCGTATCGGCCGGGGCGAAACCGCCCACGATCTCCAGGAGCGCCGAGGTGGTCTTCTCGGCCTGCCCGAAAATCCCCAGCAGGGACACCAGGGCGAGGAGCGCAGGGAAGAGTGAGAGGACCGAATAGTAGGTCAGGGCGGCGGCGAGATCGGGGCACTGGTCCTTGGTGAATTCGCGCAGTGTCTTCTTCGCGATGTACTTCCACGAGGGTTTGGTGACATCGGTGGGGCTGTCCGGCTTGCGGGAATCGTCCGGGGCAGGCGCCGTGCGGGCCTTGGCGGTGCTGCTCTCCTCGGTTTCCGCGTCGGTTGTGGTGGGGCGCTCTGCGGAGTCGTTCTCTGCCATGGGGATCTTCCTTCGTGGGGTTAAGTGCAGCGGCCGGCCGGCCCGCACGGATGCGGGGACGGCCGGCCGGTTCCGGAAGCCTCAGGCCTGCTGGACGTTGTCTTTGGCGTCCGCAGCCCGGTCCTTGACGTCGGCCACAGCGCCCTGGCCTTCGGCCTTGACGTGTTCGGTGGCGTCCGTTGCGCTTGCCTTGACGTTCTCCATGGCTTCCTGGGCGGGCTCCTTGAGCCCTTCAGCGACGCTCTTGGCGGCCTCTGTCAGCTCCGCGGTGAGCGGTTCGGCTGCCGTCTTGAGGGCGTCGGCAGCTTCGCGCTCCTTCTGGCTGGCCGGGATCAGGGAGGACACCAGCAGGCCGGCGCCGAACGCGATCAGCCCCGCTGCCAGCGGGTTGCCCTGCGTCTTGGTCTTGACCTGGGCCGGCGCGTCCCCGATCGCGGAGCCTACATCACCCAGGTGCGCGCCTCCGCTACCGGTGGCGGGGTGCGCGCCGCGCGCAGTATGGTCGGCTGCCCCCATGACTTTCTCCTTCACTCCGAATACCGCGTCCTTCACCTTGTCGCTTTGCCGCTGGACGATGTGGGACGGGGTGACTTTGTCCGCTACAGCATCGACATTCGTGCCCAGCCGTTCGCGGGTTGCTTCGATATCTGCTCGGATGACATCCGGGTTTTCACTCATCGTGTTCCTCGCTGGATCTAGGAGTTGGGTTTAAGCGTGGGCGGGATTTCCTGCAAGGTTTCGGCGGTCTGGGGCATGCCCTTGATCGCCTTGAGTTCCTTGCGGCCGATCGAGGCCAGGACGGCGGCTACGATGCCCCAAACCACGGCAACGACGACGCCGGACCAGCCCAGCCCCATGAGGGTCCCGAGCGCCCACCAAAGCGCCAGGGAAAGGAACAGGAGCACGAAGTAGCCCGCGACGCCGGCGCCGGCGAGCATTCCGCTGCCCTTGCCGGCCCGTGTGGCCGACTGTTTAAGCTCGACCTTGGCCAGTTCGACTTCCTGGCGCATCAGGGTGGACATGTCCCGCGTGACATCGCCCAGGAGGTCGCCGAGGGAGGAGGTTTCCGCCTTGGCGTGGGCGGCGTCGGGAGGTATTTCGCTGCTCATCGCCGGCCCCCGTCAAAGGGCTCATCGCGCAGCGGATCAACCGGCTGCGGGGTGACCGCCGGCTCGGAGGCCCCGCGGTCTTGCCGGCCGGCGTCGCCCCGCGCGTCAGGGCCCGGCGGGTTCGGCGGGTAGGTGTCCGCGAAGCCCGCCGTCGTCGTTTCCGGAGCAGGCAGCTGTACCGGCGGCGGCGGAACCGCCATCCCGGTGTCGGGAACGCGGGTTACCGGCGGCGGCGGAACCGCCATCCCGGTGTCGGGAACGCGGGTTACCGGCGCGGCCGTGCCGCTGAGGGCGGGGCCGCTGGCTGCCGGGGTGCCCGCCGAGTCGGGGGCGCCGGCCGCCAGGCTGCGGCTGAGCCGGCCTGCCAGGACGCCGGCCCCGGCCGCCAGCAGCAGGAAGGTGCCGGGCCGTTGCCGGGCGAAGGACTTCACCTCGGTCAGCAGCGAACCGGGGTCCCGTCCGTCGAGCCACGATGCCACGGCGGAGGACCGCTCGGCGGCCTGGCGCACGAGGTCGGTGGCGACACCGGGCTGATCGGAGGCAGCGGCCATGGAATGCAGTTCGGTCGAGACGGAGCGCAGGCCCTCGGCAAGCTTCTGCTGTTGCGCGCCGGCCTGGTCGGTGAGATCAGACCTGGCCTGGTGCAGCAGATCCCGGGCGTTCGTCTTGACCTCGGCCGCAACGTGGGCCGCTTCGGACTTGGCCGTATCCGCGACGTTCTGGGCCGAGTCGGCGGCCTGCCGGGAAACATCCGCGGCCTCGTCCTTGGCTGCATCCTTCTTGGAGACCCCGCCCTCCGACGGGGTTGCGGACGTGCCGCCGATTGAAGCCGGCGGGAACGTCGACTCCGGCCGGACGGGATTCTGCTGGGCAGCCGCCGGGGTGCCGAGGCTCCCATCCTGGGGCCATTGGTTCTCTGTCATCTTCGCTCTCTTTCCAAGAAGATCGGCTGCTGATCACAAACCAGCAATACTGGCGTACTAATACTAAGCATGATTACTATCGGATGGTAAGGGTCCTTGTTGTAGTTTTTGTTGTCGTTCCGGGCAGCGCTGAAATCGGCGCTATTGACCGAGAACCCAGCCGCTGCGGCCCCGTGAACTAGGCTTGAAACATGAGCAAAACGGTGGACGACTGATGGCGAAGCGGGGCAGGGCGGCCGGCCGGAACACCGGAAGCACGACGCCGGGAGTCGTGGAGGTGCCCAAGGGCAGCCGCCCGGACGGTCCGGTTGAAGGCATCTACTACATCGACACCGGTGACTGCGAGCTGATCGCGGACCAGGACAACTCCACCGGCTGGCTGCTGCGCATCAACGGCGTGATGAGCTCCCACATTGACCTCGCCGATCCGCTGTTCCTCGACTTCGAGTACATGCGCTGGATCTCCGCGCTGGTGGAATCGCGCTGGCCCCGGGAGACGAAGCCGAAGCTGCGCGCCCTGCACCTCGGCGGGGGAGCCTGCTCCCTGGCCCGTTACTTCCACGCCGCCTACCCTGAGGCCCGCCAGGTGGTCGTCGAACTGGACGGCAGACTCGCCGAATACGTCCGCGGCTGGTTCGACCTGCCCAAAGCCCCGCTGCTGCGCCTGCGCGTGGGGGAAGCCCGCGTGGTCACCGAGAGCCTCACCCCGCAGACCCGCGATGTGATCATCCGCGACGTCTTCGCCGGCTCCGTGACGCCCCGGCCGCTCACCACCCGGGAGTTCAACGAGCACGCCAGGGCTGTCCTGGCCCCGGGCGGGATCTACGTAGTGAACTCGGGTGACGCCCCGGACTTGAAGAACGCCCGCGAGGACGCCGCCACCATCGCTGCTTCCTTCGCGCACACCGTGATCATTGCGGACCCGGCAATGCTCAAGGGCCGGCGCTACGGAAACATGGTCATGGCCGGCAGCGACGTTCCGTTCGACGACGACCCCCAGTTGGCGAGGCGGCTGCTCGGCGGAGCGGTGCCCGCCCACATCTGGGACGATGTCAAGGTCCGCGCCTTCGCCGCCGGCGCCCCGGTCCGGCAGGACCCGGTTACCCCGTCGATTGCTCCGTAGCGGCCCTTTTGCGGCCTCTGAACGGCGGTTACGGAGCAGTCGATGAGTACCCGCCCCGGCCCATGAGGGCCTCGCGATGCTCCACGGTCTGTTGCCGCAGCGCCTGCACCACGGCCGCCACCGCCGGACGGCGCATGGAATCGGGACGCAGCACCATCCAGTACGGCAGCAGCTCCGCGAACGCTTCGGGCAGCAACCGGACGAGGTCCGGGTGCAGATCCGCCGCGAAGCACGGCAGGAAACCGATCCCGGCGCCGGCGCGCGTCGCCTCCACATGGACAAAGACGTTGGTGGAACTCAGCCCGTCCCGCATGGCCGGCACCAGCCGGCGGGGCGCGTCCAGATCGTCCACCTGGAGCATGGAATCGACAAAATACACGAGGGAATGGGCCGTGAGCTCCTCCACGGTTGCCGGGGTGCCGTATTCGGCCAGATAGTCCCGGGAGGCATACATCCCGAGCATGTATTCGCCGAGCCGTGCCGCGGCGGCCCGGTGCACCTGGGGTTCGCCCACCACCACTTCGATGTCCAGGCCGGAACGCTGCTGGAGCGCCCGCCGGGTCACCGTGATGATCTCGACGCTGAGGCCGGGATGCTCGCGGCGCAGCCGGGCCACCGCGGGGGCGGCAACGTAGGCGCTGAAAGCGTCCGTAGCGGTCATCCGGACCACTCCGGTGATGGGGTCCGGGGTGCTGCCGGGCTGTTCGAGGGTCCGGATGGCGGCTTCCACCCTCTCCGCAACCAGCACGGCTTCAGCGCCGAGGTCCGTGAGCTCCCAGCCGCCGGAGGCGCGGGACAGCACCCGCCCGCCCAGGGCCTTCTCCAGGGCCGCGATCCGCCGGGAAACGGTGGTGTGGTTCAGCCCCAAAGCCTGGGCCGCCGTCGTGAACTTCGCAGAACGGGAGACCGCCAGCAGTACCAGCAGGTCATCGGGGTTTGCATTCATATCTGCAATTCTGCACACAAGGAGTGCTGCTTTGACTATTGAATCGCCCAGTATGTGCGGCAATACTCAGTGAAGCTGCTCAGTGCCGTGCATCACGCCTCGCCTGGGCCGTTAATGACGCGAACTGAGGAGTGCAGACATGGAGAGCAGCTTGAGCGGGCGCAAGGCCCTCGTCACCGGCGGGGCCGGCGGGATCGGCGCCGCGAGCGTCCGCGCCCTGGCGGCGCGGGGTGCCAAAGTGGTGATCGCCGATGTCGATGAAGCCGCGGCGACTGCCCTTGCGGACGAAGTGGGCGGAATGGCTTGGGCTGTCGACCTGCTCGACGTCGAGGCGCTCGAGGCCCTCAGCCTGGACTGCGACATCCTCGTCAACAACGCCGGAATCCAGCGGATCAGTCCCATCGAGGACTTCGATCCGGCGGACTTCCGCCGCATCATCACCCTCATGCTCGAGGCGCCGTTCCTGCTGATCCGGGCCGCCCTGCCGCACATGTACGCCAACGGCTTCGGCCGGATCATCAACCTGTCCTCCGTGCACGGCCTGCGTGCCTCGCCGTTCAAGAGCGCCTACGTCTCCGCCAAGCATGGGCTGGAAGGGCTGAGCAAGGTGACGGCGCTGGAGGGCGGCGCCCACGGCGTCACGTCCAACTGCATCAACCCGGGCTATGTCCGGACCCCGCTTGTTGAGACCCAGATCGCGGACCAGGCCAGGGTGCACGGCATTCCGGAATCCGAGGTGCTGGCGACGATCATGCTGACCGAGTCCGCGGTGAAGCGGCTTGTGGAGCCGGAGGAGGTGGCGTCCCTCGTGGCGTGGCTCGCCTCGGACGACGCCGGTATGGTCACCGGCGCCAGCTACACCATGGACGGCGGCTGGTCCGCAAGGTAGATTGCTGCACGCTTCAACGAAGCCGAGGTGACAGTTGGCGCCCGTGTTCTTCCTGAACATGGGCGCCAACGGTCACCTCGGCGCTAGTCCTTGTTGCCGAAAAGGGCCCCTACGGTGCCGCCGGAACCTGCGGGGTCGTGTCCGCGGTCTCGTCCGCGAGTTCGGCCCGGACCCGGCCGTGGCCGCGGACCCAGAGACGGTACGCAACCACGAGCAGTCCGAGCCAGACGGCGCCCACGTAGAGCGCCACCCGGGTGTCCTCAAATGCGCCGAGGATTCCGATGACGAGGGCCATGAAGACGATGGTCAACACGGAAGCCGCAGGCCACCACGGTGAGGGGAATTCCGACGCCGGCAGATTCTTGCGGGCGATCTCGCGCTTCATCGCGACGTGGGAGGCCAGGATCATCACCCAGACCCAGACGGTGGCAAAGGTCGCGATCGAGGCGATCAGCAGGAACACATCCTCCGGGATGACGGCGTTCAGGACCACACCCACCAGCAGGATGCCGGCCATCATCACCACGGTCATCCACGGCACGCCATGGCGGGAGACCTTGCCGAAGCTTGCGGGGGCGTGCCCCTGCCGGGCCAGGCCGAAGAGGATCCGGCCGGCGCCGAAGATGTCGCTGTTGATGGCGGAGAGCGCGGCGGTGATCACCACGGCATTGAGGATGTGGGGCGCGGCGGGCATGCCCAGGCCGCTGAAGATCTGCACGAACGGGCTGCCGCTGGTGCCGATCTCGTTCCACGGGAACAGACTCATGAGCACGCCCAGGGTCAGCACGTAGAACAGCAGCACCCGCACGGGGACGGTGTTGACGGCCTTCGGGATGACCGACTTCGGATCGGCTGCCTCACCGGCGGTGATGCCCAGAGTCTCGATCCCGCCGAACGCAAACATCACGACGGCGAACGAGGCCAGGAGCCCTTCGAAGCCGTTGGGGAACAGCCCGCCGTGCTCTACGAGGTTGCCCAGGCCCGGGGCCACCGTGGCGCCGCCTGCCTGGAAGCCGAAGACGATGATGGCGGCGCCGCCTGCGATCATGGCGATGATCGCCACCACCTTGATCAGCGAGAACCAGAATTCGAGTTCGCCGAAGACTTTCACGCTGAGCAGGTTCAGGGCGGCCAGGAAGAAGATGATTGCCAGGACCCAGATCCAGCGTTCCACCGCGGGGAACCAGAAGCCCATGTAGATGCTGAAGGCGGTGACGTCCGCGATGGCCACGATCGCCATCTCGAACACGTAGGTCCAGCCGGTCACGAAGCCGGCCAGCGGGCCGAGGTAGCGGCTCGCATACTGGCCGAAGGAGCCGGACACCGGGTGCCGCACCGCCATCTCGCCCAGGGCCCGCATCACCATGAAGACGGCGGCACCGCCGATGATGTAGGCGAACAGCACGGCCGGGCCGGCCTTCTGGATCGCCGAGGCGGAGCCATAGAACAGCCCCGTGCCGATGGCCGATCCCAGGGCCATGAAACGGATGTGCCGGACGTTGAGCCCCCGGCTCAGGACGGTCTCGGCGGCGGCGCCGACGGTTCTGCCGGCGGTGCGGCCCGGTCCCGGAGTGGGCGTTGGCTTGATGTCCGTGGTGGCTTGTTGCATGCGAATACCTTCTCGTCTTTGGGAGGGGGATCGCTATCCAGCAGACCATGTCCGGCGGAGCTGTGATGAGCCTCACGAGCAATACGTGTCTTTGATTTCAGAATGCGAGGCCGGTACCCGGACCGGTCCCGACGTCGAAAACCATTGACACCATGTCAAAGTTTCTTTACCTTGATGATGTCAGCTTTGTTTTACATGGGAGCGGAAATGTCGGCCGAAGAGAAGAGCGCCTGGATCATGGGGATGGTCGCGGTCGCGGCCTACGCGGTGTATCTGGCCGTCGTGCTGGGACTGGCCGGCGCCATGCCGTTGTCTGAGGTGCCGTACGTGGCGCCGCTGCTGTGGACGGTCGGGGGCTCGATCGCGGCGTCCATCGTGCTGCACACTGCGATCCGGACTTTCTCGGCCCAAGATGCCGGCATCAAGGATCAGCGGGACAAGGAGATCCACCGCTTCGGCGAGTACGTGGGCCAGTCCTTCCTCGTTATCGGGGGAGTGGCGGCCCTGGTCATGGCAATGGCTGAACTGGAGCACTTCTGGATCGCCAATGTCATCTGCCTTGCCTTCTTCCTCTCGGCGATCCTGGGCTCCGTGGCGAAGATTGTGGCCTACCGCCGGGGCTTCCAGCCATGGTGAAGCCGACCAGGGTCACGAACTCGATCCGCCGCCTGCGGTTCGAGCGTGACGAGCTGACCCAGGCGGAGCTTGCGGAGCGCATCGGCGTGACCCGCCAGACCGTCATTGCCATCGAACAAGGCCGCTATTCGCCCTCGCTCGAGCTCGCATTCCAGATTGCCCACGTCCTCCGGGTTCCCCTCGACGACGTGTTCCAGTACCCCGACCCTGAAGGAGAAGCACCATGAAAGCGATCATTCAAGACGTTTACGGTTCCACGGAGGTCCTGGAGCTGCGCGACGTCGACGAGCCGGTGCCCGGCGACGACGAGGTGCTGATCCGGGTGCGGGCCGCCGGCGTCGACCAGGGGGTATGGCACCTCATGACCGGGCTGCCGTACCTGACCCGCGCTGTCGGCTTCGGGCTGCGGGCGCCCAAGAACGGCATCCGCGGGCGAGAGGTTGCGGGGGTGGTGGAGACGGTGGGGCGGAACGTCGTCGGATTCCGGTCCGGCGACGAAGTCTTCGGCACGTGCGAGGGTTCCTTTGCCGAATATGCGTGTGCCAAGGAGGGCAAACTGGCGCAGAAGCCGGCGAACCTCAGCTTTGAGCAGGCGGCCGCCGTGCCCATCTCCGCCGTCACGGCGCTCCAGGGGCTCCGCGACAGCGGGCAGGTCCAGCCCGGACAGGAAGTCCTGATCATCGGCGCGGGCGGCGGCGTCGGAGCTTACGCCGTGCAGCTGGCCAAGGCGTTCGGGGCGCAGGTCACGGGCGTCTGCAGCACCGCGAAGCTGGAGCTGGTCCGCTCAGTCGGCGCGGACCACGTCATCGACTACAAGCACGACGACTTCGCCGACGGCCGGAAACAGTACGACCTCATTCTCGACACGGCGGGCAACCGCCGGCTCTCGGTCCTCAGACGGGCACTCAAGCCCCGCGGAACCCTGGTCATCGTCGGCGGGGAAGGCGGCGGAAAGTGGACCGGCGGCTTTGAACGATCGCTCCGCGCGGCAGTGCTGTCCCTCTTCGTGGGCCAGAAGCTCAAGGGGCTCATGGCCGTCGAACGCGCCGGGGACCTCCGCGCACTGGCCGAACTCGTCGAAGCCGGCACCGTGAAGCCGGTCATCGACCGGAGCTTCGCCCTGGCTGACGCCCCGGCCGCAATCCAGTACATGCATGATGGCAAGGCCCGCGGCAAGGTGGTTGTCACGGTCTGAGCGGCAACCCGTCCAAGGGTCTGGACGGAATGAAGCGCGCTCCTAGGCGCCACCGCCGGACTGACGATCGAGATCGGCCAGATAGGCCGCGTTGCCGCGCAGTGCGGGCTCGTACCTGGTGACGTCCTCGCTGCGGATGCGGTCCGCGGCCAGCTCGAGGAGCTCGGCGACTGCGGCGTCGCTGCGGGACGCGGCGTGCAGCGAGAGTGCCAGGAAGAGGCGGACCGAATCGGATTCGGGGAACTCCGCCCGGGCACGCCGCAGGGCGGTGAGGGATTCGTCGAAGAGCCCGAGGTTCCGCAGCGTGCTGCCGTACTGCAGCAGGCAGCGGCGCAGGGTGTCACCCTCCAGCCCGGCGTCCATCGCCTGCTCGTAGTAGCGGCGGGCGCGCTCCTCCTCGCCGGCGGTGTCGTAGGATCCGCCCACCTCGTAGAGGACGAAGGGGTTGCCCGGGTTGTGTGCCAGGAGCTCCCGGAAGTAGTCGATGGTGGGCTGCATGTTATCGCGGTCGCGGTTCCGGAAGCCTTCCCGGATGGCAGTGTCGAGTTCGGGTGTCTGGAAGTGGGTCATGGGCCTTTTCTAGCCGACGGCGGGCTGATCGCCGTCGGGACACGCGGGGCCGGCAACTCACCGGTACCCGGAGGCGTCCGCCGGAAGCCCGGCATCCTGCACTTTCACCAGATACCGCCAGCAGTCGGGCTGCGAGCCGTCGACGTCGGTGAAGCCGTACTCGCGAGCCAGCCCGCCGGAGGAGAAGGAGCCGCCGCTGCGTCCGAAGACGCCGGGATCCGCGGCGAGGGCTGCGACCGCACGACCGACGAACCGCGGGCTCTCCGAGATCGCGGCAAAGTGCGGCTGGACCGCGGCGGCGTCGCGCCAGTTCGCCTCGGTCACGCCGAAGTGCTCGAGCATCATCTCCGAGCGCATCCAGCCGGGCGTCAGGGCCACGGCAGAGCAGCCGTAGGGCTTCAGCTCCTCGGCCTGGCTGAAGGCGAGCCGGAGGACGGCTGTCTTGGCGAGGTCGTAGAACACGGACACCCGGTAGTGGGCCGCGTTGTAGTCGCGGGTCCCGTCGGTCATCTCCACCACCAGGCCGCCCGGGCGCCGGACGAGCAGCGGGAGTGCGAAATGGCTCGTGATCAGGTGTGTGTCGACGCCCGTGTGCAGCATCCGGAGCCCGGCCTCCAGGTCGTGGGACCACAGCGGCGTGTTCCACTCGATCAGGTTTTCGCCGCCCCAGATGTCGTTGACCAGGATGTCCAGCCGGCCCTGCTCGGCGTCGATCCGCTGGACCAGTTCCTGCACCTGGCCGCGCTCGCGGTGGTCGACGGCGACGGCGATCCCCGCGCCACCGGCCGCGGTCACCAGCTCGGCCGTCTCTTCGATGGTTTCCGGTCGGTTGTAGTCCGAGCGGCGGCCCAGCGCCGACCGGCCGGTGCAGTACACCGTCGCGCCGGCCTCCCCGAGGGCGACGGCGGTTCCGCGGCCGGCACCCCGCGTGGCCCCGGCAACGAGGGCCACTTTGCCGGAGAGGTCCGGATTCATGTCTTCCCCCATCCCGTCGCTCGTCAGCCGCGACTTCTTCAACGGCAATCGAAGCACCCCTGGGTCCGGGCGGCTAGGGGCGGAAGGTCCCACCGGAGTCGACAATATGTCTGGGATTCCAGACACTTGGAAGCTGGGCGGTCTGTCCGATTGCGCCGCCGGGGCGCATGCTTAAGTACGGGATACCGGACGCTGCCCAATTCGAAGAGGACCGATGCCAGCCACCAGCACCACCTTCAGCGGCACTGCTTTGAGCGGCTCTGCTTTAACCGGCACTGCCGCGGAAGCCGCCGTCGTCGATTCCCCGCCCCAGCCGGCCGCCGCCAGGACCATGCCCAGGCAGGCATCCAAGGTGCCGGCGGCGGAGAACACCCTGCGCATCCTCAAGCTGCTGGCCTCCAAGCGGGGGCCGATGGCGGCGTCGAACATTGCCACGGCGCTGGGACTGCCGCGCTCCAGCGTCTACCACCTGCTCGGCGTGATGGAAGCGAACGGCTTCGTGCTGCACCTGAACGAGGAGCAGCGCTACGGCCTGGGCATCAGCGCCTTCGAACTCAGTTCGGCCTATTCGCGCCAGGAACCGCTGTCCAGGCTGGGCCGGCCCATGCTCGCCGCGCTCGTGGACGTGATCGGCGAAAGCGCCCACCTTGCGGTGCTGCACGGCCGGGATGTGCTCTACATCGTCGAGGAACGGGCCAAGAACCGCCCCTCGCTGGTGACCGACGTCGGCGTCCGGCTGCCCAGCCACCTCACGGCGAGCGGGCGCGCCATCCTCGCCGCGCTGCCGAAGTCCCAGGTGCGGGCGCTGTACCCGAACGCCGCCGCGTTCACGGCCCGGCACGACATGGAAGGTGCCATCATGAAGTACTCGGCGCTGTCCTCGCACCTGGACCAGGTCCGGCAGCGCGGGTACGCCACCGAGCACGGCGAGGTGACGCCAGGCTTCGGGTCGATCGCCGCGGCCGTCACGGACCACGTGGGCTGGCCGACGGCGGCCGTCGCCGTGACCTTCCTGGAGGACAAGCTGCCGGCGGAACAGTGGCCTGCCCTGGCAGCGCGGGTGCAGAAGGTCGCTGACGAGCTCTCGGTCCGGATCCACGGCCGCCCGGCCCACTGATAGCCCCGCCCCACCCTCCCGCCCGCCCCGGCCCAACTAGGTCGCAGTAGTTGTCGTTCTGGGGCCTCAAAACGACAACTAATGCCAGCTAGTTGGGTCTGGGATCCCGGACAGCACCCGCCCGCGGGCCCTGTTTCCGCGGCCGCACACAGGCTTTAGTTGATATAGAACTTCATCCCCCGAACCACCAAGAAACTAAAGGAGCCCCTCATGGCACCCGCCGATTTCACCACCGGTGCCCGCCCGGTCAAAGCAGCCCGCGGCACCACGCTCACCGCCAAGAGCTGGCAGACAGAAGCCCCGCTGCGCATGCTCATGAACAACCTGGACCCCGAGGTGGCCGAACGCCCCGATGACCTGGTGGTCTACGGCGGCACCGGCCGCGCCGTCCGCAGCTGGGCCGCATTCGACGCCATCACCCGCACCCTGGAAACCATGGAGAAGGACGAGACCCTGCTGGTCCAGTCCGGCAAACCGGTCGGCGTCTTCCGCACCAACGAATGGGCGCCGCGCGTACTCCTGGCCAACTCCAACCTCGTGGGCGACTGGGCAAACTGGCCCGAATTCCGCCGGCTCGAGGCCGAAGGCCTGATGATGTACGGCCAGATGACCGCCGGGTCCTGGATCTACATCGGCACCCAGGGCATCCTGCAGGGCACGTTCGAGACCTTCGCCGCGATCGCCCGCAAGCTCACCGGGGACGAGGACGGCACCCTCGCCGGCACCCTGACCCTCACCGGCGGCTGCGGCGGCATGGGCGGTGCCCAGCCTCTCGCCGTCACCCTGAACGACGGCGCCTGCCTGATTGTCGACGTCGACGAAAGCCACCTGCGCCGCCGGGCCGGCAAGCGCTACCTCGACGAGGTGGAGACCGACCTCGACGCCGCCATCGCCAAAGTCCTGGCGGCCAAGGAAGAGCGTCGCGGCTGGTCTGTGGGCTACGTCGGCAACGCCGCCGAGGTGTTCCCGGAAGTCCTGCGCCGCCACAACGCCGGCGAGCTCACCGTGGACATCGTCACGGACCAGACCTCCGCCCACGATCCGCTGAGCTACCTCCCCGAGGGCATCACCGTGGAGGAATGGCACCGCGAGGCCGCCGCCGATCCGGAGGGCTTCACCAAGAAGGCCCAGGCCTCGATGGCCAAGCACGTCCAGGCCATGGTGGAGTTCCAGGACGCCGGCGCCGAAGTGTTCGACTACGGCAACTCCATCCGCGACGAGGCACGCAAGGGCGGCTACAACCGCGCCTTCGAATTCCCCGGCTTCGTCCCGGCCTACATCCGCCCGCTGTTCTGCGAGGGCCTCGGCCCGTTCCGCTGGGTGGCGCTCTCCGGCGACCCGGAGGACATCGCCGTCACGGATGCGGCCATCAAGGAACTGTTCCCCGAGAACAAACACCTGCACCGGTGGATCGACGCCGCGCAGGAGCGCGTGGAGTTCGAGGGCCTGCCGGCCCGCATCTGCTGGCTGGGCTACGGCGACCGCGCCAAGGCCGGGCTGCTGTTCAACCAGCTCGTCAAAGAAGGCAAGGTCAAGGCGCCCATCGTGATCGGCCGCGACCACCTCGACTCCGGCTCCGTGGCCTCCCCGTACCGCGAGACCGAGTCCATGGCCGACGGCTCCGACGCGGTCGCCGACTGGCCGCTGCTCAACGCCCTGCTCAACACGGCCTCCGGCGCCACCTGGGTCTCCATCCACCACGGCGGCGGCGTCGGGATCGGCCGCTCCATCCACGCCGGACAGGTCTCCGTCGCCGACGGCACCGACCTCGCTGCCGAAAAGCTCGAACGCCTGCTCACCAACGACCCCGGCATGGGCGTCATCCGCCACGCCGACGCCGGCTATGACCGCGCCGTCGAGGTCGCCCAGGAACGCGGCGTCCGCATCCCCATGTCGGAGTCCGCAGACTCCAACGACTCCGCAGACTCCGCCGCAGAAAAGAAGTAGGAACACCATCATGACTCTCACCACCCACGAACCGCTCACCGTCACCCTCGGCACCAGCGGCGTGACCCCCGAGGACGTCGTCGCCGTCGCCCGCCACGACGCCAAGGTGACCATCGCCCAGGACGCCCTGGACGCCGTGGCCAAGGTCCGCGCCCACATCGACGACCTCGCCCACAGCGAGACTCCGGCCTACGGCATCTCCACCGGCTTCGGGGCGCTGGCCAACCGGCACATCCCCAACGAACTGCGGACCCAGCTGCAGAAGTCGCTGATCCGCAGCCACGCCGCCGGCATGGGCCCGGCCGTGGAACGCGAGGTGGTCCGCGGGATCATGTTCCTGCGCGCCAAGACCCTCGCCTCCGGCCGCACCGGCGTCCGCCCGGTGGTGCTGCAGACCATGGTGGATGTGCTAAACGCCGGCATCACCCCGGTGGTCCGCGAATTCGGCTCCCTCGGCTGCTCCGGCGACCTCGCCCCGCTGTCGCACTGCGCCCTGGTCCTGATGGGCGAAGGCGAGGCCACCGGCCCCGACGGCACGCCCTACGGCGGACGCGGAGAAAGCACTGTCGCCGAGCTCCTCGCCGCGCACGGGATCGCCCCCGTCACCCTTGCCGAGAAGGAGGGCCTGGCGCTCGTCAACGGCACCGAAGGCATGCTCGGCATGCTGCTGATGGCCATCGCGGACATCCGCCAGCTGCTCACGACGGCGGACATCACCGCCGCGCTCAGCGTCGAGGCGCTGCTCGGCACGGACCAGGTCTTCCTGCCCGAACTGCATGCGGCGCTCCGGCCGCACCCGGGCCAGGCCGCCTCGGCGGACAACATGCTCCGGGTGCTGTCCAACTCCCCGATCGTGGCCTCGCACCGGATCAACGACACCAAGGTGCAGGACGCCTACTCGCTGCGCTGCGCCCCCCAGGTGGCCGGCGCGGTCCGCGACACCGTGGACCACGCCGCCCTGGTCGCCTCACGCGAGCTGGCCGCGGCGATCGACAACCCGGTGGTCCTGCCGGACGGCCGGGTGAGCTCCAACGGCAACTTCCACGGCGCACCGGTGGGCTACGTGCTCGACTTCCTGGCCATCGCCGTCGCGGATCTCAGCTCCATCGCCGAGCGCCGCACGGACCGGATGCTGGACCCGGCCCGCTCGCACGGGCTGCCGGCCTTCCTCGCCGCGGACCCGGGCGTCGATTCCGGTCTCATGATCGCCCAGTACACCCAGGCCGGGCTGGTCTCGGACAACAAGCGGCTGGCCGTTCCGGCCTCGGTGGACTCGATCCCGAGCTCCGCGATGCAGGAGGACCACGTCTCGATGGGCTGGCACGCGGCCCGCAAGCTCCGCCGGGCGGTGGAGAACCTGCGCCGCGTCCTGGCGATCGAACTGGTGACCTCGGCCCGGGCGCTCGACATCCGCACGCAGCTCTCCGGCGGCGAGCTCAGGCCGGGTCCCGCCGGCGCTGCCGTGATCGCGGCACTGCGCGACGTCGTCGACGGTCCGGGGACGGACAGGTTCCTCTCGCCGGAACTGGAGGCGGCGGATCTGCTGCTCGCCTCGGGCAAGGTCCGCGCGGCGGCCGAATCCGCCGTCGGGAATCTCGCCTGAGGGAAAACAAAATGCAGTTTCGGTGCACATTTTCCGGCGCCCCCGAAATACTCGGCAACACGGCCAGCGGGGGCCCGGGAACTGTAGTACAAATGGAAAGTCACACCAATGAAGTTGTGGCGAAGAACATATACAAAGGGGTAGAAGTTCATGAAAGCACGCGAGACGGTTCTGTCCAGGCGCCTGGCATCGGCCGCCACGGTTTCCGACTGGAGAAGCCTCAAGGCCGGTGATCGGGTCGAAATCCTCAAGCACGCACAGGTTTTGGCGGCCGGTGAGGTTGAAGAAGTCTCGGTGAGCGGCAATGTCCTCTGGCTGGTCCCGGTGGGCCCGTCCGAGACGCAGCTTTTCCTGAAGTCCGACGGTGTCCAGGTGCGGCGCAGCTAGCGGCCCAGCGTCGCTGCAAGAAGTCCCCGTCCCCCGGACCGGTCCCCGCAGCCAGCGGGAACGGTCCGGGAGGCGGGGACTTTTTGCGTTCCGGCGGCCCGGCATTCCGGCGGCCCGGGGTTCCGGCGTTCCGGCGGCCCGGGACGGGGCCGGTGAACGGGCCTACCCCAGCAGCGTGGTGATCAGCCGGGCAGCCACCTTGGCCGTGCGGCCGTCAATGTCGAACTCCGGGTTCAACTCGGCCACATCCAGGTGCAGGAGTTTCCCGCTCGCTGCGACCTGCCGGCACACGGCGCTGATCACGGGCAGCGGCACACCGTACGCGGCCGGAGCGCTCACGCCCGGGGCCACCGATGCCGGCAGCACGTCCAGGTCGATGGTCAGGTAGAGCGCGTCCACCTGCGCCAGGAACGCCGCCACAAAGGTATGGGCGGTCTCCGCCGAGCAGTCCTCGTCCAGCAGGTAGTCCACGCCGAGGTCCCCGGCAGTGCGGAACAGCGCCTTGGTATTGTTCGGCTCGGAGATCCCGACGACGGCGTACCTCAGTTCGCGGCCGGCGGCGGCTTCCGCGCGGGCCATCTGCAGGAACGGGGTGCCTGAGCTGGGGACGGGCTCATCGCGGAGGTCGAAGTGCGCATCGAGGTTCAGCACGCCCACCCGCAATCCCTCCCGGACCGCGGCCGAGCCGGCCACGCCGAGGTAGCTGGCGTAGGCGGTCTCGTGCCCGCCGCCCAGCACCACCGGGAGCCTGCCGGCGTCGAGCAGCCTGCTGATGGCGAGTCCGGCACGGGCCTGGCCAGCCTCCAGCGCGTCCCCGGCCACGGTGACGTCACCGGCGTCGTGCACGTCCCGGGTCAGGTGGAAGGCGAGCGGGCCCAGCGCGGCGCGGATGGCGGCGGGGGCGGCGGCGGCGCCCGTGCGGCCCTTGTTGCGGCGCACCCCGGCGTCGCTGCCGAAGCCAAGGATCACGGCAGGGCGGGCGGATCCGGCCGCGGCCGGGACAGCCGGCGCCGGGAGGGCGCGCCCGGAGCACGGGGTGACGGCCTGCCACCAGCGGCGGTGCTCGGCGCCGTCGCCGTCAAACCTCCCGGTCCAGGGCTGCGGCGGGTTATCGACGGAGAGCGCGGGAGAATCCATGGTCCCAGCTCACCGCAGCGGGGACCCGAAAGCCAGCCGCGCCGCCGTCGGGCTGTCCGGAATCCCGGAAATCCTGCTTAAGCGCCGCCGAGATGGCACTTCACGGCAGTGTTTTCGGGAAACACTGCTGCGAAGTGCCATCTCGGCGGACGGGACGCGGCGTCAGTGCATCCCGAGGGCGGCCTCGATCGGGCCGATGGCGAAGAACAGCAGGAACGCCGCGGCCACGGCCCACATCAGCGGGTGTACTTCGCGCGCGCGGCCCTGGAAGGTGCGGATCAGGACGAAGGCGATGAAGCCCGCGCCGAGGCCGTTGGCGATCGAGTAGGTGAACGGCATCAGGGTGAAGGTCAGGAAGGCCGGGATCGCGATGCCCCAGTCCTGCCAGTCGATCTTGCCGACCTGGGCGACCATCATGAAGCCGACGACGACAAGGGCCGAGGCGACGGCCTCGAACGGCACCAGGTTGATCAGCGGGGTGAAGAACATGGCGACGAGGAACAGCAGGCCGGTGACGATCGAGGCCACGCCGGTGCGGGCGCCTTCGCCGATGCCGGCACCGGATTCCACGTAGATCTGGTTGGAGGAGACCGACGCGCCGCCGCCGATGATCGCGCCCACGGCGTCGACCATCAGCACGCGGTCAACGTTGGGGATGTTGCCGTCCTTGTCGATGGTGCCGGCCTCCGTGGCCAGGCCCACCATGGTGCCCATGGCGTCGAAGAAGAAGCTCAGCAGGATCACGAAGGCCAGCAGGGCCGCGGCGATGAAGCCGAGGTGTTCAAACGCGCCGAAGGGGTTGGCCTTGCCGATCAGGGACAGGTCCGGGGCCGCCCAGTCCGTGAACTTCGGGGCCACGAGGGACCAGCCCTGCGGGTTGAAGGGCTTGTCCTTCTGAATGCTGGGACCGATGTGTAGGGTGAATTCCAGGACCACGGACAGGATCGTGGAGGTGACGATGCCGATCAGGATCGCGCCCCTGACCTTGCGGACCACGAGGGCGATCGTCAGGATCAGGCCGAAGACGAAGACGAGGGTGGGCCAGCCCAGGAGCTTCCCGTCGAAGCCCAGCCCGACCGGGACCGTGGTGCCGGCGGCGTCCGGGATGCGGCGCACGAAACCGGCGTTGACCAGGCCGATCAGGGCGATGAACAGGCCGATGCCGACCACGATCGCGGTCTTCAGGCCCTCCGGGACGGCCTTGAACACGGCGGTCCGGAAGCCGGTGAGGACCAGGATCAGCATGGTGATGCCGGAAATGACCACTACGCCCATGATGTCAGGCCATGTCAGGCCCGGGTTGGTGGCCACCGTGACGGCGACGAACGCGTTGACGCCCAGCCCCGTTGCCAGCGCGAAGGGGTGCTTGGCCCAGGCTCCCATGAGGATGGTCAGGATCCCGGCCACGAACGCGGTGACCGCGGCGACGGCCGGGAAGCCGAGGGTGGCGCCGGAGGAATCGGGACCGGAGAGGATCAGCGGGTTCAGGACCACGATGTAGCTCATGGCGAAGAACGTGGCGAAGCCTCCACGGATCTCGCGCGAGAAGTTCGAGCCCCGCTCGGAAATCTTGAAATACCGGTCGAGCGCAGAGCCCTGCTTGAGCATTGGTCCTCCGGGAGATATGGGTGGTTACCTGAATCCTATTGGGCGCGGACCCGCCGGCCCAGCGATTTCGCCTAGTCTGTTAGCAAGCCAACACGAGGAGTAGTCAGCCCATGCGCCTGATCCGACACCTGCTGAGCGCCCTGCTCGGTGCCATGATCCTCGCCTCCGCCTTGTTCGCAGCCGCCGCCCCGGCGTCGGCGCACGACGTTGCCGAGTCGACCACCCCCGCCGCCGGAGCCACCGTGCCGACGCCGCCGGACAAGGTCTCGGTCACGTTCAGCAAGAACCCGCTGGCGATCGGTTCGCAGATCGCCGTGACCGACGCCGCGGGGACAAACTGGGCCGACGGCGCCGTGGAGATCGTGGACAACGTCGCCTCGGAGAGGCTCAAGCCCGGCGCCCCGGCCGGGGTGTTCACCGTCGCGTGGCGTGTGGCCAGCTCGGACGGCCACCCTATCGAGGGCAGCTTCACGTTCACCGCGACCGCAGGGGGAGGGTCAGCGGCAACGGGCGCGACGGCGGCGGGTTCGGCGCCGGCCGCCGCGGTCCCCACGCTGGGGACGCCCCAGCCCGGCCTCACGGCGACACCGGCGCCTCTGCCGGACGCTTCCGAGCCATTCCCCTGGAGCATCGTGATCTTCGTCGGAACGGCCGTAGGCATCCTGGTCGTCCTGGGCCTGATGGCCAAGCGGCGCCTCGACCCGGGCACCCAGGACAGCCATGGCTACCGCAAAACCAAAGAATAGGTCCCTTAGGCAGGTGCCGCCAGGGCAAAGCCGCCGGACAACCTGGACGGAAAGCCGCCCGGGTGGACCTTGGCGGAGATCGCGTGGCCCACCACCTTGGCCTGGCGCAGTACTTCTTTCGGCGTGGGAGTGATGAGCTCGCCGACCCCCACCAGGTACATTCCCAGTGCGTGCATTGCTGCCATCACGTTCTGCCCGGCGGCCACGCCGAGTTCGGAGAGCATCCGGCGCAGCTGGCTGTGGGCACAGCGGGTCAGGACAAGATGGTCCGCCAGGAGGACGCCGCCCGGGGTGCGGACGGCCCACTGCTTTGCGGGGGACCCGGGACCGCCGGCGTCGAGGTGGTCCAGCTGCAGGGCCCGGATGTTGTTGCGGACGTCCAGCTTGTGGCTCGCGGCGTAGTTCCTCAGATGCCGCAGGATTTCGTTGCGTTCCCGGAGCGTGGCGGCGTCTGCCGCATCGCAGCGCTGCAGGGACGACGTGTTGGCCGGATAGCCCGCGCCCAGCAGATCAAGCCCGTCCACAATGATGGAGTCCACTCCGCGGCGCTGCAGTTCGCTGGCCACTGCGAGTCCGGAAAGGCCAGTGCCGATGATTACCGCGGTGGTCCGCTCGATCCCCCCATGCACAGGCATGTTCGACACTTCTAGGGTCCCTTCTCGAATGGTGCCAGTCACGGGCCCGTACCCCGGACGCGATCGCTGACCTGGTCCGGCCGCCGGCTCCGGTGCGGAGCCGCGTCCTGAACACAAGTTCTGAAACACAAGTTCTGAAACACAAGTTCTGAAACAGAAGTCTCGTTTCAGCGACGCCTCGAAGACTACCCAAGAATCTCTGCCGTGGATAGAGCCAGCCACACATTCCCTTGCGCGGTCATTTCCGGGCAGGACGCCCCGGACGGAGGGCCGAAAACCGGGGGATCCCGCCCCGCCGGACAGCCTGTTAACACTGCGTAAAACCTTCGCCTGCCTGCCGCCGCGGGGTGCCCGGCGGCCAGCTTGCCAGCTGCCGATTAACCGAGAATAGTGAGGAAAACCAGGGGTTGTAGCGCGCAGATTCCGGGGCGCGACGCCGGTGGACGGTGCACCCGGACCCCGCACACCGACACCTCTGGCAGAATAGCCGCAACATCAGGCAAGAATCGCGAGGAGGCGGACCCCATGGACCGTGAACAGGTGCATCCGGACCCGGCAGGGGAAGCCGACGGCGGGCCGTCGACTCCGCGGGGGATCGTGGTCGGGGTGGACGGTTCGGACCACAGCCAGTGCGCCCTCGTCTGGGCCGCCCGCGAGGCCGAGCGCCGGCAGCGTCCCCTGCATATTGTGACCGCCTACTCCGTCCCGATCTTCGCCGCCTCAGGGCTCGACGGCGGCTACGCCACGGTCGACGACTCGGTGATCCGCGAAGGTGCGGAAGCCATCCTGAAGCAGGCCCTGGACAAGGTCGCCGGCTACAACATCGACGTCGACGCCTCGGTCGAGAACGGCGACGCGTCCGGTGTGCTGCTGGAAATGACCGGGACCGCCGAACTCCTCGTCTTCGGCACCCGCGGCCGCGGCGGCTTTGTCGGCCGGCTGCTCGGTTCCGTCAGCAGCGCCCTGCCGGCCCATGCGAAGTGCCCCACGGTCACCGTGCCGCTGATCTGTGCCGACCGCCTCGGCGAAACCACCGATGACAAGCACGTCCTGGCCGAACGGGCGAAGTCCGGCCGCCAGCCGGTCGAGAACGTCGTCGTTGTCGGCGTCGACGGCTCCGAACAGGCCCGGGTGGCTGTCCTGGAGGCGGCGGCCCAGGCCGAGCGGTTCTCGGCGCCGCTCCGGGTGGTGTGCGCCGTGCCCCAGTACAACGGGTCGCTGGCCTGGGTTCCCGCCCCGATGGACCGCGAAGCCCTCTTCGCCGACATCAAGGTCCAGCTCGACGCCGGCGTGGCCTGGCTCAAGAGCCACTTCCCCCGGCTGGCGGTGGAGACGCAGCTCGTGGACGGTTCCCCGGTTGACATGCTTGTCGAGGCCAGCCGGCACGTGGAACTGGTGGTGGTCGGCACCCGCGGCCGCGGCGGGTTCGCGGGAATGCTGCTCGGCTCGACCTCGGACGGCATCCTGCACCACGCCAAGGGCCCCGTCATGGTGGTCCCGGACCGGGATGATCCGCGGCTGGCAGACCGGGCAAGCTTCGGGCCCACCCTCGGCAACTGACAGCCCCGGATTCAACCGACAGACCCGGATTCACCCGCGCCGAACGGAGGGCCAGCCGATGGAGCAGCTCCGCAGCCCGGGCACGCCGGGGCATGAGCCGCGGGATGAACCGCGGCACCACCTGGTGCTCGGGCTGGAGCTGGTCAGGAAGGACATGCTCCCCGAGGTCGGCGGGAAGGCAGCCAACCTGGGCGAGCTGCTGCGCGCCGGGCTGCCGGTGCCGCCCGGGTTCTGCGTGACCACGGAGGCCTACCCGCAGGCCATGGCGCCCGCCGGGCTGGAACAGGTCCACCGCCGACTCGCCGCGACCGACGCCGATGACCTCCCGGCGCTGGCCGGGCTGGCCGCAACCGCCCGCGGCCTGGCCCTGGACGCCGCCGTCCCTGCCGGAATCGCCGACGCCCTCCGGGCCTCCTATGCGGCGCTCGGGGCGGACGTCCCGGTGGCCGTGCGGTCCTCCGCCACGGCCGAGGACCTGCCGTTCGCCAGTTTCGCCGGCCAGCAGGACACGTTCCTGAACGTGGTCGGCGCCGAGGCCGTTATTGCCGCCGTCCGCCAATGCTGGGCCTCGCTGTGGACGGACCGGGCCGTGAGCTACCGCGCCTCGCACGGAATCAGCCCTTCGACCGTGGCCCTGGCAGTGGTGGTGCAGCGGATGGTGGACGCCGCTGTCGCCGGCGTGCTTTTCACCGCGAACCCGGTCACCGGGAGGCGGCACGAGGCGGTCATCGATGCCAGCCCCGGCCTCGGCGAGGCGGTGGTCTCCGGGGCGGTCAACCCGGACCACTTCGTCGTGGACGGAGCAAGCCGGAGAATCCTGGAGCGCCGGATCGGCAGCAAGGCCCTGGCCATCCGGTCCCTGCCAGGCGGCGGAACCGAGCGGATTGAACAGTCCGACGGCGCTTCCGCACCCTGCCTGACCGACGCCCAGCTCGCGGCGCTGGAACTGCTCGGCCGCCGCGCGGAAGTGCACTTCGGCTCGCCGCAGGATCTCGAATGGGCCATCGACGGGGACGGCACCGCATGGCTGACCCAGTCCCGCCCCATCACCACGCTCTACCCGCTGCCGGACAAGCCTCCTTCCGGGGAGGGGCTGCGCGTCTATCTGTGCTTCAGCCTGGCCCAGGGCCTCACCCGCCCGCTGACCCCGATGGGGCTGGCCGGCTTCCGGCTGATAGCCTCCTCCGTGGCCACGGCCGCACATTTTGACGTCCCGGAACCGTCCGGGGGCCCTTCCCCCTATGTCCAGGCGGGACAGCGCATCTTCTTCGACCTGACCCCCGTGGTCCGCAGCTCCACGGGCCGCGCCATTGTCCCTCGGGTCTTCGACGTGATGGAGACCCGCTCCGCGACGGTGCTGCGCCGGCTCTTCGAGGACCCGCGGTTCTCCCTCACCGTCAGATCCCCCTGGCCGGTCCTGAAGCACATCGTTCCCGTGGCCGCCCGCGCCCGGGTCCCGGAGTCCCTGCTCCGCGCCTTGTTCCGCCCGGAGGCGGCGCTGCGCCACGTGGAACGGTTCGGCGAGCGGTTCAGGGCCGCCCTCGTGGTGCCGGCGGACTCGACGCCGGTGCAGCGGCTGGACCACGCCGAGCGCATCCTGGGCCGGGAGCTCTTCCCGGTGGTCCCCAACGTCATTCCCCTTCCCGCCCTCGGCTTCGCCCTGCTGGCCGCCGCCGGCAAGCTGCTCGGACGCCGCCCCCAACCGGGGGAACTGCAGGCCGTCCTGCGGGGGCTGCCCAACAACGTGACCACCGAGATGGACCTGGCCCTCTGGCAGCTGGCCGCCGCCATCCGGGCCGACGCCGCCTCCGCCGCGGTGTTCGCCGGCACTGCGCTCCCGGAGCTGGTCCGCCGCTACCGGGCCCGTGAGCTTCCCGCTGTCGTGCAGTCCGGGCTCGCCGGTTTCCTGAGCCGCTACGGCCACCGGGCAGTGGCCGAAATCGACCTCGGGATGCCCCGCTGGTCCGATGACCCGGCGCATCTCCTCGGTGTCCTGGCCAACTATCTGCGGCTGAACGATTCCGCTCTGGCCCCGGACCGGCAGTTCGGCAAGGCAGCGCGCGAGGCGGAGGAGCAGGTGGCCAGGCTCGTCGCCGCGGCGGGGAAGCGGAGCCGGCTGCGGGGGGCGCTGGTCCGCGCGGCCCTGAAACGGACCCGCCTGTTTGCCGGGCTGCGCGAGCTGCCGAAGTACCACCTCGTGGAGGCCCTGGCCTCGGTGCGGCAGCAGCTCGCCCTGGTCGGGACGGAACTGGCAGCGGCCGGACGCATCGGCGAAGCCGATGACGTGTTCTTCCTGGAGCTGGCCGAGGCCCGCGCCGGGCTGGGCGGAAAACTGCTGAACGGCATCGTGGAGCAGCGCCGCGCCGCCTATGAAGCGGAACTCGGCCGCCGGCACATTCCCCGGGTGCTGCTTTCGGACGGCACCGAGCCCGAGGCGCTGCAGCCGGCCGGCGGCCCAGGCGCCACCGCGGCGGACGAGGGGACCTTGTCCGGCACCCCGGCCTCGGCCGGCACCGTCACCGCCCGGGCCCGCGTCATCCTGGACCCGCAGGGGGCCCACCTGGAACCCGGCGAGATCCTCGTCGCGCCGTCCACGGATCCGGGCTGGACGCCACTGTTCCTGACCGCCGGCGGACTCGTCATGGAGATGGGCGGACCCAACTCCCACGGCGCCGTCGTCGCCCGTGAATACGGAATTCCCGCCGTGGTAGGTGTGCCGGACGCCACCACCCGGATTCTCACCGGCCACAGCATCACGGTCGACGGCGCCGCCGGCACCGTAGTGGCGGGCTGACTCCCGTGGCACCGGCGGCGTGAAGCCCTTCCCCGGAGCCGGCATCTCGCTACAGTGGGGCCATGAGTGAGTGGCGCCATGAGTGAAGAGCGCAGCCCGGGCATCCGGACGCCGGCCGACTGCGGACCCCCTCCGCAGCCGCCGGAGCCCGACGTCGACGATCCCTGGCTGCCCGGGTGGCTGGTGCGTCGCCCGCTGACGGCCGGCTGGGTCTGGGCGGGAATCTGGGCGGCGCTGATCGTCGCCGATGAATTCCTGGACCTGGCGGGCTGGCTCTGGTACGTCCTGGTAGGGATGGCTGCGCTTCCCACCCTGCTGGCGACGCTGATGCTGCTGCACGCCACACCGCGCAGATTCCTCAAGCCGCGGCGGGAGTCGGTGCTGGGGCATTTCTTCGTCCGCTTCCTGGCCCTGATTGCGGCGTTCCTCGTCTGGGGGCTTTCGGTGGTCATGAGCGCCTCGGTCTCGACCACCATCCAGTCGCTCGTCGGCGCCTCGGAACGGGAGGTCACCTCGCTGGGATTCAACCTGCTGCTGGCAGCGATTCCCCTCGTGGTCTCGGTGCTGTGGCTGGCTTTCATCATCCGTTGTGCCTGGTTCCTCCGCCGGATCCGCGGCTGGAAGCAGGATCCGGCGGAGGCCCGCGTGCCGAAGAAGTTCCTGCGCAGCAGGCCACGGCTCAGGCGGGTGGTGCTGGGGCTCGCCCATCCGGGGCTGCTGCTCGTCGCCGGGCTGGGCACCTCCGTCCTCGCGCTCCTGCTGGGAGCGGTCGAGTTGACGCTGTCCGTGCTGCAGTAGCAGTAGCAGTAGCAGTAGTCGTAGCAGTAGCAGTGCCGCCGGATCGCTGCCGCACTGTCATTCCCGGAAGGGGTGAAGCCGTGATGTTCCAGGGGTACTGTTGAACCATGAGCTGCAACGTTGGAGTGCGGTCCCTGTGACCGGTAAATGGCTGCGCTGGATTCCGGCCGTGGCCGTCCCCGCCGTGATCGCCGGGGGCGTGCTGGTGGGTTCCCTGCCCGCGAGCGCCGGGGATCCGCTGCCGGCCAAGACCCCCCAGCAAGTGTTGCTGATGATCGCCCAGCGCCAGGAGAAGTCCCTCTCGGGAACCCTGGAGCAGAGTTCCGAGATGGGCCTGCCCCAGCTGCCGAAGGCCGGACCGGACACCGGGTCCCCGGACACCGCGTGGCTGGAGCTGCTGACCGGTCCGCACACTGCCCGCGTCTACCTCGACGGACCCGAGAACGCCCGCGTCCAGGTCATGGACCGGATGGCGGAACGGAATGCCATCAAGCACGGCAACGAACTCTGGTTCTACAACTCCAAAGACAACACCGCCGCCCACGCCCAGCTTCCGGCCGGCAGCGCTGAGCACCACCGGACCGGGCCAGGCACCATGCGGGCCCCGGAGGAGCTGGCCGACACGCTGCTGGCCAAACTTGACGAGACCACGGACGTGAAAGTCGGCCCGGACGTCCGGGTGGCCGGCCGGCCCGCGTACAACCTCGTGCTCACGCCCAAATCCACGGTGACCCTGATGGGTTCCATCGCCATCTCGGTTGACGGCGCGAGCGGACTGCCGCTCGGCGTCGAACTGAGGGCACGCGGACAGTCCGAACCGGCCTTCCGGGTCGCGTTCACCAACCTCTCGCTGGAAACGCCTGACGCTTCCGTCTTCGAGTTCAGCCCGCCGCCCGGGGCCACGGTCAAGGAAATTCCGGTTCCGGAGCACACTTCGGAAGGCCCGATGGCGCGGCCGGACAAGGCCCACGAACCGAAGGGCGCCACGCGGCCTGCCGTTACCGGAACCGGCTGGGAATCCGTAATCGAGCTCCCGGCCGGGGCGCTGGCGGCACCGCCGACATCGTCCGACCCACAGTCGCCTGACCGCGGGGTTCCCGGCGGGTCCTCCTCCGGCGCTGCCGCGTTGCTTGAGCAGGCGGCAACCCCCGTCCCCGGCGGCAGGCTCGTATCCACCGCACTGGTGAACGTCCTGATCCTCGACGACGGGCGCGTCTTCGCCGGCGCCGTGCCCCTGGAGCGGCTCCAGTCCGCCGCCAGGGGTTGATCGCCCGGTGACGGCGTGCGGTGACGGTCCGGTGGGCCTCCGGTGACCGCCGTCGTGCCGGATGCTGAGCTGAGCATCGAGACCCGGGGTCTCAGCAAACGGTTCGGCCAGCAGCTGGCCGTCGACAGCGTCGACCTGGCCGTGCCGAAAGGTTCGGTCTTTGGTTTCCTCGGCCCCAACGGCTCGGGCAAGACCACCACCATCCGGCTCATGCTCGGCCTCGCCGCGGCCACCGGAGGTTCCGTGCGCCTGCTGGGCCAGGAGATGCCCCGGCAGCTGCATGAGGTGCTGCCCCGCGTGGGCGCCCTCGTCGAAGGGCCTGCCTTCTACCCTTTTCTGTCCGGCACGGCCAACCTGCACCGTTTCGACGCCGCGGACCCGCACGGTTCGGCCGCCACACGGAAGGCCCGGGTCCGGTCAGCCCTGGAAAAGGTAGGCCTGACACACGCCGCGGACAAGAAGGTCCGGGCCTACTCCCTGGGGATGAAGCAGCGGCTCGGCATCGCCAACGCGCTGCTGGCTCCCCGCGATCTCCTGGTCCTGGACGAGCCCACCAACGGCCTCGATCCGCAGGGGACCCGCGAGGTCCGCAGCCTGGTGCGTTCGCTCGCGGCCGACGGCGCCACGGTGTTCGTCTCAAGCCACCTGCTGGCCGAGGTGGAGCAGATCTGCACGCACGCGGCGATCATGAGTGCGGGCCGGCTGGTGGCGCAGGGGACCCTTGCGGAGCTCCGCCAGGCCGGGCAGGCACGGCTCCGGGTACTGACGCCCGACGCCGGGGACGCGGTCCAGGTCCTGGCCCGCCTGGGTTTGACGGTCGACGGCGGCGGCGGGTTCGCCGGTGGCCGTTCCGGCGCGGGAAACTCCGGCAACGGAATCTCCGGCGACGGTTCGAGCGGCGAAGTGCTCTTCGCGCCCCTGCCGGCCGGGGCCGACGGCGGCGTGGAACCCGAGACGGTGGTGGCCGCCCTGGTGGCGGCCGGTGTCCGGGTCCGGGGCTTTGCGACCGAACAGGTCAGCCTCGAGGATCGTTTCGTGGCATTGACCGGGGAGGGCTTCGACGTTGTCCAGTGAATCTTCTGGTGAATCTTCCGGGGCAGCCCGGGTCCGGCGCCGGCCGTGGGGCGGCGGCCTGCTCGCGTCCGAACTCGGTGTGCTGTTCCGGCGCCGCCGGACCTGGGCGATGCTCTGCGCGCTGGCCGCCATCCCGATCCTGGTTGCCGTGGCGGTGCGGGTCTCCTCCAACGTGCCGTCGGGCCGCGGCCCGGCCTTCCTGGACCGCATCTCCCAGAACGGGTTGTTCGTCGGCCTCACCGCCATGCTGGTGTCCGTCCCCCTGTTCCTCCCGCTGACCGTGGGGGTGGTGGCAGGGGATACCGTGGCGGGTGAGGCCGGGCTGGGGACGCTGCGCTACCTGCTGGTGGCGCCCGCCGGCCGGGTGCGGCTGCTGCTGGTGAAGTACGCCGGTGCGGTGGCATTCGCGGTTGTGGCCCCGCTGGTTGTGGCGCTGGTCGGGGCGGGAATCGGGGCCGCGCTCTTCCAGGTAGGCCCGGTGACGCTGCTGTCGGGGGACACTGTCGGGGCCGGCGAGGCGTTCGTGCGGCTCCTGCTCATCGCCGCCTACCTCGCCGTCTCGTTGATGGGGCTCTCGGCGATCGGTCTCTTCACGTCCACCCTCACGGATGTTCCGGTGGGGGCCATGGCGGCCACCGTGGTGCTCTCGGTGGTCTCGCAGGTGCTCGACGCCCTGCCGCAACTGGAGTGGCTGCACCCCTGGCTGTTCAGCCACTACTGGCTGGATTTCGCGGACCTGCTCCGCCAGCCCGTGTCCTGGGACTCGTTCGCCACGAATGCCCTGCTACAGGGCGGGTACGTCGCCGTCTTCGGCGCCCTCGCCTATGGCAGGTTCGTCACCAAGGACGTGCTGTCCTGAGGGCGCCGACCGGCCGCCGGATGCTCGCTACCGGATAGCTCAGGGCTCCAGGTAAACCGCGGCTGCTCCCGGTTCAGGAATGCGTTGATGCCGATTCCCATGTCCGGGCTCTCTGGCATGGCTGCCCAGGCGTCCTCCCATTCTTTGTCGATGCCAGAGTGATTCGTGTCCGTGAGGTTCACCAGATGCTTCATGGCATGCATTGAAAATCGGGAGTGGTTCCGGAGGGAGCTGACAATGGAGCTGCACCGCTCCTCAAACTCATCGTCGGGAACGGCCTCGGCCACCAGGCCGAGGGCCTGGGCCCGGGCTGCGGTAAACGCCTGGCCGGTGAGGAGAATGAACTTCGCGTTGGCGTGCCCGACCTGGCGCACCAGCCGCTCGATGCCGGGCCGGGGGTAGATGATGCCGATCTTGGCCGGGGTGATGGCGAATACGGAGCGTTCGCTCGCGATGATGAAATCGCAGGCCGAGGCGATCTGCCAGCCCCCTCCCATGCAGGCACCATCAACCAGTGCCACGGTGGGTTTCGTGATCGATGCGATGGCCTGGTCGGCCCGGCTCAGTTGGTCGACGCTGGTGTCATCGTCGTGCCGGTCCAGAAGCACCGAGGACAGTTCGCCGATGGCCGCGCCCGCGCAGAACGTATTGCCAACGCCGCGAAGTGCCACGACAGTGACGTCAGGATCGGCATCAAGCCGTGGCATCAAGTCCTGGATCTCCAGGCACATGGCCTTGGTCAGGGCGTTCCGCTGGGTGGGATTGTAGATCTCAACCGAT
The DNA here is from genome assembly GCF_040546335.1 of Arthrobacter sp. UYEF20. NCBI lineage: Bacteria > Bacillati > Actinomycetota > Actinomycetes > Micrococcales > Micrococcaceae > Arthrobacter > Arthrobacter sp. UYEF20. The sequence goes on along the minus strand of NZ_JBEPNP010000020.1, from coordinate 14,901 downwards.
GCCACGCCGTCGGTGATGCTGACGTTGATTCTGGGGTTTCGTGCTGAATTGCTCATCGCCGCGCTTCTGCCGTTTCCTTGTTGGTCTTCAAGTGGCCATTGGCCTCAAGCCGCTCGATGTCGTCGTCGGAGAAGCCAATCTCCCGCAGGACCTCCGCGGTGTGTTCGCCCAAAAGGGGAGGCGGCGACAGAATCTCGCTGGCCTCGCCGTCGAGACTCAGAGGCCCCCGCAGAAGCGGCAGTGCGGAACCGTCGCGCCGCCGGCTCTGCTGGACCAGGCCCAGAGCGGCCACCTGCTGGGATGCCAGGGCTTGCGTGTAGTCGTAGATCGGACCGCACGGGATGCCTGACTGGCTGATCATCGGGACCCACTCCGCGGCGGCCTTTGAAGACAGCGCCGATTCAATAAGCTCCGTCAGCTGGTCTCTGTTTGCCGAGCGGTCCGCGCCGGTGATGAACCGGGGATCATCCACCGCCCGTGGAACTTGGAGCAAATCGCAGAACGCCCGCCACTGCTTGTCATTGCCGACGGCGATGTTGATGGGTTCCGTGGCGGTCTTGAATATGCCGTACGGGGCGATCACCGGGTGGTTGTTTCCCTGCGGAAAGGGGGTCTCGCCGAGGCTGAGGGCTCTCTGGCCCTGGAACGCCGAAAGGTTCAGGGCCGTTTCCAGCAGGGACGTTGATACGCGGCTGATGGAGTGGCCGTTGCTCCGTCCCAGCAGTGCTGAGACGATACCGAACGCGCAGACCATTCCCGAGGTGATGTCCACAATCGGTACGCCGACACGGTAGGTGTTCCCGGGATCGGCGCCGGTAACGGACATGAGCCCGGACATTCCCTGGATCACCTGGTCCAGCCCGGCGTCGTCCTTGAGCGGGCCGGCCGTGCCGAATCCGGTGACGGACCCGACGACGAGCCGGGGGTTGAGCTCCTCGAGGCGCTCGGCGGTCAGCCCCATTTTCTCCAGGGTGCCGGGCTTGAAGTTCTCCACCAGGACGTCTGCCCCGGCGATCAGCCTGCCCAGGATCTCCCGTCCCTCCGGGGAGTAGAAGTCGAGGCAGACCGATGTCTTGTTGCGGTTCACAGAGTCGAAGTAGAGGCTGTGATTGTCCTGGAACGGCGGCCACTGGCGGGCTGTGTCGCCGCCGTTGATGCTTTCGACCTTGATGATCTTGGCGCCCATGTCGGCAAGCAATGCGGTGCAGTACGGGCCGGCAAGCGCCCTGCTGAGGTCAACCACGGTGACTCCGTGGAGCGGCTTGATCATGATGGATTCCCTAATTCGTGTGGCACGGAAGACGGTTGAGCGATGTTCACAAGCTGGCAGGGATGACGAGCGCGCCGACCAGCATGAGCGGGCCTACCGCCACCATTGAGAGGCCCCAGCGCGTGAGCAACTTGGTGATACGCGGCCGTTCGTCCTCATCGACGGTGGCCACAAAGGTGGCACCGACCGTGGAGAATGGCGAGACGTCCACGATGGATGAACAGACGCCCAGGGCGGCGATGACTGCCCACCCGGCAATGTCCCCGGACGCGACCAGCGGCAGGGCCAGCGGCACCAGCGCCGCGAGCATTCCGGTGGTGGAGGCAAAGGCAGAAACAAGGCCCCCGATGGCGCAAATCACGAGCGCGGCAAGAAGCGGTGTCCCGGCGCCGGCGGCTGCTTTCCCGAGCAATGCGACGGCGCCCATGGTCTGAAGCACTCCGACGAACGTGATGATGCCGCCGACCAGAAGGACGGTGGACCAGTCGATCTTGGAGACGGCCGTCTTGCCCGACTTTGGATCGCAGAGCGTCAGGACGGAGGCGAAGGCGAAGCAGAGGATGCCGATGTCCGGATTCCCGCCAAGGAGCGCCATCACGATGACCGTTAGGACCAGGCCGGCCATGCAAAGAACGGTGATGAGCTGGTTCCGGTTCATCTTTTCCGCCTCCGGCGCCACCGCACCCGGCTCGTCCAGAACCTGCACTCCGTGAGCCACCACTTGCTGGCTCCGGGCGGCATTGCCGTCGCGCTCAAAGGGGTGCGAGGGATTCGGGCGGCGTGTACTGAACCGCGGCAGATTGCCGAAACCGTTGGCGGTGCGGGTGTTCAGCAACTTGAAGCCGCCAAAGAGCACGTAGGCGGCAGCGAGCAGGAGCAGGTTGGCGCCAAGGGCGACCGTGAACAGCACCAGCGGGTCAAGACCGATTCCCGCGGCGCGGGCCGTTCCATATGTGACGATGCCGAACAGGCTGGTGGGAGCGAAAGCTCCAGCACTCAGTCCGGAGCCCATCGCGATGGCCATGAGCATGCGGTCGATCTTGTATTTCTTCGCCAGCGGCATGCCGATGGGAGCCATGACGAGACCGGCCAGGGGCGATCCCATGGCCGAGATCCCCGCGGTGAGCGCGAAGAACGCGAGGGGAAGGAGGAATGCCCTGTCCCCGACCTTGGTAATGGCTAGACCGATAATGCGGTCGATGGTGCCGTTGGCCTGGGCAATGGCAAAGAAATAGGTCACTCCGACCAAGAGGACCAAGATCCCGACCGGGAAGCCTGCCACCACCTTCTCGATGGTCATGCCTGCCAACCAGATGCCGACGGCGGCGGCTGCGGCAAACATGAGCACGCCGATGTGCACCTTGCGCAGAGTCGCCACCACAAATACGCCAATAAAAATGGCTAAAGCCGCAATTTGAATACCCATAGGATCTTTTCCAATCAAACATCATCGGTTCACTGGTTGAACCATCGGTTCATTTCTGGAAGCTGGCTGTAATGTAGATCACGAAAGTGGGGCGGTCAAGGCCGGCGATGATCAGGAGGTCGAATGAGCACTCAAAGCGTCGTTACGGCAATGAGGGTTCTCGAAGCCGTATCGGATAACCAGCCGGCGGGCCTGTCCGAAATCAGCCGCGAGGTCGACGTCCCCAAAGCCACCGTGCTGCGCATGCTTCGAACGCTCGGCGAACTTGGCTGGGTGGCGCAATCGGAGGGGCAGGCCGGCAAGTGGTTACTGACCAACCATGCCTTTGCCGTGGCCAGCCGCGGCAGCAGCGGATCCGCGATCCGCGACGCTGCGATGGGGCCGTTGAACGGTCTGCAGCTGGACACCACCGAGACGGTGCACCTGGCCGTACCGGACAGGCGCTTCATGTTGGTACTCGAACGGCTCGACACCCCGCACGTCCTTCGCGCCTTCCTGCCCCTGGGCTCGCGTGTGCCCATGCACGCTTCGGCCACAGGGATCGCCTACCTGGCCGCCGCCGAGGAGAGCTACGTTGAGGAATACCTGTCCGTCCCCTTGGACGCCGTTACCCCTCAGACAGTGGTGGATCCGCCGTCCCTTCGACAGTTAATCGCGGACACCCAGGTCCGCGGATTCTCCATCAACGAACAGGGCCTGAGTACCGGAATCACCTCCATCGGCGTCGCGTTCCTGGGACCGGGCCAGGCGCCGGCCGGATCGATCTCGATCTCGGGCCCTTCGAGCCGGATTGTCCGCGAAAAATTCGATGAATACGGCCAAGCGGCCATTGGAGCCGCCCGGGATATCAGCAGGGCGCTCAGCGCGTACTCGACCAAGCTACATCCGGCCTGAGGACCAGGCTTGAGGCGTGTCCCGCGGCGCACCGCCATAGTCACACGGGCCCCGACCTACATCTGGAACCAAGTCACGGGCCGGTAATGGCCATGGTCCCGGTGCGGGCCGAACCGGTTCCACGTGCTAAATTCACGCCCATGGTGAAGAACCCCGCGGCGCAGGATCCTGGCCCTACTGTCGCTGCGGCCATAGAACTGCTGATTCGGCAAGGCTATGACTCGACTCCGGTGGAAGAGCTGGCCGACGCCGCCGGAATCAGCCGAAGCACATTCTTCCGCAAGTTCGGCTCCAAGGAAGACATGGTCTTTGCCGATCACGAACGCATTCTGGCCCGGGTCGAGGCCGACCTTGGGGACTCGACAGTGGATCCGCTCACTGCGGTTGCAGAGGCAGCCCGGATGGTCTTCGACCAGCATGTGCGCAACCGGGAGACCTCTCTTCTCCGGAATCAGCTGCTGCACCAGGTTCCGGCTTTGCGCGATCGCGAGTTGGTGACAACCCACCGCTACGAGCGGTCGTTCCGCCGGCACCTGCAATCCACCCTTCCCGAAGCGGACCGGGAGTACGCCACCGTCGCCTTCGCCGCAGGTGTTGTGGCCGTCCACAACAGGGTCCTGCGCCACTGGCTGCAGGACGCCGAGCGGGGTTCCGATGACCGGCTGGACCGGACAATGGCTTCCCGGCTCGGCCGCGAGCTGCGGGCTGTGGTGAATATCTTCCGGCCGGCCCTTTTCCCGTCGGCAGTTCCGGAACCGCGCCGTCCTGCTGTCCTCGTTACCGTCCTGGAACCGGGGGTTGCCACCGAGGAGATCCTCGAGGCCGTCCGGGAGGCCTTAGCCTAATCGACGTGGAAAAATGAAACTGAGTGCCTTGACTTGATACTCAGTGTCACGCATTCTTGATTCCACGTGGGCCTGCCACGACTTTCCGCCCGGGCGGGAAGAACTTTGGAATTCCTAAGGACTGCCTGATGACAATCTCGGCCCCCGCCCCCACGGCCAGCCCCACCGAAGTGCCGGAAGGCTTTCCCGCCGGAACCGTTGAACCCGCCTACATCCTGACGGAGGCTCTGGACCCGGACCCGGCTGCCGTGTTCGAAGGTCTCAGCGCTGAGGACCGCGCGTACCGGGACCGGGCACGGGCGTTTGTCCAGGACGAGGTGCTGCCGGTGATCACCGGGTACTGGGAACGGGGTGAGTACCCGTTGCACCTGGTCAAGCGTCTGGGAGAGCTTGATCTGCTGCGCGACGGCATCCCGGTTCAGGGCTTTGCCCCGATGTCCACGATGGCCTCAGGCTTGGTGAATATGGAAATCAGCCGCGGCGACGGCTCCATCGGCACCGTCATCGCTGTGCAGGGCGGACTGGCGCTGCGTTCGGTCGCCCTGTGCGGCTCCGAGGAACAGAAACTGCGGCTGCTCCCGGCACTGGCCCGCGGCGAGGAGTACGGCGCCTTCGCGCTGACCGAACCCACGCACGGTTCGGACTCGGTGGCGCTGGAAACCACCGCCGTGGCCGCGGCTGGCGGCTTCTTGCTTAACGGGGAGAAGAAGTGGATCGGCAACGGCTCCATCGGCGGCCTGACAGTAGTCTGGGCCAGGGCCGAGGATGGCCAGGTGCACGGCTACCTGGTGCCCCAGGACTCACCGGGGTACCAGGCGACAACCATCGAAGGAAAGTCCTCTCTTCGGGCCATCTGGCAGGCCCACATCCGGCTGGAGAACGTCTTTGTCCCGGCCGAAAATGTCCTGCCGGGCGCCAACTCCTTCAAGGACACCGCACGAGTGCTGCTGGCCACCCGGTTGGGGGTCGCCTGGTCCGCCGTCGGCCACGCCACCGCCTGCTATGAGACCGCTGTGCAGTACGCGGCGCAGCGCCAACAGTTCGGCCGCCCCCTGGCCGCCTCGCAGATCGTGCAGGAACGGTTGGCCCGGATGCTCTCCGAACTGGCAACGATGCAGCTGATGGTAGTCCGGATGACCCGTCTGGATGAGGCTGGAAATCTCAGCCCGGTTGAGGCATCGCTGGCAAAGTACACGTGCACCCGCACCGCACGGTCCATCGCCTCGAACGCGAGGGATCTGCTCGGCGGCAACGGCATCCTGCTGGCCAACCGGGTGGCCCGGCACATGGCGGACATCGAGGCGATCCACACCTACGAGGGCACCGAAACCGTCCAGGCCCTGATCATCGGCCGCTCCATCACCGGCATCTCCGCGTTCGCCTGACCCGACGACCGGCAACCGCAGGCGCGACTCTTTCCTTTAACTGATTCCGTCCGAAAAGGCCATCTCCCATGAGTCCAGAAGCCATAATCCCCGGCATTCTCGGCGGGGCACGCACTTAATCCACCTGCGCTGGAACGGCGGCCTACCGCTCCACGGTCACGCGCCCGTTCGGGACGCAGTGGGTCATAGCCAATCCCTGCACATCGCGCAGGCCGTTTTTGCCCAGGTTCTTCATCCTCTCCTGTTCGGCTTCAGTCAACGTCTGCGATGCCAGCGGGCCCAGGTCCTTCACATCGTCCAGCCCGATGCCAAGGCCCTCGCTTACGCGGGAGCCGAGCTCGTCGTCGGCCATGTAGAAATGCCAGAGCATGCGCTCCTGGACCTTCCGGTCCGCCTGCGAGATGAGGGTGGTGAAGTTGAGCACCAGGTCATCCTTTTCCCACGGTTCCAGCAGCTGGTAGCGCTGTCCGGCCTGCAGATAGTCGTTGGTCCGCGGTATCCGGGCGCGGGTCAGCCGGCCGGCGAGCTCGGGGCCTTCGATGTCCTCCGTCTGGTACTGGCCCTCCCGGAGGCCCCCGGTGATCGAGGGCTCAAAGTTCACGTGCGGGTTCTGGCCCGGGCCCAGGTCCCGTCCGTAGGACATCTGCCCGACGGACTGGTTCGTGGCCAAGGGGACGTGCTGCGGCGAGTTGATCGGCATCTGCAGTAGCCGACGATGGGATGGGCGCGCTGCACTGGGGGAGCCCGCCGCGGGATTACTGCGCCGCGCACACTCCCCGGATCTCCGACTCACTTGGCAACCTCGTGAGTCGGAGCCCAACACATGACTTACCCTCACTCAACGCAGTTTGCCGAGGTGCAGCATTTTGGCTGCGCGGGTCATGGTTCTCGATGCGCGGGAGGGCATCGAGTCGGGACTTGGGACCTTGACTGTTCGGACGCGTCCGTTGTGCATAGCAGCGACTTTCCAACCTTCCTCGGAGCGTACTGCGACGATCGTCTGTCGTGACAACCGTCTTTTTGGAAGAGTCGAACGCCAAGACATGAGAACGGAGCCGGTCGCATGCATCAAAGCGACGTCAGGTCGCAGGTACCGGATCGACTCGACGCTTCCGACAAGGGCCGAGCCGGTGAGTACCCCCTTGAAGAGTTGATCGTGGCTTTCGACCATGGCCGCGCGCCCCTTGGCGTGGGAGCTGTCGTAGGAGACGTAGTCACTGTCCTCGGTGAAGCAGGCGCCATAGGCTTTTGCGTCACCTGCGGTCCAGGCGGCGCACATACGGTTGAAGAGGTCGGACACCTCGACGTCGGAGGCCTGGTCAGAAATGGTCATAGTGGAGCCTTCTGATCTTGGGTTTGGGTCGGATCGTGCCTGGGAGCGCTCTTATTATCAGGTTCAGGCCTCCGGCCGAGGTTGTGTCTGGGCGCATCCGCCCGGAGCGCGGTCGCGTGCTGCTCGAGGTGCTCGGTGGCGCGCGTGAGGAAGGTGACAACCGCTGAGATCTGGACGGCGTCCATCCCTGCCAGCAGACTCGCAAGGTCGGGCCCGTACTCGGCAAACATTTTGCTGACATAAGCAATGCGTTCAGGGACGGGCTCAAGTCTCTGGCGTCGTCCGTCTGACGGATCCGACTGGCGCCGCACGTACCCGGCCTTCTCGAGTCGATTCACGACGCCGGTTATCGCTCCGGTGGTGAGACCTGTGATCGCGGCCAGTCGGCTTCCACTCATGTCTTCATGCTGTAGCAGCAGGTCAAGGCATTTGTGATCGGTTGGGCCCAGGCCCAGCCGATCGGCCATGGCGTGGTGGAACAAAACGGTGGCCGTGCTGTGACGACGTGTCAGCAGCGTCAACTCTTTCTTAACCGCTCGATCGGGCTCATCGGCGCGTTGCTTCACAAGCCAAACCCCCTTAGTTGATCGCTTAGAAGCTAAGGTATAACGGTAGGCGTCAGCGCGTCAAATGATTTTGAGAATCCATCCGTCGAGTCGGCGACCAAGTTGATCAAGCTTCCCGCAAGGGGGACGGTCTGCGAAGCAGAATTCTGGCTTGTCTTGAGCTGACAAATGTTGTGTCCGAGTGGATGGCCGACCGGTTCTTCTGCTGGATAGTGCTCCCACCGAGGAGGCTGCCGAGCCTGACCCCTTAGTTGCTCGACTCCGTTACGACACGTAGACCAAATCCGAGGAACACGACAGCGGTCAGGCGGTCGAGCCAGCTGCGTACCCGGGGCCGTGCCAGGGTGCGGCTGGCGGCGTGGGCCAGCCGGCCGAGGAGCAGATACCACAGCACCGCTTCGGCCGCCTGGAGGGCGGCCAGCGCGAAGGATACCTGGGCGACGGGCGCGCCGGCGGGAATGAACTGGGGCAAGAACACGACGAAGAAAACACCGAGTTTCGGGTTCAGCACGCAGGTCAACAACGCACGGCGGTAACCCCAGCTGAGCGCCGGTAGGTTCCGCCACCGCCTGGTGGACGCGGTGGGCGGCTCAGCGACAGCCGCCCGCCGCGACGCGCGCAGGGCCTGCACGGCCAAAGCCAGGAGGTACGCCGCGCAGCACCACCGGAACAGCTCATAGACGATGGCGCTGCTGCGTAGGGCGGCGGCCAGGCCGAGCGCAGCTGCGGCGCCCCACACCAGCAATCCGGTGCCGACACCCCATGCCGCCCGGACCGCAGCCGCCGGACCGCCCTTGAGCGCGGTCGTCAGCACCATCGCCGTGTCTGGGCCCGGCAGCATCGTGATCAACGCCGCGGGAAGCGCGTACGCGACCAGCGGATCCAACACCGTCATGCTCATCGCCGCATCCCCAGCTCGGTCGAGCAGCACAGCTCCTCGCGTGTGCCCCGACGCGAGTTGACCGAGAACGTCTCCTCCGTCTGGTACTGGAGGGGACGCATCCCGCGCCCCAAGCCCAGGCTAGCGCCAATGACGACAGTGGTCCTGCCCGACAAGTCACTCATGAGCGTCGTCCTTTGCGTGTCGATGCTTCTCGTTACTGGCTGTCGTATTCGTCGTGGCGGCGGAACCACAAGCCGGTCTCGTTGCGGCCAAGTGGAGCACGGTCGAGCCACTGATACATGCCCCAGAGGCCGTCCACTCCACGCTCGTACGCCGAGTAGGTGTGGTAGACAACGCCATCCTCGAGCGCGAAGGCGCTCACGCCGGGCCCTTCTCGCCTGTACGTCTCCCAGTCCGTTCCGACGCTCGACGCGAACTCGGCGAGCATTGGATTCTCATGGCCGGCCGGCGGCCGAAAGTCCGTCCTGCGGAAGTTGTACTCGACCGCTCCCGAGTCCCACTCCTCCTTGGTATGCGCGGTGTGGAAGTCGTAGTTGAAGTCGCTGTCGAACGAGGACGCCCAGGGGAAGCTCCAGCCCATCCGCTGCTTGTACGCTTGCAGTTTCGCGAGCGGAGCCCGCGAGACCGCGCACAGCGTGACGTCGTGATTCGCAAGGTGGACGACGGTGCGGTCGAAGCCGTCCGCGATCGCCGAGCAGGACGGACATCCGGCCGCGTACTCGGGTGCGAACATGAAGTGATAGATGAGGAGCTGCGAGCGTCCTCTGAAGAGATCGGCGAGGGACGCTGTGCCATCGTCGGTCTCGAAGCGGTACTGCTTGTCGATTCGAACCCAGGGCAGTTCCTGCCGCTGCCGGGCCAGTTCGTCGCTGCGCCGCGTCAGCGCCTTCTCGGCCTCAAGCAGCTCCAGCCGGGCCGCAAGCCACTCTTCACGTGTTCCTGTCTTGTGATCGGTCATTTTTTCTCTCCTTCGTGTTGTAACAACGGCTTGGTGTGGGCCGAGCGCCGGTGACGTCTCACATCGACAGCATGAGTCCGGGAACCGACGAGGGCGCGATGACGATCAGGATTCCAAGTCCGACGATCGCCAGCCCCAGTGGCACATCGATGACGGCTTTCGCGGGCAGGAGCTTCTGGACGAGGACGAGGACGGCGATCACGGACATCCAGGGGACGCTCATGATGCTGAGCGCCACCAGCATCAGCATCAGTCCGATGCCTGAGCCGACGCAGTAGAGCCCGAACTCGACTCCAGAGCGGACGCTCTCACGGCAGCGCCGGCGGAAGTGCCGCTTGAGCGGTGTGAACTCGTAGACACCTGCCGCGATCACAACTGCGCCGGCGGCGAAAGACCCGAGCGGCCGGTACAACGGATACACGGCGACGCCCACGAGCGTCCAGACGGCAAGGTAAGAGCCGACGAAGAACGGCACGGCGCGCACGCGGCCGGTGGCATGGGCGTGTCTCAAGACTGCCGGAGCCGCGCCCGGCAGCATCATCGCCGCCATCATCGACACCCACACAGCGACAAAGAACGCGAACGAACCGAGCCGGGTCGTCACGCCCATGTCCATCCCGTTCATCTGCCAAACTGCAACGACCCAGGATGCGGCGGCGAGCCCGAGCGTCGCTGTCAGCGCGGCTGCCGTCGTGGTTGTCCTAGCGCTCGTCATCTGACTAGAGAAAGCCGGCGGGTGCGCACCAACGCGAGGGTGAGGTTGCTGCTGCGAGCCGAAGGAAAAGATGATTGAGCGGTTACTGCGGACATGACAAGACCTCCAGTGTTCAGCCGATAGCTATCGGGCCGCAGGCGGGCGGCCGGGCCCTGGTCGCTTGTGGTACGGGGACGTGGCAGGCGTTCCCTCGACGTACGCGCGCCCAGCCACGTTGCCGAGCGTCCGACCACGTCACACACGTGGACAAGTCGACACGAACCAGCGTCCACCTGGCCAAGAAATCCGTTTGACCAATGCGGGCTGTTCGGACATGGGCCCACAGCTTCCGTCTGCCGTTCAGCTCACGGGATCGAGGAAGGCGGTCACGCGGAGGGTGTCCAGCAACGAGGTCCAGCCGGCGAGATGATCCGGTCGCAGGTCGGCGGGGAGGCCGCGGTGGATCAAATCGAGAACTGTGCCGTCGCCGTCGGCAGTCAGGAGAATTTCGACGGTCGAGGCGCCGGGTGGCAGCGCGTCGTTGCCCGGCAATCCCCAGGTGAACACGACACGATGCGGCGGCTCGACCGCAATGTAGGTGCCCCGGATGGGTTGGTCGCCGATATTGACAGCGAAGTTCCCTCCAGGCTCGGGGTTCACGTCCACCCAGGCACCCATCCATTTGACGAGCAGCGACGCCTCGGTGAGGTAGGGAAACACATCGGTTGGGGCGGCTGCGATTCGGATGGACGCGGTGACGGGGTCTGGTTGGTTCATCGCTGTTCCTGCTTTCGGTTGCGGTTGAGGTCTTGTTCGACGACGTCCTTGAGTCGCGCCAGCGCGTCGGGCCAGAGATCGTCGAGAAGGGTGCGAACCACGTCCAACGGCTCGGGACGCAAGGCGTAGAGCCGTTTGGTGCCTTGTCGCCGCTCGGTGAGCAGGCCCGCACCTCGGAGCATCTTGAGGTGCAGGCTGACGGCCTGCTGAGTCATCTCGAAATGCTTGGCGACCTCACCTGCGGCGAGGCCCTCGTTGCGGACCAGCCGCAGGATGCGCCGACGATTGGGGTCGGCGAGTGCTCGCAGGACCGCATCCGGTCCCGACGCACGATCGGCCTCTGTGACAGTCATCGTCGTGTCTCTCTCTGTGTTGGCGGGATCCGCCGGACTCGCCAGTTACAAGGTATCCCTTGTACAAGGGATACCTTGTACGTTAGAAGGCATCGCGGCCGAAGTCAACCCTGCGAATCGCGGGGTCCCTTGGCAAGGGAGCGAACCGGGTCCCAGGCGGGCCCCTCCGCGGACGCGGCTGACATTCTTCCGCAACGGATGGTGGCACTTGCTTCGCCACCCCGAGTCCGTCTCCCGACCGTCGGCGGCTGCCTTCAGACCGCCTGGTAGGTCGCGATCACCACGCCGGTGGTCGTCGTCACGCTGCCGGCGAGCCGGAGATCTGCCGGCGGGGCGCCGTCCGGGAACAGACGTCGCCCCGAACCGAGAACCAGTGGATGGATGAGGAGCACGTACTCGTCGATGAGATTGCGGTCCCTCAGCGACTGGATCAGCTCTCCGCTGCCCAGGATCGCGATATCCGGGCCCGGCTGCTGCTTGAGGTCGGCCACGGCGTCTGCTGCGTCACCCTTCAGCAGTGTCGAGTTCTTCCAAGGCAGTGGTCCGGCCAGTGTCGTCGACGCGACGTATTTCTGGATGTTGTCCAGCACATTGGTGAAGGGGTTGTTCTTCTGGTGGGGCCAGAATCCCGCGAAGTCCTCGTACGTGCGGCGCCCGAGAAGAAGGGCGCCGGTCTGCGCCATTCCCTCTCCCATTACGCGGCCCATGATCGGGTCGTTGTATGGCAAAGCCCAGCCGCCGCGCTCGAAGCCACCACGGACGTCCTCGTCGGGCCGCCCCGGTGCCTGCATCACACCGTCGAGCGACAAGTTGTTGGTCACGACAACTTTTCTCATGGCCATTTCCTTTATAAGGCGTGTCGGCTCCGTACCGACCTCGTACCTATTAGACGAACCGCGGACGATGAAATCGACAGGAGACGGCCAAATTCAGGAAGATTCCTCCACCTCACGTGGACAAACTACACGCCAAGAGCCGAACGCTGAACGGGCGCTTCCGCGACCGGCAATATTGCCTAGTCTCGCTCGGCGATCGCCTTCACGCCCTTCACAAGACTGTCCCACATACCCTTCGAGTGCTCGGCTCCTTCAACGCTCGCGTTGTTATCCTGCGACAACGTCAGCTCCGTCATTCCGGCCTCACCCTCCAGCGTCCACGTGAGCGTGTGGTAATTCTCGGGCATGTCATCCTGGCCGCTCAGCGGACTGAAATGCGTGTTCACGAGTCGCCGGCCGGGTTCGAGCTCGAGGACCACGCCCTTGTCCTCATACTCCTTGCCTTCCCAAACGCCGCGCCAGACGATCGGGGCGCCGATTGTCCAATCGGTCTCGACATCCGTGCCGAACATGAACTCCTTGATCGCGTCACGGTCGGTGAGTACGGCCCACACCCGATCTGTTGATGCATCGATCGTGATCGTCGAGATCGCGACATACTTCCCAGTCATGGCTTTCTCCTACTTCCGGATCCGGTGGCGTCCACTCTCATTGGCCCCTACGGTATCTTGAACGAAGGCGATGGAACAGAGTCGCGCAGCACCTGGCCGCGCTGTTGTCAGCGAACGCCAGCAGGGCAACTCAGCCGAAAGCCACCTTGCCGTCCTCATCGATACGCTCCTCCGCCAGAGTAGTAGAAGTTCCAAGGGTGGTCATCCCGGATACCGTTCATCTGCCGGACGTCTGCCGGGCGGGCGATCAGGGACGCAGAGCCCACGAATACCCGGTTGCGCCTGAGTGCTCCGGTGGCGCCGACCGGGGCGGCAACTGTTGGGTAACAGGGCGCGAACGCGGTCCTTGACGGAAAGGACCCAAAGAATCATCCCCCACCCCGAATTTCCTGGCAGCACACGTTGACGACGCTGTGCCGTCAACATATGCTGACGGCATGTCTGCCAGCCAACTTGTCGACTCCGGAGTCAGCCCCGATCCGGCCGTCGGCCTGCGTGCGGTGGCTGCTCTTCGCCGCCTGGTCGAGCAGCTGGAGGAGCTCCAGGTCCGGAACGCACGCGACCACGGCTGGTCCTGGGCGGACATTGCGCGCCAGATGGGGGTCTCCAAGCAAACAGTGCACCGGAAGCACTCCCGGCGACCAGTGTCCGATGCCGACCCGGGACAGTGATGATGATGTTTGAACTATTCAACGAAGCAGCGCGCCAGGTTCTCCTTCATGCGACCGAGGAAGCATCCGCCCTGGGACACCAGGCGATCATGCCCGAACACCTCGTCCTCGGCGTCATGAAAGACGTCGACGGCATCGCGGCGACCGCCCTGCGGGAGCACGGCGTGGAACGCCGGCCGCTGGCGGACGCGATAGCGGGCACGGGAACTGCCGACGCTGAAATCCTCCAATCGATCGGCATCGACCTTCAGTCCGTCCGGCGCCAGGCGGCAGCGAACTTCGGGCCGGGCGCGTTGGACCGGCCCCGGCCGCGCCGCACCGGTTTTTTCCGGGCACGGCCCAGGGGCGGCGCCATGCCCCGGAACTCGCCGCCGGTTCAGTCACCTTCAAGCAGCTCAAGGCGGCCAGATCAGCACGCCGGAACGAACTGAAGAAGCAGCTGCGCACCAGACTCAGCCTCGCCGATGCCCTCCCCGCCGATGACCGCTACGCGCCGTCGGCACCCGCCGAACCTGCCCAAACCGGCGGGCAACCCGCGGATCCGAAGCAGCGCCGGCTCCGCACCTACGCCGAAGACTGACCGCAAAGATCGGAACGCCCATGCCCGCCACGAACGAGAATGACGACGGACGCCGCTTCCTCTTCAACGACCTCGGCGAGATTTCCCTGGCCCCGCCACCGGTCCCGCCCGACACACCGGCACTTCTCATCACCAAGGAGCACCGGCGCTTCACCGAATTCGCCACCGCGGTGCGCACCAACCGCCACATCGGCGTCTGCTACGGACCGCCCGGCGTCGGCAAAACCCTCTCCGCACGCGCCTACGCCGGCGCGACCGAATGGGAACAATGGCAACGGACCGGCGAAACCAACACCGAGCCCATCCCTGCCCGCGTGCTTGAGGCCAGAACCGCATTCTGGACCCCCACCGTCACCATCAGCCCCCGAGAGATCGACCGGCAACTACCCCGGACCTGCCAAAGATCTCCTGGGCAGTCGAATACGCCCACGACGGCAACATCGACGTCTTCGAGCACCGCGACTCGCGGGCATCCGGCCTGACCGAACTCCTCATCATCGACGAGGCCGACCGGCTCAAACTTCCAGCGCTCGAGCAGGTCAGGGACTACTACGACCGCCACACCATGGGCGTCATCCTTATTGGCATGCCCGGCATCGAAAAACGCCTCGCCCGCTACCCCCCCAGCTCTACAGCCGCATCGGCTTCGCCCACCACTACCGGACCCTCAGCACCGACGAACTCACCTTCGTCCTGGCAAACCGTGCGGCCGTATGGTTTTGTGAGACAGCTTGTTAGGAGCCCTTCTTCACAATGACCGACCGTAAGATGTATAGCCAGAAGTACAAGGACGACGCC
>NZ_JBEPNP010000019.1:0-88841 GCF_040546335.1 Arthrobacter sp. UYEF20 | reverse complement strand
CGGCGTCGTCCTTGTACTTCTGGCTATACCTCTTACGGTCGGTCATTGTGAAGAAGGGCTCCTAACAAGCTGTCTCACAAAACCATACGGCCGCACAGGCTGTACCGGCACTACGGGCTCGCCCGACCCACCTACGCTGACGCCCTCACCGGTACGGCGGCCACAACAACTCCAGCGGACGCCGAAGGCAGCGCCACCGGCACGCAACCCGCCCAAGGCCGGCTACGCAAATACGTTCCACAAAAACATCACCCTGACCATCCAACCGCGATCCGGTGACTCCTGGAGATAGCCATGAACTGCGGCGACATCGCTCCCTCCGCTGTTCATGGATCCGGTCGTCCGGTCCGAGTCTCCCGGGGTTGAGCGAACAGGCCTCACAGCCTTTGCAGTTTCGCGGTGACGTGGGACGATCCGATTATGAGCGAAAACGAGGAAGCGGGCCTGCTGCGGCCGTCGCCCCGCGAGGTGGCTGAGGCCGTACCGCACCCGGGCACGCCGACTACGCGGGAGCTGCGCACAGTGGGTCAGCGGCGCCGTGACGCTGAGTCGAAGCTGGAGCAGCATCTGCAGGTGGCACGGCACAAAAATGAACCACACGACGGGCACAGTGAGCCTGCCGCTGCCGGCTAAGACGCGCCCATCCCCCGGCCGCTGCCTTCAGGATCTGTCTGTGGGGTCTTCAGGACCTATGCGTGGGGTCTTCGGTTGGTGGTCCTGGATCCGGGACGACGGGCCCCGGACCCGGTAGCACCGGGGATGTCGGGTCAGGTGAACCAGGACTAGGGTCAGGAACCGGTTCCGGCGCCGCGGGCGATGTCGGGTCCGGGGACCCAGGCGCAGGAACCGGGTCTGGTGGAAACGGTGCGGGTTCGCGTTGCGGCGGAATGGTCATAATGTTCCCTCAGCTTCTGCGGGCTCCGGATGGTGGCCTCAGCCTACGGCTCTCCCTATTCGAAGAACAGAGCGTACGAACACTCTGAACATATTCTGAGCCGTGACCTTTCGAAAACCGAGCCTGGCGCACCGGACAAGAGCCGCTAACAGGATGAAATCACCATCCCACATCCTTGGAACCGGGACACCCCCGGTGGGACACTTCCCCACTGATCGGGATCTGCGGAATGCCGCGTAACCTGGCTGTCTCGGAAGTTGTCCCGAAAGTCCCGCAACAATGACCCGTCACAGCCACAACATTCGGTACGGTTCCAGGCATGGACATTGGCTATGCGCGCGTCTCAACAGCGAAACAGGATCTGGCCCGGCAGCTGGACGCCCTGGCGGCCGCCGGCGTTGATCCCGCACACATTCATGTCGATAAGAAGTCCGGCGCCACCACGGACCGCCCAGGGCTCCAGGAAGCATTCCGCCATGCCCGGTCCGGCGACGTTCTCATCGTCCATACCCTGGACCGGCTGGGACGGGCCGTCAAAGACACCCCGAACCTGATCCATGACCTCCGGGAACGCGGCGTCGGCGTCCGGACCCTGGCAGATCCCCTTGCCATCGATACCTCCGAGCCGGACGGGCCGATGAGCGAGCTGGCATTGGTCATGCTGGCACTCTTCGGGCAGATGGAACGAACCTACGCGGCCGAGCGCGCTGCGCACGCGCGGGCGGTGGCCACGGCCAACTGCCGGCGGACCGGGCGGCCGTCCGTGGTCGATGCTGACAAGCTCGAACACGCTGCGGCTCCGGGCCAGCGGTTCCTCCCTCCGGGAGATTACCGCCAAGACCGGCCTGAAACGCACCACGCTGTACCGGCGCCTGCCCCCACGCTCCCCCGCCCCAGGGACCGATGTCGCTCACAGGGAGGACCGACCCATAGAATGGTGAGGAATTGGCCGGGGGGACCACATGAATTCACGCGGGATTTGCCTTGTCATCGAAGATGACCCGGATATCCAGGGCCTGCTCTGCCTGATCCTCTCCCGCGCCGGCTTTGAGGTCCACGCGAAAGCAACCGGAGCGGCAGGCCTATGCGCGGCCGAGAGACTGGATCTGGCGCTGATCACTCTGGATCTGGGCTTGCCTGACCTGAACGGCCACGACGTGGCGCGCGCCATTCGGAAGCTTTCAAAGGCTCCGCTACTCATGATCACCGCCTCGGCGGAGACCGCTGATGAGCTCGACGGCATCGCCGCCGGTGCCAGCTCCTACCTGACCAAACCCTTCCGCCCTGTACAACTCAGGACACTGGTGCAGGAACTGTGGCCGCCGCTTTCGCCTGTCACCACGCCAGCGCATGAGGGGATCAGGGGTGACGACTGATGCCTGACCCATCAACTCTTGCCTTTGCCCTGACATACACAGGCACTCTCACAGTGGCGTTACTGATGTTCCTCGGCCAGTTCGCCGTCTTCACGGTCCTCTTGACCCTTGTCGGAACGGGCAGACTCATGGTCATTTCGATGCGGGCACTCCAGCGCCAACGTTCCGACTGACGCTGCACGACGCCAGTAGCAATGGCGGTGTTTGCCGTTCCGTTTACGGAACCCCTAGCGGACGCCAACGGGTTCCTCGGATCTGCGATGCAAGGCCAGCGCCATAAGCACTTCGTCTCTGTCCCCTGACGGCAACCGGAGGGCCGCGGGCCATCGTCCGATTTCGCGCCAACCGCACGACTGGTAGAAGCCCTCGAGGCCCATACCTGCCCGCAATTCGAGGTGCAGCTGTTCAAGTGCGAGATCCTCGGTCGCCGCCCGGGCTACCTCGTCCATGAGTGCGCGCCCGACGCCGCAGTTTCGGAATTCCAGGGCTGTCTGGACCCGCAGAACTCGCGCCCAATGAGCTGTGAGCTCGTTCGAATTACCGGCCAGGAGCAGCCAGCCGGCCAGTTTGCCATTCACCGTAGCCAATAGCATGCGATTTACCCGCTGGTCCAGGGACCGGACCATAGCGTCAACCGAAGATTAGACTTGCTCGTCAGAAACCAAGGGAAGGGAAAGCCCACCGCACCCCCGGCGTTGGACACCTCCCGCCAACACTCCAGAAGCTGATCCCGTACGCGGGGCCCGACCATAGATGGGGTGATCAGCCAGGACATTTGAAGTAGTTCCGTCATGCTCAGAGTCTTGCAGAGGCCTCAGGGGGCCACCTGCACCTCGCTGTTCCATAAGCCGAAGGGTGAACGGTGCACTCAGGGGGATTGTGCTCTGAGCAGGAATGAAGAAGCGCCGAAGCGCGGCCGGGCATAGCCTGTTTACAGAAGGCGGCGGCGACCAGCTCCGCGCAACACAAAAGGGAGAGCGAAGAATGCCCACCAAGAATGCCAAGTCCGAATCCGCCGGCTTCTCAGCAGAGGAGCATGCCGCGATGAAGGGGCGCGCTGCGGAGTTGCGCGCCGAGGGTAAGCAGGGCGCCAAGAAGGCGGATGGGCTGCAGGCGGTCCTCGAGAGCATCGCGAAGATGACGCCGGAAGATCGCGTGCTCGCCGAGCGCGTACACATGGCGGTGGTGACGAATGCGCCGGGGCTGCTGCCGAAGACCTGGTACGGGATGCCGGCCTACGCGAATGCGGACGGCAAGGTCGTTTTCTGCTTCAAGAACGCGGGTAAATTCAACGCCCGTTACTCGACCCTGGAGTTCCAGGACGCTGCTCACCTCGACGACGGCGAGATATGGCCGGTGTCGTACGCGCTTGAAAAGTGGAGCCCAGTGGTGGAGAAGCAAGTCGTCGAACTGGTGAAGGCCTCGATCTCCTGACGACGGCTCGACCGCCGTATCCGTGGGCAACCGCTTCGGACGCCCAGGCCCAAGCTAGCAGCGTCCGGCGTAGAGGTCACCGGCAGTTGACGGGTGCCCGGAGAGGAACGCTGAACGGGCTTCCGGGACCGGCAATAATGCCTAGTCTCGCTCAGTGACCGTCTTCACGCCCTTCACAAGGTTGTCCCACATACCCTTCGAGTGCTCGGCTCCTTCAACGCTCGCGTTGTTATCCTGCGACAACGTCAGCTCCGTCATGCCGGCCTCACCCGCCAGTGTCCACGTGAGCGTGTGGTAATTCTCTGGCATATCATCCTGGCCGCTCAGCGGACTGAAATGCGTGTTCACGAGTCGCCGGCCGGGGTCGAACTCGAGGACCACACCCTTGTCCTCATACTCCTTACCTTCCCAAACGCCGCGCCAGACGATCGGGGCGCCGATTGTCCAATCGGTCTCGACATCCGTGCCGAACATGAACTCCTTGATCGCGTCACGGTCGGTGAGTACGGCCCACACCCGATCTGTAGGCGCATCGATCGTGATCGTCGAGGTCGCGACATACTTCCCAGTCATTTGCCTTCTCCTACTTCCGGATCCGGTGGCGTCCACCCTCATTGGCCCCTACGGTATCTTGAACGAAGGCGATGGAACAGAGTCGCGCAGCACCTGGCCGCCCTGTTGTCAGCGAACGCCCGGAGGGCAACTCAGCCGAAAGCCAACTCGCCGTCCTCATCGATACGCCAGCCAGGATTGTGCGCGATTTCCCAAACAATGCCGTTCGGATCTACAACGTGACCGTAGCGGAGGGCCCGGTCTGCAGACACCAGAAGCTGTGTGCGGCTCTCAAGCGTCACCGCAAAATCACGAAAAGGTTCCAATACCACATCAAAGTGGCAGCGTTTGGACGCCGGACGGCAGTTCACGCCGTAAGAACGTTGGTATTCGCCGGAATGGCGGTGATTTTCACGCGGCAGATCGTCATGAAGTCGTTAGCTTCCTCTTCTGTCACATCAGCCCCGCTGGCCCCTACAGTTGCAGAAAGGCTGGCCGCAACCAAGCGCCACGCCAGCGGTGAAGGAACGGTGGGGAGATGTCCGGAGGAAATTCTTCAAGGGTCACATATCTTACGGTCTCCGATGTGGCTGCCTGCCTGAACGTTTCGAAGATGACCATCTACCGGCTGGTGCGCTCCGGTGCGATGCCCGCCGCGCGTTTCGGGCGCTCCTTCCGCGTCAGCGAAGCCGCCGTCGACCGGTACGTCCACGACGCGGAGATACCCGGGCCGGAAACTTAGGACCGGCAGGCAGAAATCACGCGCTCCGGCAAGTCCGCTACCAACATTTCAGTGCCAGAAAAAGGGGAACACCATGTCCAGGAATCCTTTTAGAATCGGCGACTACGTTGTCGCGGACGAGCCCTTCAATGGACGGATCGAGGGAGTGGTCATGGCCATCAATGGCCGCTGCCTGGGCCTGCTTGCCACAGGCGGCCCGGGCGACCACTACATCTACTACGACTACCGGACCGTGACCCTCCCGAACTGAGGAAGCCCCGGCACCAAATGGCGGCAGCGGCCATGGGCGTCGCACCTTCACCTTTAGGACAATGGGCCCGGGCGCCCCAGTACCACCGGGGCCTCTTCTCCTGCCCGCAGCAACTCCACCGTCCCATAAGCCGGTCGCCCAGCGGCGCAACCTCCAGTGGGAGATTTCGGATCTTGATTGTCATTTTTCGACTCGACTGCACAGAATGTTCGAAGTCGTCTGCACCGCCGCCCTGCCCGGTTGGGGAACCTTGGGTTCTTGCGGTGATTGCAACACTTAGCGGATGGGTGTTGTCATGGCGGGGTATTCGATTTATCTGAGGCCGGATCTCTTGCAGGTCTTTTGGGCCAGGATGCAGGCCGGTGATTTCATCACGGACGCTGTTCTGCCGATCAATACGAGCCGGCGTACCGGGCGCCGGGTCCTGGTCGAGGCGGGCGGGGTCAGGCCCCGGCGGGGCCGGGATCTGAAGGGCCGGTGTTTGACCTTCGGTCAGCGTGAGGAGATCGCGGTACTGCGCGCCCAGGGACGTTCCCTGAGGGCGATCGGCACGGTGATAGGCAGGTCGGCCTCCACGGTTTCCCGGGAACTGCGCCGCAACACCAGGGCCGGATCCGCCTACCGGGCGACCTCGGCCCACGCGCTGGCGTATGAGCGGGCCTCGCGGCCGAAACCGGCGAAACTGCACACGAACACCGTGCTGCGTGCGAAGGTGGAAGAGGACCTGAAAAAGAAGTACTCACCCGAGCAGATCGCAGGACGACTCCGGGTTGAGTTCCCCGATGAGCCGGAGATGAGGGTGTCACCCGAGACGATCTACCAGTCCCTTTATGTGCAGTCCCGCGGGGCGCTGAAGCGTGATCTGACCGCGTGCCTGCGCACCGGACGAGCGGTCAGGCAGCCCTGCCGCAAGGCCGGCCAGCGCAAGAACCGGATCCCTGGAATGATCAATATCTCCGAGCGTCCTCCCGAGGTTCAGGACCGGGCCGTGCCAGGGCACTGGGAGGGCGATTTAATCATTGGCAAGGGAAACCAGTCCGCGATCGGGACCCTCGTGGAGAGAACCACTAACTACACGATGCTCGTTCATCTGCCGGATGGATACAAAGCAGAGCAGATGCGTGATGCGCTGGCCGCGAAGATCAAGACGCTCCCCGATGCGCTGCGGCATTCTCTGACCTGGGATCAGGGCATCGAGATGCAGGACTGGAAAAGCGTGAAGATCGACACCGGCATCGAGATCTACTTCTGCGACCCGCACTCGCCCTGGCAGCGCGGCATCAATGAAAACACGAATGGCCTGCTGCGCCAGTATTTCCCCAAGGGCACGGACCTGGGCATCCACAGCGCGGCAGACCTCGACTGGGTTGCCCAGGAACTCAACGACCGGCCGCGCAAAAGACTAGAGTTCAGGAAACCGATCGAACTGATCGAAGGACTCCTGTTGCAATGACCGCCTGAATCCGCCAACGCTCAGCGGGACGGCCGGTGAGGATCGCCGCCAGGTCTGTGCCGGCTTTTGGTGGCATCGGCGCTGGCGATCGTGTCATGCAGCCCGGGTAACGACTCGTGGGGTCTTCGTGCGTCGTGGGGTCCGGAGGCGGCCACCCTTACAGTCGGCTGACGCCGTCGACCTTGCGCTCGAGCGCCGCGCGTTCGGCGGCATTCCCGCACAGCTCAGCGGCCGCTAGGAGTTCGGCCCTGGCCTCGTCTCGACGACCGAGTCGCGTGAGCATCTCGCCGCGGATCGAGGGGAGCAGGTGCGAGCCGGCCAGTTCGCCCCGTGACGCGATCGCGTCGACCAGCATGAGCCCCTCAGCTGGACCGGAGGCCATCGCGACCGCGACGGCACGGTTGAGTTCGATGATGGACGAGGGTGTCAGCTGTCCGAGGGCTTCGTAGAGGATGACGATCCGCTGCCAGTCGGTCTCTGCAACAGAACGAGCCACCGCGTGACACTCGGCGATGGACGCCTGCAGGCCGTACGCACCCAGTCCACGTCCGGCCCCCACGGCCCGCTTCAGTGCCGCACGTCCGCGCCGGATCGCCGATTGGTCCCACAGCCGCCGGTCCTGGTCCTCCAAAAGCACCGCGCGGCCGGACGCGTCGAGTCGGGCTGGAAATCGGGCAGCAGTGAGTTCCAACAGCGCGAGCAGCCCGAATACCTCAGGCTCCGGCGCGAGCCGCACCAGCACGCGGGCCAGCCGGCGCGCTTCGCCGGCCAGATCCGTGCGGATCCACTCCTCGCCGCCCGAGGCGAACGAGCCCTCCGTGAAGATCAGGTAGACGACCTGAAGCACCGAGCCGAGCCGCTCGGCCACCTCCTGCCGTTCGGGCACAGCGAACGGCACCCGCGCGGCGGCCAGCGTCTTCTTGGCGCGCGTGATGCGTGCCTGGATCGTCGCCACCGGCACCAGGAACGCCTTGGCGATCTCTTCGCTGCTTAGTCCGCCGACGACCCGCAGCGTCAACGCGATCCGCGCCTCCTTCGACAGCACCGGGTGGCACGAGATGAACATCAACCCGAGCACGTCATCGTCGATCGCGTCGGGGTCAAAAAGCGCGTCCGTTCCGGGCGTCGAGCCCTCAAGGCCTCGGGCGAGGAGGGCATACCGTTCGTCGCGTGCGGCGCGCCGCCGGAAGGCGTCGATGGCCCGACGGCGGCCTGTGGTGAGCAGCCACCCTGTCGGTTCGGACGGCACGCCGTTTACGGACCAGGAGACGAGCGCCTCGGCGAGGGCTTCCTGCGCGAGATCCTCGGCCAGCGAGAAGTCGCCCGTGTATCGGGCGAGGGCGCCGACGATGCGGGCAGCTTCCATCCGCCACACCGCCTCGACGGCGCCCCGCGCCTCGGTCGTGCTCACCGCCGGGTCAGAGCTGTGCGGTCTGCTCGCGCCAGGCGCGTTCCTTCTGGATCCACTTGTTGTCCTGCGGGAACTCGTCAACCGTCGTCACGCGGCGGATCTCGGTCTTGCTGCCCGCCGTGAGCGGTGCCCGCTTGGCCCATTCGACGGCTTCCTGCTTCGACGCGACATCGAGGATGTAGTAGCCGCCGAACAGTTCCTTGGTCTCCCCGTACGGGCCGTCGGTGACGACCGGCGTTTCGCCGGTGAAGTCGACGACGACGCCCTCGTTCGGATCGTCCAGGCCTTCGGCCGCCAGCAGTACGCCGGCGCGGATCAGCTCGTCGTTGAATTTGCCCATGCTCTCCAGGATCTCCGCGAAGTCTGTGTTCGCGAAGTTCGCGAACGATTCGTCCGTCGCGCGCATAATCAGCATGTACTTGGCCATCTGATACTCCTTGGTTTTGGAAGGTCGCCCTTCGACCTTCTCACCCACAGGTCGAACGGCGCGAGGCCAGATCGACACAAGCCGAAAAATTCTTTGATTGCTTCCGAGCCGGACGGTTTGCCACCGCAGGATCAACGCTAGCCTGACCGGCTGTGACCGTATTGTCCAGGACGCGCAGTGTTGAGTCACACCGCCCGTAAGCCGGTGGACAACCCGGACACTTTTCACGTGAAAACTCTCCAGTGGAGCGAATCCTGGGGATCCGTCGATTTTCGACGGCCGAAGTGTCCCGTTGAGAATGGCGGCTGAACAATTGCCGCCGCTGTCACGTGCGTGTCGGGTACCGCGGGATCTGGAGGTCTCCGGGGTTCCCTATTCGTGCTCCGTCCCTACCTGCTGTTGCGGGTGAGGTAGGCCTCGATGCGGTCGAATGCACCCACCCAGGCTTCGGCCTTGAAGAAGTCGCGCATCTCGACGTTCGGGAAGCCGCTTTGCACGACGGTCATCAGGGTGTCGCTGTCCTGCTCCTCGAAGGTGATCTCGATCTCTGTCGTCATGGTCATACCGTCCGGGCTGCTGCCGGTGGAGGTGGTGACGAGCCGGTGCGGACGGTCGATGAGCTTGAACACCTGCGTCTCGCGGAACAGCTCGCCGCGGTTGGGCCCCCACACGGCTGTCTGCTCGCCGCCTACGCGGAGGTCGACCTCGATCTCCACGATCCCCGGCTCGGCGTCGAGGATGCTGAACCAGATCTTCTGCTTTTCGGCGTCGGTGTAGGCGTCGAAGACCTGCTCCGGTGTGGCGGGGAGGAGGCGTGTCACTGTCAGTCCGATGGTCTCGGTTGTGTCGGTCATTGGTCTGTTCCGTTCTGGAGGGTGAAGTAGGCCTCGAGGCCGTCGAGTCGGCGTTCCCAGAGTCGTTGGTAGAGCGTGATCCATTGCATGGCGTCGTCCAATCGCTCCGTGCCAAGCCGGCATTCTCTCGATCGGCCGATTTTCGCCGTGGTGACGAGGCCGGCGTTCTCGAGCACCTGCACGTGCTTCTTGAGCCCGGTCAGTGTCATGACGAAGGGCTCCGCCAGCTCTCCGATCGTCGCGGGTCCTTCCCCGAGCCGGGCCAGGATTCCGCGGCGCGTCGAATCGGACAGAGCCGAGAACACCCGGTCGAGAACCTGTTGCTGAACCATGAAGTTCACTATATGACACTGAACCGATTTGTTCAATGATGCGACAACGGCGAACGGCCGCCACCTTGTGTGCCACAAGCCGAACCTCCAGCAGGCACAACAGGCTCAGCCGGCTCTTCTGGAACACGATAGTGCAGAGTTCATAGCGGGCCGCTCTGTCACCTTAGGAGCATGGCCTCGTTCCGATGACGACGGTGGCATATAGCTCCTCGGAAGTGGCTATCCGCGGGATCAGCCCGCCGTGTTCGAACAGCTCAGCGGTGCGTGGTGCCTGGTTTTCGCTAGCCTCAACGAGGAGGTGGCCGCCCGGCGCGAGCCACCGTGCCGCGTCTGCGGCCACTCGCCGCTGAACGTCGAGTCCGTCCGGGCCACCATCGAGCGTCACACGTGGCTCGTGCAGGCGCGCCTCCGGAGGCATCGTCTCGATCATTTCGGTGGGCACGTAGGGCGTGTTGCAGAGCAGGATGTCGATGCTTCCCCGCAGTGCATCGGGCAGTGGCTCGAAGAGGTCGCCCTCGTACACGCGTCCGCCTTGAGCGGCCAAGTTGCGGCGGGCACACGCCACCGCGGCAGGCTCGATATCTGCGGCATACACCTCGATCCCGCCTACCGCTGCGCTCAGCGCGGCACCCAGCGCGCCACCGCCGCAGCAGAGGTCGAGTACGACGGCCCCCGGCGCGGTGAGGGCGGTGGCCTCATGGACGAGGAATTCTGTGCGGCGGCGGGGCACGAAGACGCCGGTGTCCACAGCTATCCGCAGACCACAGAATTCAACCCAACCAAGGATGTGTTCAAGTGGAAACCCGGCCATTCGCCTGTCGAGCATCCTTGCCAGCTCAACAGGAGTGGCGCCGGCCGAGAGGAGAAGCCGCGCCTCGTCTTCGGCGAAGACACAGCCCGCGGCTCGAAGTTTGGAGACGATAGCTGATTCTGGGAAAACTGATTGAGAAATTGACATAAGAGCGCCTTTCGGAATGCCTATCGGCGCTCTCCGCGTCACCCCTGTCGGGTCATCCGCTCGGTCGCGAGAAGAGAGCACCCGACCTGGTCTGTAGCGGTAATGGGTCTCACCTCCTCGGTGTATATCTTGCAGAAGCCCTCATGCTAGCTGATCCGAGCTCTGAATTGCAGCAGTAAGTGGCGGCCTTTTCGCAGCGCTAATTGGCACCCTGGTGTCCGTAAGCCGATCCGCGTGCGTTAGCGATCACGTCCTTCGAGACCGGGGCCGGTCGCGAGGGACTCGCCTCCCCGGGGGCCGGCTATACCTCGGCAGGGAATCCGGGCAGACCGTCGATGCTCCGCGCGTTCCTCCCGGCGCGGTACTCGGCCATGCCGTCCGCGCCTTTCTTCTCGGCCTGCAAGCGGAGAAGGTCACGCTCGCCGGTCATTTCCATGACGGGGACACCCCAGCCGCACGAGTCGCTGATGCGGGTGACGTCTACCGTGATGACCGCTCGGGTGCTCGGGTGCTCGGGGTGAAGTGCCACTACCTCTTCGAATGTTGCCTCACCCGGAAGGAACACCGAGCCTCGACCGTGTAGGCGAACGATGCGGGGACGGCTACCGAACGAATTGAACATGAGGCACACGCGGCCATTTTCTCGGATGTGTGCGATGGTCTCGACGCCGCTGCCGGTGTAGTCGACCCAGCCGACTCGGTGGGCGCCCAAGACAGAAAACGAGTCGTGGCCGCGGGGGGACATGTTTACATGCCCGTCTGCTCCAAGGGGCGCGGTTGCGACGAACCACATGGGCTGTTCCTCGATCCACGACTTGAGGTTCCTGTCGATGGAATCGAAGATTTTGGCCATGGTCAAAGCATAGTCCGTCGGATCGGGCCCGCTCGGCTCCGTCCCGATAGAGGATCCTTGAGCGGACACTCGAACGAAGTCAGCGCTTGGCCACGGCTTCGATGGCGATTGAAGCGGCCAGCACGACATGCAGGTCGGTCACGATGGTGTCGGATCGGATGCCGCGGCGTAGGCGGCGTCAAGATGCTCAAGCGGTCCAGGGCCGTCGTGGGGCTTTGGCGGGGCGTTGAGGTGGCGAACGCGGAGCTCGTCCATGAGCTCCGCAATGAACGCCGGACCCCCAATGCGCATGAGTTGCTGCCGGCTCCGGAGCTCGGGGCTGCTTGAACGCCAGTCGAGACCCCAGTTCCCGAGGGCGAAGATGATCGGAAGAGTCTGGATGCCAGCTTCGGTGAGGCTGTAGCGAGCGCGTTGCCCCCGGGCGGCGGTGCCCCGGGTGAGTAACCCCGCCTTGACGAGCCGGACGAGGCGGTCGGCGAGGATGTTCGAAGCGATGCCCTCAATCGATCCAGTGAGCAACGCCCGGAAGTAGCGGCGGTCAGCAAAAATAACGTCGCGCAGCACGAGCAACGACCAGTTATCTCCGAGCACCTCGACGGCTGCGTTGATCGGGCACCCGGACCGTGGTTCCACGATTCCTCCTTGACAGGCATTTTCTTCTCAGTATAGTGGTTGCAAAATGCAACCACTATTAGGAAGAGGCGATGATGGGCCGCTTCGTCTATTGGATGAACGTGTCCCTCGATCTGCGGATCGAGCAAGTTCCGGGGACAACGGCGCGGGTGAGTGGCTGCGCATCAGCGAGGAACTGCACCGCGAATTCAACGCACGGGCACGGGCTCTCGCCCTGATGGTCCACGGACGGATCTTCTACGAGACGATGGAGGAATATTGGCCGCGGGCACCGGGGGACGCGTCGCTGCCGGACGTCTTGCGTGAGTACGGTCAGATCTGGACCGCCAAACCCAAGGTGCTTGTCTCCCGCACTCGCGGCAGCGCCGACCACAACACCCGGATCATCGGCGGAGACGACGCGATCGAGCAACTCGCCGACCTCCGGTCCCGGACAGACGGTGCCATTGGTGGGGGCGGCGCGGCACTCGCGACACAGCTACTCCGGGCGGGTCTGCTTGATGAGCTGCTGCTCTTCACCCATCCCGCGATTCTCGGCTTCGGCAGGCCGCTATTCGACGACTACGACATGCCGATCGAGCTCGCCCTGCTCGAGCAGCGATCGTTCGAGCAGGGCGTCACGATGCACCGATACGCCATTCGAGATGAAAGTGAGGCCAGCCCGTGCTGAGACATGTCACGGAGGGTGTGCTAATCCACGAGAGCGAGTTCTGCCAGAGCAACGCCGTTGTTGTGCAGGGTCGGGCTGGCGTGTTGCTCATCGACGCCGGAGTGCAGGACAACGAAATGGCCTGCCTCGCAAACGACCTTCACGAATTGGGCCAGACCGTTGTGGCAGGATTCTCGACCCATCCGCATTGGGATCACCTGCTCTGGCACGCCCGGCTCGGCGCGGCGCCCCGTTACGGGACGGCCCGCTGCGCGGCCACTGTCCGAGATCGGCTGTCGGACCCGGGTGCGAAGGCCCGCATCGCGGCGCTGATACCGCCGGACATCGCCGAGCTGGTACCGCTGGGCCTGCTCGGCCTCATTACCGGCCTGCCCGCCGACACGGCGCAGATTCCTTGGGACGGCCCGGATGTCCGGATCATCGAGCATCAGGCGCATGCCCCGGGGCACGCGGCGCTGTTGATCGAGGAGCGCGGAGTCCTCATCGCCGGCGACATGCTTTCCGATGTCCTGATTCCGATGCTCGACCTGAACAGCACCACCGACCCGATCGAGGACTACCTCACCGCGCTGCGGTTGCTCGATGACGTGGCGGGCGACGTCGATGTCGTGGTCCCGGGCCACGGGTCCGTCGGCGGAGCCAATCAGATGAGCGCACGGATCGACCAAGATCGGGCGTACGTGCACGCCTTGCGTGACGGCAAGGATCCCAGCGACCCTCGGATTGGTCCGTCTGCCAAGCTCGGCTGGGATTGGGTGAGCAATGTGCACACAGGGCAACTGCAACGCCTGCGCCAGCGCCAGCGAAACGAGCGCGGCGGGACACCCGATTAATCATGTCAAGTATTTCTGGCACCGGGTAGAGCGGTTGGTATGACCCAGGCCGTGCTGTTCAGCTGTCCTTGAGCCTGCGTCCGCCGGGGAGTTTCTCTCCCCTTCGATGGCCTTCGCCAAGAATGGCTCCACGTCTTGTCCCCTTCGGCGTAGCTAGTCGCCCTGTAGGCGGCTCGCGCCCGGTTGCGGAGCGCGGTGCCCATGCCCGTCGCAGGTGAGTCAGCTACATTTCGTGATGGCCGGAGCACGTCACGATCAGAAGCGGAATATCAGCCCCGGACCTGGCAGCTCCGTTATCGCACAAGCCGGTCCCCAACCGCGACACCGCCAACATGCTTCCAGTGCGCCAAAAATGTCATTTTCCGAAGTCGCCTGCACGGAATGTTCGAAGTCGTGTGCACTGCGTCTCGCCGGGCACTTTAGTCGAAAATTTGAGTGCGGGAGTGTTCAGTCGCCGATGTGGGGACGCCCCTCCAGCTCGGATTGAAGCCGGTGAGTGCCATGCTCGACCGGGGCGGTATCGGGTTGCTAATGGGGGCTGGAGCTGCGCGAACGTGAGAAGCGAAGAGAGCCGGGACAACCCAGTGTCCCGGCTCTCTGCTGGTTAGGCCTCGATTGGTTATCTCAAATAGTCCCGGACATATCTCTCGAGGCGGTAGAAGGGGGGCGTTCAGCTCATCACTCTGCCGGCTCGAGCAGTGCTTCTGCTTCCGGGACGACCGTGGAAACTTTCTTCTGGCCGCCCATTGCGAAGAAGTAGCCGAATCCTGCGGTGACCAGTCCTACAGGCCAGGCAAAGGCTGCGACTGCACCAAGCGCTGGCACGAGCGCCATTGTGGCTGCTATGGCCGCCGTCGGGACGAACACGCCGATGGCTTTCGGGTTGACTCCCTTCCGGAAGAAGTATTCTCCGTCTTCATCGGACCGGTAGAGATCCTTGATGTTCACAATGCCGCGGTTGATCAGGAAGTAATCGGCGGCCATAATTCCAAACAGCGGTCCGAGGAAGGCGCCCAGGCCGCCGAGGAAGTAGTTGACGACGACCGGGTTGGAGTACAGGTTCCAGGGCATGACGAGGAGGGCAAGCACTGCGCTGATGATGCCGCCGCGTCGGAAGTTGATGTGCTTGGGCCAGACGTTGGCCAAGTCGTAGGCGGGGGACACAAAGTTCAAGACGACGTTCACTCCGATCGTGGCCACAATGAACATCACTGCGCCGACTACCAGGATGAAAGTATCGGGTACCTTAGCGAGGATCAGCGCGGGGTCGGTGATGGCTTCGCCGAAGGCGACAACCGTTCCAATGGTCATGGTGATGCTGATGGCAGCGAATGCCGCGAAGTTCACAGGGATTCCCCAGAAGTTGCCGCGGACAACCGACTTCGCCGATTTCGCGAAGCGGGTGAAGTCGCAGTAGTTCAAGAGCATGGTGGCGTAGGTAGCGACGAGGAGGAAGGCGCCGGTCAGTACGCCCCGGAATGCGTCGCCCCCTGCTAGCGGGTTGATTGAGAGGTCCATGGGGATGTTCCACCCTGCCAGGCTGAATAGCCAGATCGCCATGCCGAGCATTACGGCCCAGACAATGGGCCCGGCCCAGTCTTGGAAGCGGCGGACAGCTTCCATGCCGCGGGTGATGACCAACAATTGCAGGATCCAGAGCAGGATGAAGCAGGCCCATCCCAGGAGTGACAAGCCAAGGAAGCTTTGGTTCTGCCACTGCTGCAGGTCAGGATCGATCCTCAAGAGAAGGACGACGACGGCCATTGAGGCCAGATAGGTCTGGATTCCGTACCAGCAGATGGCGATGACGGCTCTGATAAGGGCGGGGATATTGGCGCCCCAGATCCCGAAGCTGATGCGTGCCATGACAGGGAAGGGGACGCCTGTTTGTTGGCCCATTTTCCCGGCCCAGTTCATGCCGAAAAAGAGGATTGCGGTGCCGATCAGGATTGCTGCCAGAACCTGCCAGCCGGTGAGGCCGATTACGAACAGGCCCGCTACGAACGTGTATGTGCCGATGTTGTGGATCGCCGACATCCAGACGGCAAAGAAACTGTATGAGGTCCATTTCCGCTCCGTTGCGGGGGCAAGGTCCTCGTTGTAAAGCCGGCCCGATGGATCGAGCGCGGCCAGGGACTCGTGGCTGCTTTCCATGATGACTCCTTGTCAAACACTTCGGTGGTTTCGGTTTGGGTGATGTGGTTTTGTTAGGCGGTTTGGTTCACGGCCTCGCGTTTTGCCGGGGCTGCGATGGTTTCCCGGAATCCTTGGCGCTTGATGAATCGGCCGACGGGCCCAGGGTCGTGGAAGCCGATTTCATCAAGGACGATCCGTCCGGCTGATACCACGAGCTGCGGCCAACCTCGCAGGGCCTTCCCCTCGAACGGGGAAAAGTCGGTGCCCACGTGCAAGGCTGTGCCTGTAACGGTCCTCACTTCAGCGGGATCGACCAGAACAAGGTCGGCGTCGAAACCGGGTGCTACGACGCCCTTTCCCTGGAGAGCGTTGATTCGAGCTGGGCCAGCGGCGAAGACCTCCACGAAGCGCTCAGTACCGTGGCCCTCTGGCGAAACCATTGATGTAAAGGTGACCGGCATCCTGGTTTCGACACCAGGGAGCCCATGCGGCATCTGCCGGATGTCGTCACTGCGTTCGAGTTTTTGTGACAGGTCGTAGCAGGAGTGGTCGGATGCGACGGTGTGGACGGCACCGGTCAGCACCCGTTCCTTTAGTGCTGCGACCGTTTCCGCGCTGCGCATCGGAGGGCAGCACGCGTACCATTCGGGAAAGTCTTCGCCATAGACGTTTTCGTCCAGTGTCAGATAATGCGGACAGGTCTCCGAATAGGCGGTGAGCCCGTCCATTCGGGCTTCGGTCACCAGGTCGACAGCTCCCGGGGTGGACTGATGGACGAAGTACACCGGCGCCCCGGTGTACTCGGCCATGGCAAGGGTTTCTTTCACAGAGATTTCTTCGGCGAGCTCTGGCCGAGTCCGGTGCAAGTGGCGTATGCCTATGTCACCTGTGGCTACGTGCTCTGCCGTGCAGTCGGCGATGATCGCGTCGTGTTCAGCATGAATGTAGGTGAGCCCGTCGAGCCGGACCATTTGCTTCATTACCCGCAGGATGGTGTCATTGTCCGCCATCGTTGAGCCGCGATTCGTTGTGTACATCTTCACGGACCGGATTCCCATCGCGGCGAGCTCTTCCAGCTGTGCTGGCACTGTTTCGTCCCACCTGACAACGGATGCGTGCAGCCCCACGTCGCAGCGCGACTCGCGGGCCAGGGCGATCTTGTTGCGGGCTGCTTCCAGAGGGGTTTCGGAGTCATCCCGCGGGATGCCGAAGTCAATGATTGTGGTCGTACCCCCCCCCCAGAGTGCGGCCGTCGACGTGACTGCGAAATCGTCGAGGGTGCGGTGCTTACCAGCAACTTGGGCGACGTGACAATGGCCGTCCACCCCGCCGGGGAGTAACAGGCGCCCGCGAGCGTCGACAGTGGTGGATGCATGTGGCACCCGATGAGCGGCGTCAACGAGTTCCGCAATCTTCCCGCCCCTGATGACCACGTGTGCGTTCTTGCGGGCGTCGGCGTTGACGACCGTCGCATTGGAAATGACGAGATCTGGCAGATCTTCCATTGGATGTCCCTTCTGTGGGGTTCTTTTGTCCGCCACGTGGCGATTTTTGGGTGCACTAAGTAGAGGGCCGGCCTGCTAATGGCAGGGACCGTCCCGAATACCCGGGGTCAGTGGTGCAGGTAATAGTCCTTGCGGTACTTCTGGACGTGTTCCCTGGACGCGGCGCCTGCGCGGTCAGGGTCGCCGCTAGCGATGGCTTCGTAAAGTCTGCGGTGTTCCCGTATCAGCTCAGGAAGATCAGTTGCGTGCCGGAATAGCCAGTGCATCCGTCCTTGGAGTGGCTCCAGCGCAGCTCGCAAAAACTCGTTTCGCGCGATCGTCGTGATGGCGTCGTGGAACTGATTGTTTGCTGCATGGGCTTCGAAGATTGATCCCGTCGCTAGGCAGTTTTGCGCTGTGTCTAGGAGAGAATTCAAATGTGTGAGTTCTGGGCGGGTGGCCCGTGCGGCTGCCAGTTCGCTCGCCAAGACCTCAAGTGCCAGTCTGACATCGAACAGGTCGGCGACCTGCTCGGGTGTCAGGCTGCTGACCACTGTTCCCCGCGAGTTCGCCCGGTCGCTAACGAGTCCTTCCTGCCGCAGCATGCGCAGGGCCTCTCTAACCGGCAACCTGGAGACGCTGAACTCATCCGCAAGGTCGCGCTCGACAAGCCGCGTGCCCGGAGCATAGTGGCCCTCGAAGATCCGGTTGCGGATCGCATCACGCACGTTTTCGCGCAACGGCCGATCATCAATTCCTGCTGAAGTGTCCATGATGTTTACCTCTGATTAGGGTTCGAACGGGGGGATTGGTCATCACCGGGCACGAAGGTCATCACCGTTTGCCGGGCCAGTATGTGAGAGGGGCAGCAGAGCTGTCCTTGGCCTAAGTTATGAGCGGAATCCGTTTTGGGATACCTTATTGGGATACGTTCTTGGGATCCCAAAATCAGTGTGAGGTATCACACTTGTCGACGTCAAGACTTTTTTCTTGAAGCCGTCCGCAAAAGGTGGACCCTAGCCGCCTCAAAGATGATGCCGCCGGCTATTGCGCTCTGCTCTAGGGTGCGGAGGCAATGCCTCTGGACGCCAATGGAAATCCGGTTAGATAGTGACCCTCCACGGGACAGAGTTGAAGACATCGGTGGCCGTCGCCCCACCCCGCAGGAGCTCACCGGCGACATGCGCTTCCGCATGACGGCAAGCAAATCGCGGATGCCCGTGGAAGTCGAGTTCCTGTGAATCAAACTCGGCCCGCCACGGACAAGATGGTGTAGGGCATCGAAGCTCGCGTTCCCAGAGGGGCCACTGCCGTGCCAGCACTGTCATTCATCCTTGACATACCTCAGTCTCACAAACGATCGTATTTGAGATGCAGGAGGCCGCGGACATCCGGAGCGTCTGGGTAGCCACCCCCGACTTGAATTCGAAGCAGCCCTGAGCCCGCACCTCAAGGTGGAAGTTCCGCTCCCCTGCTATTGCCTTCCCTCGAAGACACATCCCAAGAAATCCAAAGGCCAGATTCCGCACTGCCCCCGGCAGATTCTGTCAGCGATTTGCTGTCAGCTTGGCCACTGCGGCAATATCGTGTGGCGTCGTTCGACAGCACCCTCCAATGAGCCGGGCCCCGAGGTCACGCCAGATGGGTGCTTCGTCCGAGAGGCCTAGGGGCCTCCTGCTGTCCCGGTCCGCAGGCCTGTCCCCGGTTTCGACCGGCCCCCAGGTCTTAGTGACTGGATCATAGCTTTCTCCCGAATTCGGATATGCGACCAGTGGTATTTTCGTGGCTTCACCCAAGGCCTTGAGCGCTGGTGAGACAAGCTCCAGCGGCACACAGTTAACGCCGATCGCCACCGCGAGCGGCTGCTCCCTGCAGAGCTCGGCCATCTGGGCAAGCGGTGTACCGTCGCTGATGTGGCCGCCGTCCCGCAGTGTAAACGAGAGCCACGCCTCGACGTTGAACTCTTTCATAAGGGCCAACAGTGACTGGGCCTCCGGCAATGAAGGCAGCGTCTCACAGGCCAAAAAGTCCGCCCCTGCATCCACCAGCGCTGAAATTCGGGGCCGATGGAAGTCCAGAAACTCATTTGGGCTGAGCCGGTAGTCGCCTCTGTATTCCGAACCGTCCGCGAGATACGCGCCGTAGGGTCCGACCGATCCTGCAACCAGCAGGGGGCCCGCGTCGGGGTTTTCGACCAGATACTCGCGACGCGCATCGTCGGCCAGGTGCGCACTCAACGCCACCAGTTCCATGGCTTCTTGCTTGCTAAGGCCGCGCCGCGCATATCCCAAGGTCGTGGCCTGATAGCTCGCCGTTGTGGCAACCGAGGCTCCTGCGCGGAAGTAGTCGAGGTGTACGCGTTTGATCAGGTGGGGCTGCTCCAGCAGGACTTTTGCCGACCACAAAGGGTCGTCCAAGTCGCAGCCGTGCGCTTCAAGCTCGGTGGCGAGTGCGCCGTCCAGGGTCAGGTTCGCTCCGGCGTCGAGCATGCGGGAGAGGTCAGTGGTACTGGGCATCGTTTAGGACTCCTAAGCACTTCGGTTGGTCTTTACTGCTGGGCGACCGCTCCGGCTCGCGGTCCGACACTGCCAAGTAGCACAACGTGTAGTGCCAAAAGCGCTGTGCAGCAGGGCCTGTACGTGACCGCGAGCTGGTCTTTGGTCACCGGTTTGATGGTTCTCATTCGGGGCGTGCCGAAGCGCCACCCAACAGTCATTCTAACGATGTGCGGAATAAGCATTTTTAGATGCTTGTAATGATCATCACACTATGTCACCATGGCATTCGAAGCACGTTTGCGAACCGCTCAGGAAGAGGCTTCCCTTGAAGATAGAAATGAAATCAGTGCGTAAGCTCCGTGTGCATTGGCCGGTAGCGTCGGAAACCTTCTCGCGGCTCGCCAAGGGCGATGCGGACGCATTTAGGGATGAAGCGGGAATAGCGGCCCTGCTTCAGGCTTTGTCGGAGTCCCCTGATCTCGGGGACTTTGGTAACTACAGGCACGTCTTCGAATCGGGTTTGGGTTTCGAGGGGTTCACCTGCGCGGAAGGGGCTAAACCTACTCTGGGGCAGGTGGGCCAGCGGACCATTTCGCCGACCCTGGTCCTCACGACCTATTTCGATGCTCTTCTCGACGACATTGCCGTGGAACGCTTCCTGCAGCGCATCGTGGACATCCACCCATGGGAGGTACCGGTGATCGAACTGACGGGGCCACTAAGTGTCTCCTGCACTGCCCTTCCGGCCGTCTTCGAGAGTGCCTCCGCATCATGATTGAAGCCACGACGACGCGATTTTGGGACGGTCTGGAACCACTTCTTGGTGGAAGGTCATTTACCGACCTGACGCACGCCTTCCACCCTGGCCAGCCGCGTTTCCCGGCCTTCCCCGACGAAGTTAGGGAGACTTTGTTCGATCTGGAGAAGGGGGACGGTTTCACCGCTCACCGATATTCGATAGTCGGCCAATGGGGAACACACGTTGATCCTCCCTCGCATTTCATCCAGGGCGGACGGACCTTGGACCAAATACCGGTGGAGGATATGGTTCTTCCGATGGTCATCCTCGACATCACCGCGCGGGTGAACGCAAGTGCGGACGCCACTCCCACGATGAAGGACGTGCAGGCATGGGAGAGCCGCAATGGTGTCATCGTCCCAGGGGCATTTGTGGCGTTGCGGACAGGCTGGAGCCATCATTGGCCCGATGCCTGCGCTATGGCAAACAGGGATGAAGGAGGTATCAGCCACACTCCGGGCTGGTCGCAGGAAGTCCTCTCTTTCCTGGTCGAGGAGCGGTCGGTTACTGCTGTCGGGCACGAACAGACGGACACGGACCCGGGGATGGCTACGTCCCGTCAGGATTTCAGCCTGGAAACCTATGTCTTGGCGCAGAACCGGTGGCAGATCGAGCTTATGGCGAACCTGGAAGGACTTCCCGAAGCAGGCGCGGCCCTGATTGCGAGTTGGCCCAAGCCCTTTCGAGGCAGCGGTTTTCCTGCCCGGGTCTTCGCCATTCACTAAGACCATTCGTCCGTTGACTAGAATCGGATCCATGTCTAAGACATCCAGCATGGGTCGGGGAATTATGGCTGTCCTGGCGGTCGGCTCCCGCAACGCCGGAGGCCTCGCGGGCGGAACGGTCGCTGATATAGCGGCAGATCTGGGCAAGGACAGAAGCCAGATATCGCGCAGCCTGCGCACGGCAGAGCAGGAAGGGTTTTTGGCGCGCGGAGACCATCGCTTCTACACCTTGGACTGGTCGCTCCTGACGGACGCTCAGTTGTTGACAGAACAACGGCTGCAGAGCGACGGTTTGACCGCCTTGGAGGGCTTGGCCGGCGAAACTGATGAAGGCTGCTTCCTTGGAGTTCTGAGCGGAGACAGTACCGTCACCATCGGTGAGCGTGTCCCGGCAAGTAGCAATATGGTCGGTTCTTGGCTGGGCCGCCCCTACCCGGCCTTCTGTAGTGATGCCGGCCAGGCCCTGCTCTGGGAAGCGTCCGACGCCGAGATCCGAACCGTTTTCTCAGGCGTTGCCTTCGTGCGGCATGGCCCCAATACTCCGCATGACGTGGAGGACTTCCTCTCCCGACTGCGCAGGGCGCGGGAACGTGGGTACTCGGTTGTCGATGAGGAAGCCGAGCCAGGACTTTATTCCCTGGCCGTTCCGATTCGGGACTTCAAGGGCGATGTGGTGGCCGCGTTGCAGGTCGTGGGCGCCAAGACTCGCTTGGAGCCGCGGCGGGAATTCTGCGCCACGACTCTCCTTTCCTGGGGAAAGTGGCTGGAATCGACGCTGGGATACGCGTTGCCGCAGAACCCGCTCTAGCTGGCAAGGCCCTTCTGGCCAGCGTCGCGATCGCGGCCTTCGTGGGACCTCAGCCGTTCGGCCGCAGCCGTGAGGGCCTTAGCAATGTCATTGGTGTTGGATTTGATCTCGACCCGGCAGCCCAGGACGCTGAGCGCGGCCAGAATGGATCCTTCGGCGCCGCGGACGGGAACGGCCAGCTCGTAGATTCCGTGCTCGAACTCTTCCTCGGCGACGATGAAACCCCGCGCCCGGTCCCGGTCCATCAGTTCAGCGACTTCCTTCGGCGAATGCGCCGCTCCCGGGCCGCCCACTCCGATGAAGTTGACGTCCTGGAGGAGGGCTTGAACGGCAGGCTGCTGGTCGTCCCACAGTAACGCCCGGCCGGACCCGGTACACCATACGGGCGTCACCATGCCGGGTTTCACGAAACTGCCGGGTACTGCGTCGTTGCTGGACGCCCGCAGGAGAATGACGCGGAAACCCTCGCGGACGGAAACTCGGGACCTTAGGCCAAAAGAAGCCACCAAAGCCTCGAGTTCGCTTCGTGATTCACGGACCCAGCCGGTATTCAACGCTGCGGCCAGGCCGAAAAAACGTGGGCCGGTTCGGAACGGGCCGCGGTCAACTCGTTCCAGCAAGCCGAGCTCGCACAGTTCTTTCGTCAGGCGGGAGACACGGCTTTGTTCCATGTCCAGCTCGGATGCGAGCTGGGAAACACCGAGAAGCTGTCTGCCGCACTTCTCACGGTTCGCGACCAGCCGGACTATCGCAAGTCCCTGGGCCATGGATGACGCTTCCGAGGAAGAATCCACGCTCGATGCTCCTTCCAACCGATAACTACGCCTATTCTCACATGTCTGCAGCGTTGACCAGTACGCGGTTTCCTTGCGCCCACACGGTGTAGAGATCCGCGAGTATTGCCGAATTTGCCGCTTCGAGATCTGATGGGGCGATTTCTGCGCGCTTCTGTCGACCGAAAAGCACGACTTCGTCTCCTGGGGCGACGTCCGCCACATCGGTGACGTCAACAACCACGGAATTCATCGAAATGATGTCGATTATGGCAGCGCGACGACCGCGAATAAGCACCCCGCCCTGGCTGGCCAGTGCCCGCCGGTAGCCGTCTCCGTAACCCGCTGTCACTGCCGCCAGCCTGGAGTCCCGGTGCAGGGTGCGGGTTAGGCCGTAGCCGACCTTAGTTCCAGCTGCGTAACTGTTGATGGAAGCGACCCGGGCTTTGAAGGCCAAACACCTTTGGAAGTCCCCTGCTCTCGGATCGGAGTCGCCATAGAGGACGGCCCCGGCACGGACCATGTCCAGCCAGGAACCGCGCACGTGCAGAGCGGCATAGGAATTGGCGCAGTGGAGCAACACATCCTCCCGGGAAATTCCCGTCTGTTGGAGGAGCATCAGCGCCTGACCTTGAAAGCGCTGAAGTGCAGCTTCGATGTGTCTGCTGTCGTCTTTTGGAAAATGAGTCATTATTCCGGCCAGTTGAAGCCCCCGGTGGCTGACGATCGCAACCGCGGATGCCCGGCCAAGTGTGGACGAGACATCGAGGCTGTGCCTGCTGATCCCGGAAGAGTTGATGTCGAGGTGGATGCGACCACCTTCCCTGCGTCGGTGGCGATCTTGTGTATTTCCCACGCGCTCTGCGGGTCTGCAATAAGTTCTTCAATGTCGTGGCGCAGGCCGGCCTTGATCTCCTGCGGCGCCGCGGCGCGGACGCGTAGGATCCGGCCTTCAAAACCGCAGCGGCGTGCGGTGTCTGCTTCCTCGTTGCTTCCTACTCCGATGAAGGGAACGCCCAGACGAACGAGGAAGGGCAGGAGGAGGTCAGCTCCGTGTCCGTAGGCATTGGATTTGACGACCGCGCACAGGAGCGCCCTGTCATCGATCATGGACGGGAGGTTGCGGACGTTTGCCTCGAAAGCGGCGCCGTCAATCTCCAGCCAGCTGCCGACGTCCTGGACCGGGCTGCGCACGTGCTGCATCGGGTCTTGTGAGTTCATGATCCATCCGTTGGACAGCTTCGTGGCCGGGGAAGAGAATTCCCGGCCACGAAGCTGAGTTGTTGACGGCTGATGCTGGCTTTAGGACAGCTTGTTTGCGCGCGCCTTGCGTCCGTACTTGAAGTAGAAGAAGGCGTAGCAGGCGCCAACGAAAGAGACTCCGAAATAGAGGGCTGCTACCTGGTTCGGGTCAAAGGCGATGCCGATCAGCGAGATGGCGCATAGCGAGAAGGCCAGGATCGGCACCAGCGGGAACAGCGGAGCTTTGTAGGGAAGGGCAGCGACGTCGCCACCGTTCCTGACGAAGGACCTTCTGTGGAAATAGTGCGAGGCCGTGATGGACATCCAGACCCCGACGACGGCGAAGCCTGCCACCGAAACCAGAGCCAGGTATACCGTTTCAGGGGCTACGACGCTGCTGATGAGTGATGCCAGGCCTCCGAGCATGCTGACTGAGAGCGCGACCATGGGGATACCGCGTCGGGTCAGCTTCTTCAGAACCCGGGGAGCGTGCCCCTCATCGGCAAGGGAGTAGAGCATCCGTGCACAGGAGAAGAGACCGCTATTGCCGGCGGATAGGAGTGCGGTGATGATGACGAAGTTCATGATGTCCGCGGCAAAGGGAATGCCGATGGATGAGAAGACCGTCACGAATGGGCTTTCATCCAGTCCGGCCTGCTCGAACGGTATGGTGGCGGCGATGACAGCGATGGCCCCGACAAAGAAGATCAGTAGACGGATGACCGTGCTGCGCATCGCTTTAGGGATGTTGGTGGCGGGGTCGGCGGTTTCACCCGCCGCCACGCCGATGAGTTCAGAGCCGGAGAAGGCGTAGAACACTGCCAGTGCGGTGACGAGGACGCCGGTGAAGCCGTTGGGGAAGAGGCCACTTGAGGTGTTGAAGTTCTCAAACATGAACGGGTGATTGGTCCCCTCACTTAGCGGGTGGACGCCGAACAGCGCGGCGCCACCAAGAACAATGAGGACCACGATGGCGCCGACCTTAACGATGGCAAACCAGAACTCGGATTCGCCGAAGAACTTCGAAGAAACGGCGTTCAGGCCAAAGAGGACCGAGGCGAAGATGACGCACCAGATCCAGACGTCAACACCCGGAAACCAGCGCTGCATCAGGAGACCGGAGGCTGTGAACTCCGATCCGATGGCCACAGCCCAGCAGAGCCAGTAGAGCCAGGCGGTTGTGAACCCGGTGGCCGGCCCAATCGACCTCGCCGCGTAGATATGGAAGGCCCCTGAGACCGGATATGCGATAGCCAGTTCGCCGAGGCACGCCATTACCAGGTAGACCACAAAGGCGCCGATCAGATAGGCGATGACGGCCCCGAGCGGTCCGGCCTGGGAAATGGTGTAACCCGAGCTCAGGAAAAGCCCGGAGCCAATCACACCACCCATGGCGATCATGACAAGGTGCCGCGCCCCCATGGACCGCCGGAGCCCGGAATCGGTCGACGGGGCAATCGTGGGCTGTGGGTCTAGCTGGACAAGTGATGAGGGTTCCATGGTTTCTCCCAGGTGAGCGGACATGTCTGATGCGAAAGATGCGCACATTGTCCCGGAGTGGGGGGACCAGGGCGCCTCGAGCCGTGAAGTGGCGGTAGTGATGAAAGTAACACGAAAACGGTCTGAGGGTCATTAAAAACATTTCATCATGCATATGTTGCACTCATGTTGCTTCGAGGTGCCGTTGTCGAATCGGCAGGCAGATGGTCGTTTCGCCCTGTTTTTCGGTCACATTCACATGCACTGACGGACATGGAATGCGGTCAGCATTGGAGGACCGATGTAACTGACTGAAGGAGCACCATGACCACCTATGACATTGCGCTGATCGGCTTCGGCGGCGTCAACAGAACACTGGCCGAACTGGTCGCCGCACGCGGTGACACACTTCGTTCCGAGCTGGGCTTTGGCCTGAGGATAGTGGCCATCACCGACCTGCGCCTCGGCTCGCTGGTCCAGCCCGAGGGCATTGACCTCGGCACCGCCCTCACCATGGACGGCGGCAGCGAAACCTTCGCCGCGGACGGCGGGTCCGCGAACACCAATAACGAATCAGTCATACGTAACTGCACCGCCGACATCATCTGCGAGGCCACATTCACGAATCCCGAGGACGGCGAGCCAGCGGTTTCGCACGTCCGTTGGGCCCTTGAATCCGGCAAGAGTGTCTGCACCACAAACAAGGGCCCGGTTGCCCTCCGCGGCGCGGAGCTCACCTCCCTGGCCGAACAGAACGGCGTGCAATTCGAGTTCGAGGGTGCCGTCATGAGCGGCACTCCCGTCATCCGCCTGGCCAAGAAGATGTTTGCGGGGCTGACGCTGAACGGATTCGAAGGCATCCTCAACGGCACCAGCAACTATGTGCTCGGACGGATGGAATCCGGACTGGACTTCCAAGCGGCCATCAGCGAGGCACAGAAACTCGGCTACGCCGAGGCCAACCCCGCAGCAGACATCGAGGGTTACGACGTTCAGCTCAAGGTCCTCATCCTCGCCAACGAGCTGCTCGATGCAGGAATCGAACTCAAGGACGTTCAGCGGCAGGGAATTTCGGCCGTGACCCCGGAGAAGATTCAGAAGGCAACCCGAGAGGGACTCCGCTGGAAGCTCGTTGGTTCAGCGCGGCGGAACCTCGACGGGTCAGTAACAGCGGGCGTATCTCCCGTAGCACTCCCCCTCGACCATGGGCTGGCCGGGGTTTCCGGCGCGACCAACGCGGTGTCCTTTGAGACCGACCTTCTGGGCGCCGTCACCATCTCAGGACCGGGAGCCGGCCGCATCGAGACCGCGTACGCCCTGCTCTCTGACATCATCGCCATGCACGCAGCCAGGACGGGAGCAGCTGCACATGTCTGAATCCACGCTGTGCCC
Organism: Arthrobacter sp. UYEF20; assembly: GCF_040546335.1. Classification (NCBI taxonomy): domain Bacteria; kingdom Bacillati; phylum Actinomycetota; class Actinomycetes; order Micrococcales; family Micrococcaceae; genus Arthrobacter; species Arthrobacter sp. UYEF20. Next base: position 61,832 of record NZ_JBEPNP010000019.1, on the reverse strand, counting down.
GACGGAAACGGCTCTACCTCAGTTCCTTGACGTGACGAGCCCCTACGACGGCAGAGTGGTCGGCGCGGTTTCCCTGACCGAAGCCACCACCAGCCAATCCCTGATCGAAACGGCACGCGTCGGCGCCCGGAAGGCACGAACACTGTCCCGCCACGCACGCGGGAAGATACTGGACGGCGCCGCAACGGAAATAGAGCAACGCAACGAGGAGTTCGCACAAACGATAGTGTCAGAAGCCGGAAAAACAATCCGCCAGGCACGGAAGGAAGTCCTGCGCGCGGTCAACACGCTCCGCCTCTCCGCGGCCGAAGCACGCAGGAACGCCGGAGAAGTCATCCCCTTTGACTCGTACGAGGGCTCAGAGGACCGCACCGGATGGTACTCGCGAGAACCACTGGGCATCATTGCCGCAATAACTCCGTTCAACGACCCCCTGAACCTGGTGGCACACAAGATCGGCCCGGCAATTGCCGGAGGAAACGCCGTGATTCTCAAACCGTCTGCACTGACTCCCCTGTCAGCCCAGTTGCTCACGGAAGCCCTCGTGAGATCCGGGCTCCCACCCGAGGCCCTCACCATTGTTCATGGCGGCCGGGAAATGGCCGAAGCAATCCTCAGGTCCCGGGACGTACGAATGGTGTCCTTCACCGGGGGATTTTCCACGGGTGAGAGTATCGCCCGCTCCGCGGGCCTGAAAAAGCTTTCCATGGATCTCGGCGGAAACGCGCCCGTGATCGTGCTGGACGATGCCGACATCGAGCACGCGGTGGAGTCCTGCGTCTCCGGAGCTTTTTGGGCGGCCGGGCAGAACTGCGTGGGGGTGCAGCGGATCCTTGTAGCCGCCCCGGTATACGGTGCGTTCCGCCAGCACTTCCTGGAGGCAACAGCACGGCTGGTTGCCGGAGATCCCGTGGACGAAAAGACGGATGTCGGACCCATGATCAGCACCGCTGCGTTGCACGAGCTCCAGTCCAAGCTGGACGAGGCCCTCGACGCCGGCGCCATCCTTCTTTCAGGCAATGTCACGGACGGCAATGTGCTTAAGCCGACCGTCCTGGAAACGGTCCCGGCGGACAGCCGACTGTGGACGGAGGAGGTTTTCGGGCCCGTTGTCATGCTGCGTAAATTCAACACCTTCGAAGAGGCCATCGAAATTGCCAATGCCATCGAGTTCAGTCTTCATGCGGGCATTTTCACCGACTCCCTCGGCAAGGCCATGGACGCAGCGCGTCAGCTCGAAGCAGGCGGCGTCATGATCAACGATTCCTCTGACTACCGATTCGACGGCATGCCTTTCGGCGGAGCCAAATACGGGAGCATGGGCAGGGAGGGCGTCCATTTCGCGTATGAGGAAATGACCCAGCCAAAGGTCATCTGCATCAAGAACTGATCGGACTGGAGGGGCGCGGCCGAACCCTGCGCCCCTCGAAGTACTCCGAGCAAGCCACACGCAACAACGCCACCGCCCCGCCTTCCACAGAGGATGAATAACCATGACCACCCGCATCGAGACGGATTCGCTCGGATATATCCCCGTACCTTCCACAGCATATTGGGGAGCACATACCGCCCGGGCCCTGGAAAACTTCACCATCAGCGGGATTCCAGTCTCCACCCACCCGCACCTTGTGCGCGCCCTGGCGATGATCAAGAACGCTGCGGCACAGGCCAACCGCGAACTGGGCATCCTCAACCCCCGGGAGGCGACAGCGATCCGCGAAGCGTGCCAGGAGATCCAGGACGGTCATCACCACGAGCAGTTCTGCGTGGATGTTATTCAAGGCGGCGCCGGAACGAGCACCAACATGAACGCCAACGAGGTGATAGCGAACCTTGCGCTGGAAAAACTTGGTCACCACCGAGGCGAATACCATCACCTGCACCCCATTGATCACGTCAACCGGTGCCAATCCACAAATGACACCTATCCAACAGCGATCAAGTTGGCACTGATTTTCGCCACCGCCGAACTCAACCTCGAGTTGGGCAAACTCGCCGAATCCGCCCGCAGCAAGGGTGCAGAATTCGCCGACGTCGTGAAGATGGGCAGAACACAGCTTCAAGATGCCGTCCCGATGACCCTTGGGCAGGAATTCAACGCCTTCGCCGCGACGCTGGAAGAAGACCGCTCCAGGCTGATGGAATCTGCAGCGCTGATGCGCGAATGCAATCTCGGCGCCACCGCAATCGGGACCGGCATCACCGCCGAACCCGGGTATCAGGAACTCGTACTTCGAGCGCTGTCGGAAATCTCCGGGGTCCCGGTCTCTCCCGCCGCTGACCTCATCGAAGCGACGTCCGACGTGGGCGTTTTCATGCACATGTCGGGAATGCTGAAACGCACGGCCATAAAGCTCTCCAAAATCAGCAGCGACCTCAGGCTGCTGTCGAGCGGGCCACAGAACGGCTTCGGCGAGATTACCCTTCCTCCGCGTCAGGCCGGGTCATCAATCATGCCGGGAAAGGTGAACCCTGTCATTCCAGAGGCCATGAATCAGGTTGCCTTCGCGGTCGCCGGAGCTGACACCACTGTGACGATGGCTGCAGACAACGGACAACTCCAGCTCAATGCCTTCGAACCTGTCATAGCCCATGTTCTTCTCCAGAGCATCTCATGGCTCGAACACGGATCACGCGCTCTCCGGCAACACTGCATCGACGGCATTGAAGCGAACACCGGCCGCCTCGCCCGCCAAACGGCAGCCTCGGTGGGCCTGGCAGCGGCCCTAATTCCGGCCATCGGTTATGCCGCAGCCGCAGCGGTAGCCAAGGAAGCGCTCCGGGACGGATCAACCATCCTGGACATCGTTACCGGCAGAAACCTGTTGGACAGGGAGACAGCGCAGTCACTGCTGGAATCCGCCGTGGTGCCCGTCAGGAGTGCGAACCTCTCGGGAGTCTAATCACTGCGACTCGGTGGCGCGGGCACCTGCGGCGCCGCCCCGCCGGATGTAACTGGAAAGCGTCATCGCCGTCACCGTGTCAGTGACGCCAGGAATAGCCGCTATCTGCTCCCAGATCTCCTGCACCCTCTCCAGCGACCTGGCCTCGACCCTCACCAGCAGATCAAAGTCACCGCTCACGACATCACACAGAACCACTTCCGGAATCGACCGCAATACGGAGATGACTTCCGCCCCGCGCACCCGGTCCTTCCTGTACACCATCAGGAAGGCGGAAACCAGGCCCTGCCCGGGTGGACCGGCAACAATCGTGTACCCATGGATATACCCTTGCCGTTCCATCTTTTCGATCCGCTGGCGCACAGCATTCCTCGAGAGAAGGACTTTGGTCGCAAGCTCTGCATGGCTCATGCGGGCGTTCTTCGTGAGCTCTGCAAGAATCCTCTGATCTATCTGATCAAGACTCACTCGATCCACGCCTACCCTTCATCGCGATAATCCCCCGGTATAACCGGAACGGAACCAAATTCAAGACCGAAAGCCCTCGAATAATGACACTCCATCAAGCCCGACCCCCGCTCAATGAGATCAGCTGCATCTTGTTCGACATGGACGGAACTCTCCTGGATTCAGCACCCGGCGTCACAGCAAGTGCCGCCCAGGCCCTCGCCGCTGTAGGCGCACCAGTCCCCCCAATGGACGAACTGCGCCGATTTGTCGGGCCGCCGATGATCGAATCATTCAGAACAGTCTCAGGACTGGACGAAGAGACCGCCCAGAAGGCGCTCCAACACTACCGCAAAGCGTACGCAGATCATGGCGCTGAAAAGTCTAGGCCATACGAGGGAATCATAGGCTTACTCAACCACCTACACTCGGCGGGCATTCCAATGGCTGTGGCCACTTCCAAGGTGGAAGACCAAGCAACCCGACTCGCACAAAGATTCGGAATTGAAGGTAGCTTCATCAACGTGTGCGGAGCGTCGGACAGCGAAGGACGAGCGAACAAGGCAGACGTCATCGCGGAGTTGCTGCTCCGACTCCAATCCGAAGGCATAGACATCTCCAGTCCGGCAATGGTCGGAGATCGAAGCTACGACGTCGCGGGAGCAGCTGCACACGGAATCCCCACGATATTCGCTCTATGGGGGTACGGGAAGGATGAGGAAGCGTCGGAAGCAGCCGCCGTTGTCCCCTCCCCCGAGGCTCTTCTAACGCTGATCCTGGACAACAGTCCTCGGCCATCAGCGCAGAATGACAATCACCCGTGACTTAAGCCGACCAATTCGACCGGCCAGCATTCACAATCCAATGTTTGCTAGAACTCCGGTTTGACTGCGGAACTTGTGTGTTTCGGGTAGCCAAGCGCATAGGCCGGTACGTCATCGCGTCATCACCCACCGCCTGCAAGGCAGCATGCGGCCGTATGGTTTTGTGCGACAGCTTGATAGGAGCCATTCTTCGCATGACCGACCGTAAGAGGTACAGCCAGAAGTACAAGGACGACCCGTGGAGCTCGTGATTTCCTCGGGTCGTCCGATCGCCCAGGTTGCGCCGGATATCGGCGTGAACGAGGGCACTCTGGGGACGTGGGTGCGTACCGTGAGGATCATCCTGATCGGTTCCTCACCGAGGAGAAGGCATCCGTGCCTTGGGAAGAGCACCAGAAAGCGCTGGCCGAGAACGCGAAGCTGAAGCAGGAAATTGAGTTCCTGGGAAAGTCAGCGCCTTCTTTGCAGCGGAAATTGGGGGCAGGACACAGGCGTGCCCGTCACGTCGATCCCTGCAGGAGGCTGGCTCCGCGGCCTCACACGTGGAGCCGGCCAGCAGGAGACCGCCCCGAGACCTGGCTATTCCAAGGCTCCGCGAACTGGTGGCGCGCATCGGACACGGACAGGTCCGAGCAGTGCGCCGTCCGCTCCCTCGTTCCGGTCCGTGGCCGTCGCACATCCTGCGAACGGGAATCCCCGGCCCGGTCTGTCAAGAACCGCGGCGCCCGTGGGACCTTTGCAAACCATTCCCTGGCTCGGGCTCTGGGCATTGCAAAATACTAAGCATGCTGATAAAAACGGGGTAACGGCCGTATTCCACGACCCGTTAGACCGAAAGGACGGGCAGTCATGGGCTTTCTCGCGTTTCTCATTCTCGGGCTTATCGCAGGAGCCATCGCCAAGGCCATTCTTCCCGGGACACAGGGAGGCGGCTGGGTGATCACGCTCGTTCTCGGCGTCGTGGGCGCCTTCCTCGGCGGCTGGATCGGTTCACTGATCTTCGGCGGAGGCCTCGGAGACTTCTTCGACCTGCGGACCTGGCTCCTATCGATCCTGGGTGCCGTTATCGTGCTCGTGATCTACGGCGCCGTAGCAGGCCGTCGGACCAGGGCATAAAGGGGTCCCGTCCATGAGCGAACACACCGAACCCGGCCCCTACACCGTCGGGCCCTGGCGGGCACACCTTGCCGACCAACGGAGGCGCCGCGAGGACCTGACCGCACGCCAGATGCGCACCATCGGGCAACGGCGCGCGGACGCGGAAGGAAAGCTCGCACGCCATCTGAAGGAGGCACACCACAGGCCGGAGGTCAGCCCTCCGCAGCGTGACGACTAATCGGCCCCGACAGGCGGGTCGCCCGTTCGGTGGTCTCCTCGGTCGTGGGCGAGGCGCCTGAGAACTTAACCGCCATTCCGGGCTAACAGTCACATCCAACCGCGGGATCCTCGGCATTCCTGACGCGGCCTCAAAATGGGCGACCGTCTCAGTAATCGATCGTTTGTGAGACTGAGGTGTGTCAAGGATGTATGACATTGCTGACACGGCGGTGGCGGCCGCAGTCACCGACTACGCCGTGGAGAGCGGAGTCGTTCGATCCGAAACAGGTAGCTGCCACTCTAAGAGGCCAACCGGACGGTCAAAACGCTCCCCCACGCTTTATGACCCACTCCTGCGTCGCGGACATGAAGTCCATTGGGACTTCTCTTCGCCAGGCATGCGAGCAGTTCGAGCAGTTCCGAACCAAGATGGGCGCTGCGCTGGCGCAAGCCGCCATCTAGTAGGCGTTTGAGGCGGGCCGTTCGGGCCGCGTCGTCGCCCGCCGTCTTCTCCAAAGAGTGCCGCGCCCTGGTTCTGGGCGCACAGCGCGGGGTCGGCGTGGCCCATCACAACCAATGGCACACGACCCGCTCTGAGAGGGCGGGAACTACTGGATCCGACGCGGAGCGGGTACAGGACGTCCTCCATGGGGGGTCGACTTCGGCCGGGGGTTCTGGCTGTGCCGGTTCTTCCGGTTTTGCTGCGTCGGCCATGAGCTGGTCAATGCGTGCCGAGTCCGTCTGGGCGGCTTTGAGCGCGTCGGCGTGCTTGAAGGGTTCCGCCAGTGCTTTATCTGCCTGTACGACGCGCGACCGGTACGGTTCACACCGCCATCGAGCGGGTGGTTAGGCTGGGTGGATGGCGACAGCTATTCTCGTGCGGCACGGCCGCACCACAGCCAATGCCGCTGGACTGCTGGCCGGTCGGGCCGTCGGCGTCAGCCTGGACCAGATCGGGCGCGACCAGGCGGCTCTGACCGGAGACCGGCTCGCGGCCGTGCCCGTAGTCGGGGTGGTGTCGAGCCCTCTTGAGCGTTGTCAGCAGACCGCCCAGCTCATCCTCGATCGCCAGGCCGGCACGCCGTACGCGCCGGTCGATCTCGATCTCACCGAGTGCGATTACGGCCAGTGGCAGGGCCGCACGCTCAGTGATCTCGCGACCGAGGATTTGTGGCCGGTTGTGCAGTCGCAACCGTCCGCCGTCGTCTTTCCCGGCGGTGAATCCATGGCCGCGATGCAGGCTCGGTCGGTGGCAGCGATTCGACGCCACGATGCAGCCTTCGAAGCCAAGTACGGGCCAGGGGCCGTGTGGGTGGCGGTGAGTCACGGTGACATCATCAAGTCAATCCTCGCCGACGCACTCGGCATGCACCTTGACCTGTTCCAGCGTATTAACGTGGGCCCCGCCTCCGTATCGATCGTGTGCTACGGCGCTAGTCGGCCGAGCGTCTACGCGACCAGCACCGACGCGGGTGATCTGTCGTGGCTGTCGAACGGCATCCACTCTGGCGATGCGCCGGTGGGCGGCGGTTCAGGGCAAAAGGCGCCATGAACCTCATGTGCCTAAAATACTGACATGCCTACACGTGTTCACGAGTTTGCCTGGCCTGATCGGGTCGTCGTTGGCACCATTGGCCTTCCGGGGGCGCGCACGTTCTACCTGCAGGTGCGCGCAGGGACGCAGATCGTGAGTATTGCCCTGGAGAAGCAGCAGTCGGCTCTGCTCGCGGAGAAGATCGACGAAATTCTCGACCAGCTCATCACCGTCGAGGGCAACCCCTTCAGCGTTCCCACGAGTACTCCCATTGAACTTGTCGACAATGACCAGCTCGAGGCCGTTCAGGAGCAGTTTCGCACCGGCGCCATGAGCTTAGGTTGGGACCCAACCACGGCCCAGGTCGTAATAGAGGCCTACCCCATCACCGATGTCGATGCTGATGACAACGACGAATCGCTTGATGAGGACGGCGCTAACGAACCCGAAATGCTGCTGGTGCGAATGCCGGTCGGCACCGCCCGCGCATTCGCCAAGCGCACCCGTGAGATCGTGGGCGCCGGGCGTCCGACGTGCCCGCTCTGCGGTTACCCCATAGACGCCGACGGGCACATCTGCACCCTTCCCGAGGTCTGATGCCAGCGCCGGACCTAGTGACCGCCGAGCTGACGCTCACCGGCCGCATCACGACGGCTTCAAACGCTACATTTCTGGGCAGCATCGGCGACGTGGTGGTCGTCTATAAGCCGATAGCAGGCGAAAGTCCGCTGTGGGATTTTCCCCACGGCACCCTGGCTCACCGGGAGGTGGCCGCCTACCTGGTCTCGCAGGTCTTCGGCTGGGACGTCGTGCCGCACACCTGGCTGCGCGATGGTCCGATGGGCGAAGGAATGGTGCAGCTCTGGCAGGAGCAAGACCCCGCCCAAAGCGCCGTGAACCTGGTCGCGACGGACCACGTGCCGGAGACGGGCTGGAAACACGTTCTCGAGGGACGAGATGAGAACGGACGGATGGTCGCCCTCGTTCACGAAGACTCGCCAGCGCTCAGACGCATGGCGGTGTTCGACATGGTCGTCAACAACGCCGACCGCAAAGGCGACCACATTCTTGCCATGACGGACGGACACCGGCACGGCGTGGACCATGGGCTCACCTTTCACCGTGACCACAAGCTGCGCACGGTGCTGTGGGGATGGCTGGGAGACGCTCTGACCGCCGAGGAACGCGACGGCATCGATCGTGTCAGCGAAGGACTGCACGGTGGGCTGGGCCGAAACCTGGCGGACTTGCTCCGCGCCGAAGAAATCGCATCGCTCGCCGCCCGCTGCGCCCGGTTGCGCTTGGCAGGGCGGTTTCCGGCTCCGAGCGGTGAGATGTCGGCCTTGCCCTGGCCGCTGTTCTAAGGGAATTACGGCTACGGGCTTCGCAGGCTGTGTCACGTTGATGGCATGGATCTTAAGGTAGCGACGGAGCTCATCATTCCTGAGCGCGAGCTCGGCTGGCGATTTTCCTAGGAGCCAGGCCCCGGCGGGCAACCCTCTGTTCCGAAGGTTTGGGCGATGGGAGAGACATCAACTGTCACCGGGAATTCGCTGCCAAACGCCGATAACAGCGCCATACGTAACGGCTTCCGGCCGAGGAGGAGATTCCGCGGAACGCAGCATTTACTTCAAGGTCGCCGCTGGTTCAACCCCGGGCACTTTTGGGGTACCAGCCGGAAGATCGGCTGCGCCGGCCTGCAGGAGCGTCGTCAGGTGTTCAACCTGTGCTGAGAGCCGGCGGAGTTCCTCTCGGATCGGCTCCTCTGCGGAGTCGATCTCCGCTGCGGTTTCTTCCGCGACCGACTGCACCATCCAGGACGCAACGGAAGCCGTGACGACACCCAGGACAGCGACGCCGCCGACCATGAGGCCGGCGGCAACACAACGGCCGAGCACCGTCACCGGGTAATGGTCCCCGTACCCCACCGTCGTTATGGTGGTCATGGCCCACCAAACGGCATCCCCAAAGGTGGTCAGATTCGAACCGGGAGCATTTTTTTCGGCGTCGAGGACCGCTAGTGCACCGGCGTAGATCAACAGCGCCGCTGAGCTCAGTACGAAGATCAGCACCCTGCCGCGCAGGGCATTTCCTCCGACGCGGTGAACGACCCGCAGGAGACTGACCAGGCGCAGCAACCGCAACGGCCGCAGGGCCGGTAGTGCGACAATTGCTAATTCGTGGAGATTTCGGACGAACCAGCGCCCACGACTAGGAGCCAGGACAAGATTGATCACGTAATCCCCAGCGAACGCTAGCCACGTCGTCCAGATCAGGAATTCAACAACAGCGGCGTCGGTGTTGGAAATGACCTGGACGGAATAGGCGGCGAGGAACAGCACAGCCGCGATTACCAACGGCCACTCGGAGAGCCTTCGCCATGTTTCTTGCGTCATGGCTGGAGTCTAAGGCAGGGCACCGGCACCACGGGCGTTGCGATCTCGTGCTGCGATGTTGCGCGGATCGAGGCGCCTATTGCCTTCTTACACCGAGTGACTCCACACAGGCCTGGGATGGGCGGAGACAAAGTGGCAAATCCTGAACTCCTTGGCATTCCATTGGCCTTCGACAGCAGCGAACAGTCATCCGACGTGATTACAAAGCCTTAAACTTTTCCTATGGCACAAAGAGTAGTAACCCTTCTAGAAGATGACTTCGACGGCTCCAAGGCAAGTGAGACACATTCGTTTGCCCTTGACGGCGTCGAATACGCAATCGATCTAAATGATGCTCACGCACGCGAACTACGTGAAACATTCAGCCGCTACACCAAAGCAGCCCGAAAGACTGGCGGACGGGCCCGGACAACTCGTCCAGCTTCCTCCAATGCCCGCGAGGCAGCTCACGGCTTTGGGCGGCCGAACAAGGCTTGCCAGTCAATACCCGCGGCCGTATCCAGGCTGACATCATGGAAAAGTACGAAGCCGCGCACTGAGGACAGCCCCCCAGACTCCGAGTTCAGCCCCGCTGATAGCGCCCGGGCCAAGTACAGAATCCCATCTGCGCATCAGCTTAGAGACGCATCCGAGGCCAGAAGTTGTTCGACTTCTGGCCTCGGATTGTTTAATACCGGTGTGCGGCTAATGCGGCTGGGCAGGGCTGTCTGTCCTGAGGCACTAGTAGAGCGTTTCGCGGCCGAAGCCGAATCCCGGGCCAGGCCGGTCTTCTACTCCCCCACGGCCGCCCGCCGGCGCAGCTCTCCAGCCTTCTCGGGACGGGTGCTTCCAGCGTCCGCGGGAGACCCCACGCCCTTTGGCCAGGGTGATGCTGGCGTTTGCCGATCAGGGACCGTTCGAATTCGGCGGACGCCCCCACGACCGAGAGCATCAGGTTTGCCAGCGGGGAATCGTCCCCATAAAGACCAACTGTTCCTTGATGACCTCGATCCTGACACCGTTTGTCGTCAGCCTCTTCACTAGGAAACGCAGGTCATCGAGGGTCAGGGCGAGCCGGTCCATGCTGTGCACGACCAGGGTGTCCCCGTCCCCGAGAAAGCGCAGCAGCTCCTCGAGCTGAGGGCGTCCAGTGTCCTTGCCCGAGGCTTTGTCTGTGAAGACCGGTCCAGTTGGATGCCCTCGAGCTGCCGCTGAGCGAGGTCGTCTTCCACAGTGCGGCTTGACTCCGTTGAGGCGCCGGACCTGGCAACCGCTCCCCCCCGACAAGGGCCCAGAGTACCGTGCTGGCCACGGCAGCCGAGGAGGCCCACTCGATGCTGCCGGATTCTGAACCAGGGGTATGAGGAGCAGGACCGCAAGGCTGCATGACGGGCTGATGGCTCTCCCTAGCCACAGCCGGTAGTGCTCCGGTCCCCTAGGTCTCCAGGGGCCGACCCCGGGGTACGCTGCCGGGGTCAGCGGTGAAAAGGTTCCCTTCGTTGTACTGGCGCTCCAGGGCTTCGACCTCACGTTCCACGGCGGCGAGGATGAAGTCCGAGAGTGTCCTGGATTGAGTCAGGTGGCGGGTCGCCATGTACGCGGAGCGCATCCGGGCGCCGGACTCCTTGGACTGGAAGAAGCTGGTCTTCCGGTACAGCTTCTTCTCAGGCTCCGGAGGAACCGAAACCGGCTGCCGGAGAAGGGCCAGGGTCTGCTGCGGGACTTGCTGCACCGGCTGCACGTACGCGGCAGGCTGCGGCTGCTGAACCGGCGCCTGCTGCGGAGCGGCCGGCAGGACCGCCGCCGCCTGGACTGCAGGAGTCTGCTGAACCGGGACTGCCTCTGCCGGGGCCTGTACGGGTGCCGTCGGGGTCTGCTCGGGCTCTGCCGCGGCGGCCGGGACGGAGTGCAGTGCCGGGGGCTGGGGATCCGCGGCCGGCTCGTCGTCCGTGCGCGTCATATCCGCGATGACGCTGGTGTTGCGGGCCTTCGTCAGTCCGCCGCGTTTGCGGACAGCATCAAGGGCGCTGGGGGTGCCTCCGCGTTCCGGGGCGGGTACTGGGCGATTCATGATTCGGCGCCTTTCCAGACAAGAGTGGCCAGCTGGACCAGGTCGGCCCGATGCGGGGCGGCTTCGGAGCCCCATGCACGCAGCGGCTGCGCGGCGGCTTGCGCCTTGGCGAATACTTCGCGGTCCTGAAGCATCGGTTCTAAGACGAGGTCACCGAAGTTGGCGTTGATCTTCTCAATCCAGTGCATCTGGTCAGCGCGCTTCTTCTGCTTGTTGACGGCGACGCCCAGGAGTTCAATGTTCTCGTTCAGGTTCTCTTGCACTTCGCCAATGGTCGTGACGATTTCCGATAGCCCCTCTACCGAGGCGACCCGGGGCACGTCGACTATTACTGCTTCATGTCGCTGGCAGAATTCACGGCATGGGTACAGGAGGACGGCGGCGACGACGAGCCGCACACGTCCTGGCCGGGCCGGCAGTAGGCGGATCCGCCGCGGCACCATCCGTGCCGCGGCGCCATCCGTGCCGCGGCGACGACTCCAAGGGAACCCGCGCCGTCAGCCTTTCAGCAGGTCCGCGTGGTGTTCCGCGACGACGTTCGGGTGGGCCCGCAGCCGGTAGCGCAGGGCGTTGTCCCCGTAGGTTTCCAGGATGGGGCTGTTGGTCGGATCGACCGACAGGCCGCGTGCCTTGGCCTGGAATTCGGGGGCCACCGCCAGTTGAGGCATCGTGGCGTCCAGGGCCGGGTTGTAGAAAAACGGAAGCGAGATCCGGTCGGTGCCACGCAGCGGCGAGATCACGCGGTGCAGGGTCGCCTTCAGGTATCCGTTGGTGGCCAGTTCGAGCATCTCGCCGATGTTGACCACAAAGGTTCCCGGCACCTGCGGCGCATCGATCCAGTGGCCCTGGTGCTCAACTTGGAGTCCGCCCTTGCCGGGCTCCACCAGCAGCAGTGTCAGCACGCCGCCGTCGCGGTGCGACCCCACCCCCTGCTTGGGCTCGGGGTCGGACTCCCCCGGGTACCGCACAATCTTGAGCACGGGGAAGGCGCGTGCGGCGAATGCCTCGTCGAAGGTGTCCTCGGGCGCGCCGAGGGACACGGCAACGGCCCGCAGGAGCGTCAGGGAAATGGTGCTCAGCCGCTCGGTCCACTCCGAAACAACGGCCCGCATTTCCGGCAATGCGTCCGGCCACAGGTTGGGTCCTTCGAGACGCCAGTAGTCCGCAACGCCGGGACCGGGCTCCACCGCGCCACGTTCGACGCCGACGTCGATCTGCTCGCGCCAGTCGACGGCACCGTCCGTGATTTCGCCACCCATCCGGGTGTAGCCCCGGAACTGTGGGCTCAAGACGTTCTCGACGGCGAGCTTCTGCTCCTCGGGGAGGTCGAAGAACTTCCGGGAGACGTCCAGGATCTGATCGGTCAGCTGCTGGGGAACCCCATGCCCGGCCAGATAGAAGAAACCGACTTCGTGCATCGCCTCACGGAGCTCGTCCCGGAACAGCGCGGCTTCTTCAGGACCGGCATTCAAACGGGAAAAGTCGAGGACGGGCAATGATTCGAGTGGCAAGGTTCTTAGTCCCTTTCCGTGAACTTGGCAAGCTGATGCCTGTACTTGCCTCAATGTTACGGATGGCGCCTTCGCGTTTAACATTACCGTGTCGAAATGTGTCATCCGGCCGCCGGCCCGTGTCCTTGCACTACTGCAATTATGCGTTTGTGAATTTATTGCAGTCATGCAAAAATCTACGCATGACTGAACCCGTTCCGACGCCCCTGCGGGAGCGCAGAAAGGCCGAGACCTGGACCGCCCTGCACGAAGCGGCGGCGTCGCTCGCCCTGGAACGCGGTGTCGAGCAGACCACAGTCGAGGCCATCGCGGAGTGCGCCGGGGTCTCCCCCCGTACGTTCTTCAACTACTTCCGGGCCAAGGAGGACGCGATCCTCGGCCTGCACGAACCCCGAATCGATCCGGACCAGCTAACCCGCGTCTCCACCGCCGGCGACCTCCTGGCCCAGGTTTCCCGGTTGCTCGGGGCAGCGGCCTGGTCGGCAATCGGCGGAACGGATCCGGTCCGGCGCCGGCAACTGCTGGCCCGGTACCCAAACCTGGGCCGCCGGAAGATGGAACTGATGGTCAAGGCCGAGACGCTGGTCTGCGACGCCGTCGCAGACCTCCTGGCCGCTGATCCGCAATGGCGGTCCGGGGCCGAAGGCTTCGGACCGGAGGAGACCGCCCGCATGCTGGTGATGATCGCCGGCGTCCCGCTCCGCTTCAGCCTCACTTCGGCCGATTTCGACCCCGCCAGAGGCGTGCAGCCCGAAGACCTTGAGCCCGCCCTCGCTCTTCTCCACCACTTACAAAGGAAACTCTCATGACCACCCCTCCAGCCCCAGACGCGGGACCGGCCGAAGGAAAACAGCACATCGTGCTGCTGTTCGTGGGCCTGATGCTCTCGATGCTCCTCGCGGCACTGAACCAGACGGTGCTCAGCACCGCGCTGCCGACGATCGTGGGCGAACTCCACGGTGTCAACGACATGCTGTGGGTCATCACGGCTTTCATTCTCGCCTCCACCATCACCATGCCCATCTACGGCAAGCTGGGCGATCTGATGGGCCGCAAGTCCCTGCTGATCGCCGCCATCCTGCTGTTCATGGCAGGTTCCGTCATTGGCGCTCTGGCCAACGACATGGGCGTTCTCATCACTGCCCGCGTCATCCAGGGACTCGGCGGTGGTGGCCTCATGATCCTCTCCCAGGCCGTCATTGCTGACGTCATCCCGCCGCGCGAACGCGGCAAATACATGGGCATGATGGGCGGCGTCTTCGCCATCGCGTCCGTCGCCGGACCGCTGCTGGGCGGCTGGTTCACTGAAGGACCCGGCTGGCGCTGGGTCTTCTGGATCAACATCCCCCTCGGCCTGCTGGCGCTGGCCGGCGCCGCGTTCTTCCTCAAACTCCCCAAGCACAGCGGAAAACCGCGCCTGGACCTCGGTGGCATGCTCCTGGTCGCCATCGCAACCACCTGCCTCGTTCTGTTCGCCACCTGGGGCGGCAGCAAGTACGAATGGACCGACCCCATCATCCTGGGCCTGATCGCCGGCGCCGTGGTCAGCGCCGCCGCCTTCGTCCTCGTGGAGAGCCGCACCGCCGAACCGATCATTCCGCTGCACCTCTTCAAAGACCTGAATTTCAACCTCTCCACGATCGCCGGCCTGCTTATCGGGGTGGCCATGTTCGGTGCCATCGGGTACTTACCGACCTACCTGCAGATGGCGTTCAGCGTCAACGCCACCGAATCCGGCCTGCTGATGATCCCGATGATGGGCGCTCTCCTGGTTGCTTCAGTGGTCTCCGGCCAGCTGGTCAGCCGAACCGGCCGCTACAAGTGGATGCCGATTGCCGGCGGCGTGCTGGTCGCCATCGCGTTGTTCCTGCTCTCCAGCCTCAAGCCCGGTGCACCGCTCTGGGAAATCTGCGTCTACCTGGGCGTGATGGGGCTGGGACTGGGCCTGAGCATGCAGATCATGGTCCTGATCGTCCAGAACTCCTTCCCGCTGCGCGAGGTCGGCACCGCAACGGCGTCGAACAACTTCTTCCGCCAGATCGGTGCCACGCTGGGCTCGGCGGTGGTCGGAAGCCTTTTTGCGAGCAGGCTGGCCGGGCTGCTCGCAGACCGGCTGCCCGCCGCGGCAACCGGCGGCGGCGCGCCCGGCGGATCGAACTCCTTGACCCCCGCCGTCGTCGGCAAGCTGCCGGCACCGATCAAGGAGGCCATCATCTCGTCCTACAACGACGCGCTGACGCCGATCTTCATCTGGATGGTTCCGCTGGCGCTGATCGCCGCGGTGCTGATGTGCTTCATCAAGGAAAAGCCGCTGGCCACCGCCATTGAACACGACGTGCTATCCGAGTCGATTTCAGAGGGCAACATCCTCATTACTGCCGACGACGCCGACGCCGGGGCGCCCGTTCCGGCCGGCGGCTCCCGGACCTAGCACCAGGGGACGTCAAGAATACACCGCGTGCAGCCCGCCATCCCGGCGAAGCTGCACGCGGTTCCTGTTGAGGCGCCCAAGGACTTCGGGGCGCTCCCGGCTGGAGATCCGAAGCATTCCGGCCTCCCGACAACGTCGCGGCACACCGGAGTCACATCCTGCCCTTCGTCCGCGCCGTCGCCGGTGCCGTCCACGGGTCCTCCGGCCACGGGTGCCTGGGATAGCGGCCCCGCATCTCCGCACGGACCTGCGCATAGGGTCCCGACCAGAAGGACGCCAGATCGTCCGTCACGGCCAGCGGCCGCCGCGCCGGCGAGAGCAGATGGAAAAGCACCGGCACCCTCCCGCGCACCAGCCGCGGCGTCTGGTCCCAGCCGAAGCACTCCTGCAGTTTGACCGCCACCACCGGCCGGCCGCCGTCGTCATCCACGTCCGGGTAAGCGATTTTCACCCAGGAACCGCTGGGTACTTCCAGCCGCTCCGGCACCAGCTCACCCAGCCGCGACGCCTCAGGCCATGGCAGCAGCCGCCGCAAGGGATCCGCCAGGTCGATGCCGCTCGTCGCGGCGCCGCTGGCCAGGCGGTCCAGCTCGGGTTCCAGCCACTCATGCAGGCGGGCCAGCAGCGCCGGATCGGAAACATCCGGCCAGGGGCTGCCCAATTCCCGGTGCAGCAGGGCAAGGCGACGGCGCAACGCGTCCGCCGCCGGCGACCACCCGATCCTCCCGAGTCCTTCCTGCTCCAGCGCGCGGGCCACTGCCGCACGTCCTTCCGCGGCAGACGCCCGAACGGGTGTGGAGGACAGCACGATCGCGCCCAGCCGCCGTTCCCGCCGGGCCGTGACGCGGCCCTGGCGGAACCGTGCCTCCACCGTGTCGGTCAGCAGCTGCCGGGCGGCGGCCTCCGCGGTGTCCGCCGTCAGTGGCGCCGCGGAACGGATCACGGCACCGGTCCCCGCCGCATCCCGCCCCTGGGCGCGGGACACTTCGGCGACGGCCAGCCACTCGTGCCCGGACAGGGAGCTGCCGGCCGGCAGCCCTGCCCGGGTACCGGACGAGAGGAGGTAGCGCTCCGGCCCCGCACCGGTGACCCGGCGAGCCACACGGTCCGGGAACGCGAGGGCGACGACGAAACCAACCGCCTCCGCGGGCGCCGGCGGGGCGGCCGGTGAGGCGGCCACGAAGGACTTCTCCTGGCGCGCGATCGCCTCCATCCGCCGGACGTCCTCGTCCCAGCGCCGGGACGCCGGTTCCCTGCCCGTCCGCAGTCCGGCCAGGAGTCGTGTGAGATCGGCGCCGGGGGCACGCTGGTCTCCGGACACGAGGGCGACGGCTTCCGCCGCGGTGCGGTGGCCGACGGCCGCGGCGCCGTCCAGCAGGGCGCGGGCCAGGCGCGGGTCGGCGGGGACCCGGGCAAGGGTCCGGCCCAGATCCGTGGCGAGGCCGTCCGGTTGGACCGCGCCGAGTTCCCGCAGTACCTCCACGGCCTCCGCCATCGCCGCCCGGGGCGGAGCGTCCGGAAGAGCCAGCCCCCGGCCGCCGGGCGAGCCCCAGCACGCCAGGGTCAGGGCGGCAGCCGTCAGGTCCGCCACCACGATCTCCGGGGTCTGGTGGGCCGGGGCGGCGCCGAAGGTTTTCTGGTCGTAACAGCGCACCACCTTCCCGGGCCCCTGGCGGGCCGCCCGTCCGGCGCGCTGTTCGGCCGACGCCCGGGAGCAGGACACCGTGACCAGGCCGGACATGCCGCGGCTGGCGTCCCGGCGCGGTTCACGGGACAGCCCGGAGTCAATGACGAGCCGGACTCCCGGAACCGTCAGCGAGGATTCGGCCAGGCCCGTGGACACAATGATCCGGGCGGGCCCGCCCGGTTCCCGCCCCGACACCACGCGATCCTGCTCCGTCGGGCCGATCTGGCCGTGAAGTTCCAATACTTCCGCACCGGCCCGGCCGCGTATTCGGGCCGCGACGTAGGAGACTTCCCACGCTCCCGGGACGAACACCAGGGCGTCGAGGTCCTGTCCGGATGCACGCGCTGTGGCGTGCGACGCCGCGGCCGTGTCCGCCACGTGGTCCAGGAACGCCCGCGTCACGCCCCGTTGATCGAGCCGGTGCCCCGCCGCGGGCGCCCATTCGACCTCCAGCGGGAACAGCGCAGACGGACAGTCGACGACGGGTGCCGGCCCGCCGCCGTCGTGCTTCCCGCCGCCCCCGATCAGGGCGGCGAAGCGCGGCGCGTCCAGGGTGGCGGACATGGCGACGAGGGTAAGGTCACCGCGCAGTTGCCGGACTTCACCGAGCAGGCCGACGAGCAGATCGGTCTCCAGCCCGCGTTCGTGCACCTCGTCGAGGATGACGGCGCCGGTGGTCTCCAGCCCCGGATCCGCGAGCAACCGGCGCAGCAGGATCCCGGGAGTAACGAACTCGATCAGGGTCCCGGGGCCCGTTTGGCGTTCCCCGCGGACCGTGTAGCCGACCCGGTCCCCGAGCCGGCTGCCGTCCAGGGCGGCCAGGCGGCGGGCTGCCGAGCGGGCGGCGACGCGCCGCGGCTGGGTCACCACCACGCGCGGTGCGGCGGCGTTGTCCTGTCCCTCCTGTACGGCGGAGCCGATATTGGCGAGCAGCGGGGGTACCAGCGTCGTCTTGCCCGTGCCGGGCGGGGCCTGCACCACCGCTGTGCCCGCCGGGCCTGCCGCCCGCAGCGCGGCGGCGAGCTCCGCCAGTGACTCCGCAAAGGTCAGCCCGGCTCCGATCACCCCCAGATCGAAGGGCCCGCGGGCGACGGCGGGGTCAAGGGGGACGAGCGGGGAAGAAGGCACCACTCCATTGTGCCTACAAAGTCATGCCTGCACCGTCCCGGGCCGCCGCTTCGCCCCGGGCCGGCGGGCTCGAGCAGGCGGTGGCGGCGCTGCAGTTCATCGGTGACGAGCCCCAACAGCCTTCGTGCGGAGTCGGAGAGTTCGCGACCCGTCTCCGGGCCGGGAGTTCAACCCAGGCCCCGGTTAACGCAGAAAGGGCGGATCGGCACCTTTCGGTCCCGGTCCGCCCCGGCGTCGTTCCTGCGACGAAGGTGCTTCGAAGCTGCTGTCTAACGCACGTCAGAACGCACTGTCACACCGGCGCAGCACGCTTCTAGAAGGGTGCTCCGGCTGGTTTCACGGCAAGCACCGGGCGGTCCGCCTGCATGAGGATGCGCTGGGCATGGCTGCCCAGGATGAACTTGCCGACCTGCGAGCGGTGGCGCAGACCAATCACGATCAGCGACGCGTCGACTTCCCGGGCGAGATCGAGGAACTCCTCGGCCAGGTCGTGCTGGTAGGGCGGCTGCAGCACGGAGGTGCGGACGCCGGCCTCCGTGGCCCGACGGGATGCCTGCTCGAGGACGTCGCGGGGTGCCACTGCCTTGTCTACCAGTGCGCCTTCGCGCGCGGAGTTGACGATCACCAGGTCCTCGTTCCGGAGTTTCGCTTCGGCGATGCCCGCTGTGAGAGCGGCCTCCCCCGCGGGTGTGGGGACGAAACCGACGATGATGCTCATACCTTCTCCTTGATGTTTTCCGGTGCTGGCGCTCCGGTGGCGGGAATCTTGCGCTTGGCCAGCATGCTCCGGATGCCCGGGAGCACTGCCACCAGCACGAAGACGGTGAGGAGCGTCGCGGAGATCGGGCGGCTGAAGAAGCCCATGGGGTCCCCGCCGAATACCAGCAGCGAACGCCGCAGCGAGCTCTCCAGCAGCGATCCGAGCACGAAGGCGAGGACCAACGGGCCGGGCTCGAAGCCGAATTTCTTCATGAGGTAGCCGACGATGCCGAAGACGACCACCAGGGTGACGTCGAACATGCTGTTGTTGATGGTGTAGGCGCCGAGCAAGGTGATCAGGGCGGTAACCGGGGCCAGGATCGCGGCCCGGACGCGAAGGATCTTCACGAAGAGTCCCACGAGCGGCAGGCTCATGATCAGCAGCAGGATGTTGCCGATGTACATGGAGTTCACCACGCCCCAGAACAGCTCCGGGTTTTCCTCGACAAGCTGCGGTCCGGGGGTGACGCCCTGGATCAGGAGCGCACCGAACATCAGCGCCATGGTGGCGTTGGCCGGAATGCCGAGCGTGAGCAGCGGAATGAAGGAGGAGGTCGCGGCGGCGTTGTTGGCCGTTTCCGGACCCGCCACGCCTTCGGGGGCTCCCTTGCCGAACCGCTCGGGCTGTTTGGCGCGCTTTTTCTCCATGGCGTAGGACGCCATCGAGGCAATCGTGGCGCCGCCGCCGGGCAGAATGCCCAGGAAGAAGCCGAGGACGGAGCCGCGTCCGATTGCGCCCGAGGCCTGCTTGAGATCGGCCCGGGATGGCCAGACGTTGGTGACCTTCGAGGGGGCCTTGGCGGCTCGGTGCCGTTCCTCGAGGTTGTACAGGATTTCGCCCAGGCCGAAGATGCCCATGGCGATCGGCACGAAGTCGATGCCGTCGGCCAGGTCCAGGCTGCCGAAAGTGAAGCGGCTTTCGCCGGTGAAGATGTCCCGGCCCACGGTGGCGAGCAGCAGTCCGAGGGCGGCTGCGATGAGGGCCTTGGTTTTTGAACCGCTGCTGATCGTGGCGACCAGCAGGATGCCGAGCAGCGCGAGTGCGGAGTATTCGGCCGGCCCGAAGTCGAGGGCGAAGCTTGCCACCACCGGAGCCAGGAAGGTCAGGCCGATGATGGAGGCGGTTCCGCCGATGAAGGAGCCGATGGAGGCCAGGCCGAGGGCTGTGCCGGCTTTACCCTGTTTGGCCATCTGGTAGCCGTCGAACACGGTGACCACCGATGAGGCCTCGCCGGGGAGCTTGAGCAGGACGGAGGTGATGGTGCCGCCGTACTGCGCGCCGTAGAAGATACCGGCGAGCATGATGATGGCGGTCACGGGTTCGACGTTGTAGGTCAGCGGAAGCAAGATGGCGATGGTTGCCGCGGGCCCCAGCCCGGGCAACACGCCGATCAGCATGCCGATCACCACGCCGATCAGGCAGTACAGGAGATTGGTGGGCTCCAGGACAACGGCAAATCCGTTGATCACGGGATTAAGAAAATCCACGGGGGTCTCCTAGAAGAGGTGGGGAACGGAGGTGTTGAGCGCCAGGACGAAGATCCCGTAGAACACCGCGACGACGATCGCGCTGGTCAGGAGGGTGGACCGCCAGGTCTCACCGCCGAGGAACCTCATCCAGATGACGCACAGCGCGAGGGCCGGCAGCTCGAAGCCGATGGACGGCATCAACGCCACCATCGCCGCCAGCGTGACCAGTCCGGTGAGAGGTGCCCCGGACATCCGGGTGAACTTCTCCGCGTCCCGGTTGTGCCGGCCGGCGATCAGCTGGAACAGGCCCAGGGCCACCATCACGCAGCTGATCATGAACGGCCAGAGTCCGGGCTGCGGTGCTGCCGGAGTACCCAGCCCCATCACAAGGGACAGGACAAGTGCGCCGGCGCCGGCGCCGAGGACCACCAGTGAGGAGGCCGCATTGGCCAGAGCGCCGGCGGCGGGAGGTTTTTCTTCCTCCCATTGCGCGGCGAGCTGTTCCGGCGTGAGTTCGTCCAGGACAGCGTCAGGAAGAGAGTCAGGAAGAGAGCCAGGAAAAGCGTCAGGAAAAGTTTGGGGGGTTTCCCCGCCGGAGGGGGCAGCTGCGTGGCTGCCCCCTCGAGTGGGGACCGGGGGTGTTGCCGTCACTGGATCACTTAGTTCCGCTGAGGCTGATGTCGTACTTCGCCACCAGTTCCTTGTACTTCGCGGCGTAGCCCTTCCACTGCGTGACAACTTCCTCACCGGAGATTTCCTTCGGAGTCAGCAGGTTCTTCTCGTTGAATGACTTGTAGGCATCCGACTTGAACGTCTCCTGGAACGCCGCGAGCAGTTTGTCCCTGACGTCCTTCGGAGTGCCCTTGGGAGCAGCAACGGCCCGGTACTGCGCGACCGGAACGTCGTAGCCGGACTCCTTGGCACTCGGTGTGTCCGGGAGGAAGTTATTGCGCTCCTCGGAGAAGACCAGCAGCGGGGCAACCTTGCCGGCCTTGATCTGCGGCATCGCCTCGCCGAGCTGGATCGTGGCGAGTTCCACCTGGTTGCCAAGCACTGCGGTCAGTGCAGGCTTGCCGCTGTCGAAAGGTACGTCCGTTCCGTTCACGTTGGCCTGCTTGAAGAGCACTTTCTGGGCCAGCTGGCTGCCGGTGCCGACGCCGGTGGTGCCGAACGTGATGTTGCGGCCTGCCCCGGTCACGTCCTTGATGGACTTGAAACCGGATTTTTCGCTGGCCACCAGCACGTAGTCGTCCTGGGACAATCCGGCGATGACATCGAAATCGTCGATGTTCACGGCCTCGTCAGCGGTGACGGCCAACGGGGTGATGGTGATCAGGGAAGCGTTGAGCAGGATCAGGTTCTGGCCGTCGGCCGGATTGCCCGCCACCTCCTTGCTGGCCAGGGCGCCGTTGGCGCCGGGCTTGTTCACCACCGGCATCGGCTTGCCCAGCGGCTTGGCCGCGCCCGCCGAAATGGCCCGGGCGATCAGGTCGGTGCTGCCGCCGGGGGCCTGGCCCACGGTCAGGTTGACCGGGCCGCTGGGGAATTTTGAAGTGTCGGTGCTGCTGCCGGCAACGTTGCCGCAGGCCGTCATGGCCAGCAGCGTGATGGCTGACGCCGCGCCGAGGACGGTGCGTCGGGTGGGGAAGTGCATCATTGGAACTCCTCGTTGGTGCTGGGCAACTGCCCGGGCATTTTGTGAACCGGATCACCTCCGGCTAGCTTCATCGAGTCTAGGGAGAAGCTATGATGCATGTCTAACTCCCAATAGGCATCAAGTGATACCAGGAAGGCATCATGTTTACTTTGGACCAGCTCGCCGGATTTGTCGCTGTGGCGGAGGAGCTTCACTTCGGGCGCGCAGCGGAACGGCTCAATATGACCCAGCCTCCCTTGAGCCGGCAGATCCAGAAACTGGAAAAAACCGTCGGCGTGGAGCTTCTGGAGCGTGACAACCGGAAGGTGCAACTGACACCCGCAGGTCGCGCGTTTTTGGACGAAGCCCGCCGGTTGATGGCGCTGGCTGAGCGGGCACCCGTGACGGCCAGGCGGATCGCTTCCGGACGGTCCGGGCTGCTGCGGATCGGCTTCACGGCCGCCAGCGGCTTCAGCATCCTGGGCCCGCTACTGGAGGAGATAGCCGCGGCCCTTCCCGACGTCGACATCGATCTGCAGGAACTCGTGACCGGCGAGCAGATCGAGGGACTGAAGACCGGCGAACTCGATCTCGGTCTCGCCAGGCCACCCTTTGACCAGGAAGTCCTCGATTCGCATCTCCTGTACCGCGAAGCGATGGTCCTGGCCGTTCCTGCCGGACATCCACTGGCCGGACTGGGCAGGCCCGTCACGGAGGCCGACCTCAAGGACGAGCCGCTCATTATGCACTCACCCACCAAGGCCCGGTACTTTTACGACCTTGTAGTCCGCATGATCCCCATCCAGCACGCCAACGTGGTGCATAGCGTCAGCCAGATCCTCACCATGGTGTTCCTCGTTGCCGCCAAACGGGGTGTCGCGTTCGTGCCCCACTCCGCCACGGTGCTTGGCGTGCAGGCCGTCCAGTTCCTGCCGCTCGAAAGCAGCGTAAATGACCCCGTGGAACTCCACGCGATCTGGAACCGCAGCATCACGAACCCGGCTCTCTCCCGGGTTCTGCAGTCGCTGGAATTCGTGGAGCACTGACGGGCAGCCGCGCGTGGGACGCCGCTCGCCGGGAGCACGATGCCCGGACGGTATCAATTCATTCAAAAAAGAACTTAGACAGGCATCAAACGGCTCCCTAGTCTGGAGGGGAAGTACATCATCTGCCGCGCCGATGCGGCGCCGACATGGAGGACCACACCGTGGCTAAATACTCACCCCAGGAACTTGCCAGCATTCTCAAGGAAGGGTTGCTCTCGTTCCCGGTGACGTCGTTTGACGCACAGCTCCAGTTTGACGAGGAAAACTACCGCAAGCACCTTGCCTGGCAGGCCAGTTTCCCGGTGGCCGGGCTCTTCGCGGCAGGCGGGACGGGCGAGGGCTTCTCCCTCACACCCGCCGAATCCGCCCGGGTGGTCCGCGCCGCCGTCGAAGAAGTGGGCAGCATCGTCCCGGTGCTGGCCTCGGCCGGAGGGTCCACCGCCCAGGCGATCGAAAATGCTCAGGCCGCCGAAGCAGCCGGCGCCGACGGTATCCTGCTGCTTCCGCCCTACCTGACCGAAGCGGACCAGGGCGGCCTGATCGAACATGTCAGCGCCGTCTGCCGGTCCACCTCGCTGGGCGTCATCATCTACAACCGCGCCAACGCCGTCTACAAGGACACCACGGTCGCCACCTTGGCGGACCGCCACGAGAACCTCATCGGCTTCAAGGACGGCGTGGGCGATCTGGAACACGACGCCCGCGTCGTCGCCAAGCTCGGCGACCGCCTGTTTTACCTTGGCGGGCTGCCCACAGCGGAGACGTTCGCGCTTCCGCTGCTGCAGCTGGGCATGAGCACGTACTCGAGCGCCATGTACAACTTCGTTCCGCGGTTCGCGCTCGACTTCTACCAGGACGTCCGCAACCAGGACCGCGTGGCCGTCAACAAGAAGCTCAATGAGTTCGTGATCCCGTATCTTGACATCCGGGACCGGGTGAAGGGCTACTCGGTCTCGATCGTGAAGGGCGGTCTCGACGCCATCGGCCGCTCGGCCGGCGGTGTCCGCCCGCCCCTTCAGAACCTGGCACCGCAGGACCTGGCCGACCTCACAGCACTCATCGCCACCGTCTCCTAGGAGAACCATCATGACGCTCACTGGAAATTCCCTGATTGCCGGGCAGCCGGTTGTCGGCGAAGGCAAGACCGCTTTCGGCTTCAACCCCGCCACGAACGAACAGCTTGAACCCGTGTACACGCTGCTGACCGCAGAACAGCTGAAAGCCGCGACCGGCGCCGCCGCCGCGGCCTACGAATCCTTCAGCACCCTGGACCCCGAGACGCACGCCGGCTTCCTGGAGGCCGTTGCGGACAACATCGAGGCGATCGGCGAGGAACTGATCATCCGTGCCGGACAGGAGACGGGCCTGCCGGCTGCCCGGCTGCAGGGAGAACGGGCCCGGACCGCCGGCCAGCTCCGTCTCTTCGCCGCCGTTGTCCGCCAGGGCGACTTCCGCGGCGTCAGGATCGATCCGGCGCTGCCAGACCGCGCTCCCCTGCCCCGCGCCGACATCCGCCAGCGCCAGATCCCCCTGGGCCCGGTGGCCGTTTTCGGTGCCAGCAACTTCCCGTTGGCTTTCTCGACGGCGGGCGGGGACACCGCCTCGGCCCTCGCCGCCGGCTGCCCCGTGGTCTTCAAGGCCCATAACGCGCACCCCGGCACCGGCGAACTCGTCGGCCAGGCGATCGCGAAGGCGGTCAAGGACTTCGGGCTCCACCCCGGCGTCTTCTCCCTCATTTACGGCCCCGGCAGCAGCATCGGCCAGGCCCTCGCCGCGGACCCGGCCATCAAGGCCGTCGGCTTCACCGGCTCGCAGTCGGCCGGCATCGCCCTGATGCGTACCGCTGCCGCCCGGCCGGAGCCCATCCCCGTCTACGCGGAAATGTCCTCCCTCAACCCCACCTTCGTCTTCGCCGGCGCGCTGAACGGCTCCGCCGAACAAATTAATGCGCTGGCCCAGCAGTACGTCGCCGCTGTCACCGGCAGTTCGGGGCAGGTCTGCACGTCTCCGGGCCTGCTTTTTGCCCCGGTTGGCGAGGCCGGCGACAGACTCGCCGCCGCCGTCGACCGCGCTGTCTCGGCCTGTGCCGGCCAGACCATGCTGACCGAAGGCATCGCGACGTCCTGGAACTCCGGGGCCGCAGCCCTGGCAGCTGCCCAGAACGTCAACGTCGTCGGAAGGGGCACCCCCGGCGGCACCGAGAATGCTCCGGCGCCCACCATCTTCGGCACGGACATCCGTGATTTCGTCAGCAACGACGTGCTGCACAAGGAAATCTTCGGCGCAGCAAGCCTCGTGGTCCGTTACTCCACGGCCGACGAACTGATCGAGGCCACCCACAAGATCGAGGGACAGCTCACGGCGTCCCTGCAACTGGCGGAGGAGGACTACCCGACGGCGGCACGCCTCGTTCCGGTCCTCGAGCAGAAGGTGGGCCGGATCATCGTCAACGGCTGGCCCACGGGAGTCGAAGTGGGCCATGCCATGGTCCACGGCGGCCCGTTCCCGGCCACCTCCGACACCAGGACAACCTCCGTGGGGACGCTGGCGATCAACCGTTTCCTGCGTCCCGTTGCGTACCAGAACCTCCCCCAGGAGCTGCTGCCCGCACCACTGCGGGAGACCAACCCCTGGCAGCTGAACCGCAGGATCGACGGTACCGTCGAAGCAGCCGACGTACAGGACGAGGTCAACGCATGAGCACCCAGCCCACCATCGCCCGAGTGGAAGTAGTTCCCGTCGCGGGGCACGACAGCATGCTGATGAACCTCAGCGGCGCGCACGGCCCGTTCTTCACCCGCAATGTGGTCATCGTGACCGACTCGGACGGCCGCACCGGCCTCGGCGAGGTTCCCGGCGGCGAAATGATCCGTACCACCATCGAGGAGGCCGGAACCCTGATTGCCGGCAAGCCGGTGGCACGCTACCGGTCCCTGCTGCGCGACATCGCGGCGGAGTTCGCCGACCGTGACGCCGGCGGCCGCGGGCTGCAGACGTTCGACCTGCGCACCGCGGTCCACGCGGTCACCGCCGTCGAATCGGCACTGCTGGACCTCCACGGCCAGTTCCTCGGCGTGCCCGTCGCGGAACTGCTCGGCGACGGGCAGCAGCGGTCCTCCGTGCCGATGCTCGGCTACCTCTTCTTCATCGGCGACCACAAGCGCACGGATCTTCCGTACCTGGTGGAGGACGCTCCCGCGGACCGGTGGGAACAGCTGCGCCGCCAGGAGGCCATGACGCCCGAAGCCGTGGTGGCCCTTGCCGAAGCCGCGCAGGAGCGCTACGGCTTCAGCGACTTCAAGCTCAAGGGCGGCGTGCTGTCCGGCGACGACGAAGTGGACGCGGTCACCGCCCTGGCCCAGCGGTTCCCTGCGGCGCGGATCACCCTGGACCCCAACGGCGCCTGGCTTCTGGAGGATGCCATCCGGCTGGGCAAGCGGATGCAGGGCGTCGTGGCGTATGCGGAGGATCCCTGCGGCGCCGAAGGGCGGTTCTCCGGCCGCGAGGTCATGGCGGAGTTCCGCCGTGCCACCGGACTGAAGACGGCCACCAACATGATCGCCACGGACTGGCGGGAAATGTCCCATGCCATCCGCAGCAACGCCGTCGACATTCCGCTGGCGGATCCCCACTTCTGGACCATGCATGGCTCCGTCCGGGTGGCGCAGATGTGCCATGAATTCGGCCTCACCTGGGGCTCACACTCGAACAACCACTTCGACATCTCGCTGGCCATGTTCACGCACACCGGAGCCGCCGCCCCCGGCGAGATCACGGCGCTGGACACGCACTGGATCTGGCAGGACGGCCAGGGGCTCACCAGGCAGCCGTTGCAGATCAAAGACGGCGCGATCGAAGTTCCGGTCGCTCCCGGGCTGGGGATCGAACTGGACCGGGACGCCCTGGACAAGGCGCACCAGCTGTACCTGGAGCATGGGCTCGACGCCCGCGACGACAGCATCGGCATGCAGTACTACATCGAGGGCTGGTCCTTTGACCCCAAGGGTCCCTGCCTCGTGCGTTAGGAGCGGAGTGCGCCGAGAAGCGGACTGCTCTGAGAAGCGGACTGCTCCGCGAACGGCGCACTGAGCAATCCCCCGGGCTTCCGCACGGCCGGACCTCCCCGCAACGAGGAGATGGCCGTGCGGAACCCCAACCCACCAGTTAAATAGAAGGGCGCATTTTGGGCGGCGTGGTCTCCGGAATACTGATCGTCTCCGCCGTCATTGCCGTGGGGTACGTGGCTGCGCGGCTGCGGGTCCTGGGTCCGGAAGTCCAGGGCGCCCTGACACGCACCGCCTTCTATGTCACCAACCCGGCCCTCCTCTTCACTGTGGTGGCCGGCAGCGACATCCGGGCTGCGCTCGGAACGGATGCCCCGCTGGCCCTGCTGTCAGCAGCCATAGTGGGGCTGCTGTATTGTCTCGCGAGCTTCCTGTTCTTCCGCCGCCCCGTCGCCGAAACAGCCGTGGGCGCCATGGCCAGCAGCTATGTCAACGCCAACAACATCGGCATCCCCGTCTCCTTGTACGCCGTCGGCACGGCCCAGCACGTTGCACCCGTGCTGCTGGTGCAGATCCTCGTGCTGGCCCCCTTCTACCTCACAGTGCTGGGGCTTTCCTCCGGAGCCAGGATTTCGTGGAAGAAGCTCCTCGTCCAGCCCTTCGCCAACCCGATGATCATCGCGTCCGGACTGGGCGCCGCCGTCGCGCTGACCGGCTGGAGCGCCCCGGAACTGCTGCAGAAACCCATCGACATGCTCGCCGCCGGTGCCGTGCCCATGGTCCTGCTGGCCTTCGGACTTTCCCTCGCGGGCAGGGCACCGCTGCAAAAGGGGAACGGCCGCACGGAAACCCTCGCCGCCACCTTCCTGAAAATCGCCGGAATGCCTCTGATCGTCTGGGCGCTGGGCCGCTTCGTTTTCGGCCTGGAGGGTCAGCACCTGCTGGCCAGTGTCATCATGGCCGCGCTGCCCACGGCCCAGAACGTGTTCCTCTTCGCCGCCCCGTACGGCCGGGGCATGACAGTGGCCCGGGACGTGATCCTCTGCACCACCATTCTGAGCGTCGGAGCGCTGCTGGTAGTTGCCTGGCTGGTGTGGTAGCTCCTCTTGTAATACAAGTTACTTACTTGTAACCTAAGTGGGAGGGTGACGTTGCCCCGCATTCTTCCCAAGGAGACCCATGAGTTCCGTTGACCTGATCCGGCACATCAAACTTTCCACCGCGAGGCTTCCGCTCGCCGTCCCCATCAGCGACGCCAAGGTGTTCACCGGGCGGCAGAAGCCCATGACCGAGGTCGTCTTCCTCTTCGCCGAAATCACCACCGAACAAGGCCACAGCGGCATCGGCTTCAGCTACTCCAAGCGCGCCGGCGGACCGGCGCAGTACGCCCACGCCAAGGAAGTCGCGGAGGGCATCATCGGCGAGGACCCCAACGACATCGGCAAGATCTACACGAAGCTGCTGTGGGCCGGTGCCTCGGTGGGCCGCTCCGGCGTGGCCACCCAGGCCCTCGCCGCCATCGACATCGCCCTGTATGACCTCAAGGCCAAGCGCGCGGGCCTGCCCCTCGCCAAACTCCTGGGCTCCTACCGGGACTCGGTGCAGACCTACAACACGTCCGGCGGCTTCCTCAACGCCTCCCTCGAGGAGGTCAAGGCCCGCGCCACTGTCCTCCTGGATGAAGGGATCGGCGGCATCAAGATCAAGGTGGGCCTGCCGGACACCGCCGAGGACCTGCGCCGCGTTGCCGGCATCCGCGAGCATATCGGCTGGGACGTGCCCCTCATGGTCGATGCGAACCAGCAGTGGGACCGCGCCACCGCTCTCCGGGTGGGCCGCCAGCTGGAGGAATTCAATCTCATCTGGATCGAGGAGCCGCTGGACGCCTACGATTTCGAGGGCCACGCCCACCTGGCCCAGGTCCTGGACACACCCATAGCCACCGGCGAGATGCTGGCCTCCGTGGCCGAGCACAAGGGCCTGATCAATGCCAACGGCTGCGACATCATCCAGCCGGATGCCCCGCGCGTCGGCGGCATCACGCAGTTCCTCCGCCTCGCCGCCCTGGCGGACGAGCGCGGCCTGGGGCTGGCGCCGCACTTCGCCATGGAAATCCACCTCCACCTGGCCGCCGCCTACCCGCGCGAACCCTGGGTGGAGCATTTCGACTGGCTGGACCCGCTGTTCAACGAACGCCTCGAAACGAAGAACGGCCGCATGATCGTGCCGGACCGGCCGGGCCTCGGCATCACCCTCAGCGACCAGGCACGTGCCTGGACCACCGAGTCGGTGGAGTTCGGCCAGTAACCTTGACCCATGAGCCGGAACCTGACCGCGGACCTCGCCGCCGATCTTCGCATGCGCATCGTCGACGGCGTCATCCAGCCGGGAGCCAAGCTCCCCAGCGAAAACACCCTGATCAGCGAGTTCGGCGTCAGCCGGACCGTGGTCCGGGCAGCACTCACACATCTGCAGGCCGAAGGCCTCGTTGAAACCGAACGGGGGCGGGGCAGCTTCGCGCTAACCCCTCCCCCGGATGGCAACCGGACGATGCCCGGCAGCAGGCCGGTGGCCAGCATGGAAGACCGCGTCCAGCTGCTCGAGTTCCGCATCGGGGTGGAGTCCGAGGCCGCGGCCCTGGCCGCCCGGAACCGCTCGGAACGGCAGTTGCGTGCGGTCAAGAAAGCGCTGGACGATTTCACGTCCAGCGGGGAACACCCGGCCCATGCCATGAAGGCGGACTTCGAGTTTCACCGGGCCATCGCGGCGGCCTCGGGAAACCCTTTCTTTTCAGACTGCCTGGCGTCGCTGGGCCAGACGATGATCGCGATGCCCCGCACCCGCCTCATGACCGGCGGAGAGCACGACGCGCGGGAGCATTTCGAGCACGTCGCCCTGGAGCACGCATCCATCTACGCCGCCATCGCGGACGGTGACGAATCGACGTCGGCGGCCGCCATGCGCAGCCACCTGGCAAACTCGCGACGCCGGCTGCGCAGCCCGGCGACAGTGGGCTAGTCCGGCCTCCCTCCCCTATTCAAAAGGATTTTCCCATGCAGTCTGTAGACACCGCTGTCACGGACGTGGCTCTTGCTACGAAGAAATTCTTCAAGCGAGTGCTGCCCATCACGCTGGTCATGCTCGTGTGCAACCAGCTGAACCGGTCCAATATCGGCTACGCGCAGGAGCATCTGCAGGCTTGGAAGGACTGCTGTCCGTCGCCGTCGGCTTCGCGGTGTTCTTCCTCCTGGACGCCAGGATCCAGGACGCCACGTGGCTCACCTGCCGGGAGAAGTCCGCACTGGCAGCGGCGATCGAGGCCGAGGACGCCCAGCACACCAAGGCCGGCGAGGGAAAGCCCAACCGCTGGAAGATGCTCCTGAACCCGCAGATCCTGCTGCTCTGCGGCATTTACTTCTCCGTGCAGCTGTCCATCTACGCCAACGCCCAGCATCGTCAGGCAGATTCCGGGCACCACGGATCTGAGCGTCGGGTTCCTGTCCTCGATACCGTGGGTCTGCGCCGTCGTCGCCATGTACTTTGCCGCCAAGTGGCAGGACCAGGCGAAGTCGAAGCGCCCCCTGCTGGTGGTGGCACTGCTGGTCGCCGCCGCCGGCACGTTTGCGGCCGCCGTCACCTCGCCGGTGCTTGCCCTCGCCTTCCCGGCCGTCGCGGCCATGGGCTTCAAGAGCGCATCCCCGTTGTTCTGGACCATCCCCCAGTCGGGTCTGAACCCGCAGATCCTCGCCCCGGCTATCGCCATCATCAACTCGCTGGGAAACCTG
The DNA here is from genome assembly GCF_040546335.1 of Arthrobacter sp. UYEF20. Classification (NCBI taxonomy): domain Bacteria; kingdom Bacillati; phylum Actinomycetota; class Actinomycetes; order Micrococcales; family Micrococcaceae; genus Arthrobacter; species Arthrobacter sp. UYEF20. Next base: position 30,904 of record NZ_JBEPNP010000019.1, on the reverse strand, counting down.
GGCGGCTTCGTGGCGCCGTTCGGATTCGGCCTCATCAAGGAACAAACCGGAAGCGTCACCCCGGGGCTCTTCGCCCTCGCCGCGGCGTCCACCACTGCCGCCGGCCTGGTCTACTTCCTGAAGGAACGCAGAACCGACGGCGGAACCGCGCCGGCCGCCGTCGAGCCCGCGGCGGAACTCCTCGAGTCAAAATAGCCGCCGGGCTAGCCCCAGAACGCGTCGCCCTGCGCCGTGTCGGCAAAGAACTCGCGGCCTTCAGCGATCTTGCCGTCGCGGACCTGGAAGGCGATGGCGCCATCGGTGTCCAGGGTCCGGCCGTTGCTCTCCGCCTTGTTGTGCTGCAGTGCCACAGTATGGTTGTCGCCGGCGACGATGTCCTGCACGGTCACCTTCAGCTTGCCTTCCGAACGCGTACCGAGCTCACCGAAGTAGGCCAGAATCGCGTCCCGTCCCTCTTTCCTGCCTGAAAGCGCACCGTTTCCTGCCACGTGCCAGACCGCGTCCTCAGCGAATATCTCGCTGAGGGTCGCCATGTCACCTGCGCTGAAGGCCTCATATCCGCGCCGGACCAGTTCAGCATTCTCCACGGTTCCCATTTTGGCCACCTCTCCGTCATCGTTGTCGGGTCAGTCTCGAACGAACTAAGGGTATTCCTGGCCCATGGGCTTGTCGATGGGTCGCGGGTACCCGCCCTTTCAACCCCGCCAAACGCCCCGAAGGCGCCCTTATCACCGGTGGCCGCACTGATACCGCCCCCATCCTGGCAACCAGGGTCCCTGACTTTCTTTGGAGTGCCCGCGCGACGATCAACCCCTCGCCGGACGCGACCGTGTGACGGGCGTATCGGTCAGCCGAGGCAGCGCCGTCCTGGAACGGTTAGACTACACCGCCACTTGACACCCTTGGTGGCGGAGACTAGGACTTGCCTTGTCGCGTCCAACCACCAGCCTAGGAGCAGCTATGGAGACCACGGCCTACGGAATTATGCACTTTTTCCCTGGCGGCACCAAGGAGCAGTACGAGGCGTCAATTGCCGCCGTCCATCCAGGCGAGGGACTCCTGCCGGAGGGCCAGATCTTCCACGCCGGCGGCTCGTCCGCGGGCGGATGGACGATCATGGCCGTCCATGAATCGAAGGAGAGCTGGGAGAAATTCCGCGACACGATCCTCGTGCCCCGGATGCAGCAGGGCATCGAGGGCGGCTTCGCCTCTCCGCCCGAAGAGACTGTCATCGATCTCTACAAAGTCATGCCCTAACGCAGCACCTCGCAGTTCCTCCAGAACGTGAGTGGATTCAGCCCGCCGAACGCCGCCCATCAGTTCGGCTCCCTCGGCCTCGGCATCCTCGTTGCCGTCGCCGCCGCTGCTTCATCCACGGCCGCCGCTTCCCTGGCCCAGGGCATATCGGCCGCGTTCACCGTTGGCAGCGTCGTGCTCGCCCTGGCTGCCCTGCTCGTCATCGTGCTCATCATTTCTGCCCGGCAGCATCCCGTGAAAGCCGGGTAATCGGCCACAACGGCGGGGCGGACACCGGCTGCCGCTCGGGAGGGGGTACTGCCAGTACCCGTATCAGCAGGGACTCCCTCCCGCGCTCTTGTGCCTGTTTACTGGATGGGAAGCCACCCGGGCCGCCCACTACAGGTCCTCGTTCGCCCCTGACCCTTCCGGCATAGCCGCGCCCCCGAATCGCCTATGAACCAATCAACCAACACTGGAGAATCATTGTTTACGGTTAACGCTTATGCCGCCCCCTCCGCGACCGGACCCCTCGCCCCGACCACCATCGAGCGCCGGGATCTCGGAGCACACGATGTCCTGATCGAGATCAAGTTCGCCGGCATCTGCCATTCCGACATCCACACCGTCCGCGGCGACTGGGGACCGCAGACCTACCCGCTGGTCCCCGGCCATGAAATCGCCGGAATCGTCACCGAGGTCGGCCCGGAAGTCACCAGGCACAAGGTCGGCGACCGGGTCGGCGTCGGCTGCATGGTCAACTCCTGCCGCGAATGCGCGAACTGCCTGAAGGGCGAGGAGCAGCACTGCCTCAACGGAATGACCGGCACCTACGGGGCAGCCGACCGCGACGGAACCATCACCCAAGGCGGCTACTCCACCCACGCCGTCGTGACCGAAGACTTCGTGGTCACCATCCCCGAAGGAATCGAGCTCGACGTCGCCGCTCCCCTGCTGTGCGCCGGCATCACCACCTACTCCCCGCTGCGCCACTGGGGCGCCGGCCCCGGCAGGAAGGTCGCCGTCGTCGGCCTCGGCGGGCTCGGCCACATGGCCGTCAAGCTCGCCCACGCCATGGGCGCCGAGGTCACCGTCCTGTCCCAGTCCCTCAAGAAGCAGGAAGACGGGCTGCGGCTGGGCGCGGACCACTACTACGCCACGAGCGACGAAGGGACCTTCGAGACGCTCGCAGGCACCTTCGACCTCATTGTGAACACCGTCAGCGCCCCCATCGACATCAGCTCCTACCTGCAGCTGCTGACCCTCGACGGTGCCCTCGTGAACGTGGGCGCACCCGCGGAACCGCTCCCCGTGAACGTGTTCGCCCTCATCATGGGACGCCGGTCCTTCGCCGGATCAGCGATCGGCGGCATCCGGGAAACCCAGGAAATGCTCGACTTCTGCGCTGAGCACAACCTGGGCGCCGAAATCGAGGTCATCCCGGCCAGCAAGATCAACGACGCCTACGAGCGCGTCCTCGCCTCGGACGTGCGGTACCGCTTCGTGATCGACGTCTCCACCCTCGGCTAAGACCGCACCGGGGCCATCATCAACACAGAAGGAGACAGGATGGAAATCCAGGCAAAGCTGCCGAGCACCAAGGGCCCGGCGGAGATGTTCACCGGCGACGTGTGGTTCGACGTCATCGCCAAGGGCGCGGAGCCCTCCCGCCTGCGCGTCAACACCGTGCGCTTCGCGCCCTGCGCGCGCACGGCCTGGCACACGCACGCGGCCGGACAGACCTTGCACGTCACCGAGGGCGTGGGCCTGGTCCAGTCCCGGGGCGGCGACGTCGTTGTGATGAAGCCCGGCGACACCGTCTACACCCCGCCCGGGGAATGGCATTGGCACGGCGCGGCCCGGGAGCACTTCATGACCCACATGGCCATGTGGGAAGCCCTTGGCGAGGGCCAGGGCCCCGAAACCCAGTGGGGCGAACACGTCAGCGACGAGGAATACCACGCCGGCTAACACCGCCCACCTTAAGACGCAGGGGTCCCTCCCATCGGAGGGGCCCCGCTGCCGTTTTTCATGACCTCGTGGCAGGATTTTGCCAGGAGTTCCGGGCGCATGCCGCCGGACGGACAGTCCACCAACACGAAAGTCATGACTCATGATCCAGGAACAGCCCGGACCGACGTCCGGACCGGAAGCAGAGTTCGATCCGGACTCCGCCGCGCCACAACCGGAAGCATCCCTCCGGTCCCTGATCGGCCGCATCGAACATGAGATGGCGACCCTGCAGTTCGGCAGCTTCAGCCAGACCGAGGCGCTCGCCCTCGGACTGTTGCTCGTGGAGCTGGGTACGTCCCGGAACCTCCCAATCGCGATCGATATCCGCAGGAACGCCCACATTCTCTTTCATGCTTCCCTGGCCGGAGCAAACCCGGACAACGAGATCTGGGTTGAACGAAAAAGCCGGACCGCGGAACAGTACGCAGAGCCGTCGCTCCTGGTCGGGCTGCGCGGCCGGCTCGGCGGCGGGAGAATCGAGGACAACGGCTGGTTTGATCAGTCACGCTATGCCGCCCACGGCGGAGCCTTCCCGCTGTACGTGAAGGGAACAGGAGCCGTGGCCACAGTGACGGTTTCCGGGCTGCCGCAGAAAGCGGATCACGATCTTGTGGTCGAGGCCCTTACCTCCTTCGCCAGCAGCGCTTTCTGACTGGCCGATCCGCCCCAGGGCGCACACGGAACACCCCGGCCACCAGCGTGCTGGTGGCCGGGGTGTTCCGGCGCCGGATCAGGCGTCGTGTCCGACGGCAACGGCGCTGACGGCCGCCCGCACGGCTTCGCGCATCGGCGTGGACGGACGTCCGATGAGGGTTCTCAGGTCCCCGCTGGTGACCAGCAGCTCGCCCCGGGCAATCCCGAGGTCACTGTCGGCCAGGATCGCTGCGTAGGCCTCCGGCAGCCCGGCACCCACCAGCGCGTCCGTGTACTGCTGCACCGGCAGATCCTGGTACTGCACCGGGCGGTCGGTGGCTGCACTGACTTCCGCGGCCAGCTCGGTCAGGGTGAACGCTTCGTCGCCTCCGAGCTCGTAAACCTTTCCGGCCTGGTCATCCAGCAGCAGTACAGCAGCCGCAGCCTGGGCGTAGTCGGCCCGGGTAGCGGCACTGACCCGGCCGTCACCGGCGCCCCCGAGCACGGCTCCGTGCTGGAGGTAGGTGGCAAGTTGCCCGGTGTAGTTCTCCAGGTACCAGCTGTTGCGAAGCAACGTGAACGGAACACCAGAATTCTGCAGGGCCTCTTCCGTGCCCTGATGCTCGGCTGCCAGCTTCATCCCGGCCTGGCCGGCGTTCGCGATGCTGGTGTAGGCGATCAGGCCCACGCCGGCCTGCTTTGCGGCCTCGATCGCGTTCCGGTGCTGCTCAACGCGCTGGCCGACTGCGGTGCTGGAAACGAGCAGTACCTTGTCCGCGCCGGCGAACGCCTGGCGCAGGGATGCCGGGTCGTCGAAATCGACCGGCCGGACCTGGACGCCGCGGTCTGCGAGGTCGGCGAGCTTGGCGACGTTCCTGCCGGCGGCCACGACCTGTTCCGCAGGAACGTTGTGATCGAGGAGTGCTTCAACGACAAGGCGGCCGAGCTGTCCGGTGGCGCCGGTGATAACGATAGTCATGGTGGTCCTTTTACCGATGGGAGGCTGATACCCATAGCAACTGCGCCGCAGCCTGTTTACTTCCCCAAGGGGAGTACGCACTTTCAGGTAAGGTACTGATATGAAAGTAAGTACCGGGCTCACCCCATCAGCTGGACTGGGGGCGGATGAGATCTTTCCCGCAGGCTGTCCCAGCCGGACGGTCCTTGATCACATTTCCAGCAAATGGGGCGTACTGATCCTCGTCGCGCTGGCAAAGGGCCCGCAACGCTGGAGCGAGCTTCGCCGCCGAGCCGAGGGCATCAGCGAGAAGATGCTGGCCCAAACCCTTAAGACCCTGGAAAGCGACGGGTTCATCTGTCGCGACGCCCAGCCCGTCATCCCTCCCAGAGTTGACTACAGCCTCACCGGCCGTGGCCACGAACTTGTCGCCCTGCTGCTCCCGCTGGTCACGTGGATAGCCGAGCACGCCACCGAAATCGTCACTGTCCGACGTCCCGCAGGGTCCGATCCCAGAGTTTGACTCCGGCGGCATTTCCGAATGAGAGAATCGCGTTGTGACCGACCTTGACCTTGATGTGCGCTGGTTTGCCGGGGCCCGGTCCCGCCGGGGCAGTGGCGCCTCCCCGATTCAGGTCCACAGGGCGGCGCCGGACACCGTCATTCTCCGGCAGAGCATCACGGACAATTACGAAGGGCCGTTCCTCTACCTGTTGTTCGGCACCGACCGCGCCTTGCTTCTGGACACCGGTGCGACGGCGGACGCCACGGCGTTTCCCGTGCGGGAGACAGTCGACGTGCTCATCGAGGGGTGGCTTCTGGACCATCCCAATACGGCCTACGGTCTCATCGTCGCCCACTCGCACGCCCACGGTGACCACGTCGCCGGAGACGGGCAGTTCGCTGACCGGCCCGACACCCGGGTGGTCGGCCACTCGGCCGAGGACGTTGCCGGGTTCTTCGGCCTGGCCGACTGGCCCCACGCGGCGGCGGCATTGGACCTCGGCGGACGGGTACTGGAGGTGATCCCGACGCCGGGGCACCATCCCTCCGCAGTCACCGTCTACGATGCGATAACCGGAGCCCTCCTGACCGGAGACACGGCCTATCCAGGCCGGCTCTACGTCCAGGACTTTCCGGCCTTTCAGGCCTCCATCAGGACACTCTGCGAGTTCAGTGCGGCGCATCCGGTGAAAGCCGTCCTTGGTGCACACATCGAAATGTCGACCCAGCCGTTCAGCGACTTTCCGCGCGGCTCGACCTGGCACCCTGACGAAGCCCCCCTGCCACTGACGGTCGGGGACCTGCATGCGATCAGGGACGCGGCAGCCGGGATTGCCAACCGGCCGGGCGCACACCGGTTCGCCAACTTCATCATCTGGAACGGTCCGTGCCGGCGGGAAAAGGCGCTCCAGTTCGGCAGCCTCCTCCTGTCCCGGATCTTTCGCCGGTAGCCCATCCGCTGGTTGTGTCCAGCGTTTCGGGCCGCGATCGGGACGACGAACCGCATCCCGTCAGCAGATGCGAGCAGCCCTCCGCCCCGTATTGTCACCAGGCTGATGTCCGATTGGGCACTGATGGGCCGCGCATGGGCAGCGCGCTGCGTGGGTCGATGACCGGGAGAAGGTGGCAGCCGGGGCGTTAGACGAGGGCGATATCCGAGGGATGCATGGCCAGGGGCGTTACCTCGATCTTCATGTATGGGAAGAGCGGCAGCCGCCAGAGGATTTCGTGCAGGTGCTCGTTGTCCTTGGCGTCGAAGATGCTCAGGTTGGAGTATTGGCCGACGCAGCGCCAGATGTGCACCCAGACGCCGGAGCGTTGCAGCTCCTGTGAGTAGGCCTTCTCGCGCGCCAGGGTGTCGGTTTTGACCTGTGGATCCATCTCCACGGGTAGGTTTACATCCATTTTCACAGCGAAGAGCACTTGAATACCTTTTACTTTCTTGTTGGCAGGAGCCAGGCGGCTGGCCCTGCGTATGAACAGGGCCAGCCAGCCTGATTAGGCGGGGTCCAGGACGAAGTTGTACGTGACCTCTTTGCCCCCGCCGCCGGCGACGGGCGCCGGATCAAGGATGAGCTCGGGCTTCACCGCCGAAGCGATGTCGTCAGAGATGTGCTCGTCGCCCTTGAAATAGAGCTGTGTGGTGATGGGCAGGTGGCCGGGCGCGGACACGATCAGGTGCAGGTGCGCTGGGCGCCAGGCGTGCCACCCGGCCGCGGCGATGAGCTGCCCGCAGGCGCCGTCGGTGGGGATCTGGTACGGCGCGGGCTGCATCGTGCGGACGTTGAAGCTGCCCTGACCGTCGGCGACAACGGTCCCGCGGAGGTTCCATTCGGGCAGACCCGGGGCGTACTGGGAGTAGAAACCGGCATCGTCGGCGTGCCAGATCTCCACGTGCGCTCCCGCCAGCGGCTGACCGGCCAGGTTCGTGACCTGGCCTTGGAAGGACAGCGGTGTGCCGGCCTCGTCCCCGCGCATCGGCAGGGTCGCCACCGCGGGCAGCTCGGGGGCGTTCGGCACGTAGTACGGACCTTCGATGGTCCCCTTGCTGCCGTGGCGGTTCTCGTTGGCGACTTCCTCGACGGAGTGTTCTATCCAGACGTCAAGGAACAGCGGCCATTCCCCGTCCTGGCCGACCTGGATCAGCCACGCCTTCAGGGCGTTGTATTCGTCATACGTCACCTTGTGGCGCCGGATCGTGTCATTGACGGCGTTGATCACGCCGGAGGCGAGGAGGTTGACACGCTCCTTGCTGGCCTGAGCGCCGGCCTTCTTGTTTTCCCTGAATCGTTCAGTCGCCGACGCGCCCGAAGCCGCGGCGGTTGCCTGCTGCTCGCTGAGTTCCTGTGTCATTTCAATTCTCCTAATTTCTGGTTCTGTTCCCGGCGGTTCCGCCGGGACGGGATTGTTGGGGTGGCTCCAGGGCTAAGTGTCCTGGCGGTATTTGGTGAGTTTTTCCGGGTCAATTTCGATGCCCAGGCCGGGCTTTTGACTGATGGCCAGGATTCCGTCCGTGATCTGAAGCGGTTCGGCCAGCAGATCGTCCTGCATGTCCAGGAAGTTGGACAGTTCGCCGGCACGCTGGGTGGTCAGTTTGAACGCAGAGCCGAAGGCCACCGCGCACGCGGTGCCGATCTGGCTGTCAATCTGGTTGCCGATAACCACTTCTACGCCGAGTCCCTCGCACTGGTACAGGACGCGCTGGGAATAGGTGAATCCCGTCCGTGCCGTTTTGATGCTGATCGCGGTTGCCGATCCGCCCAGCAGTTCCCTGGTGACCTCCCCCGGCCGCACTGCGCTCTCATCGGCCACAAACGGGATACGGCTCTGGGTGACCAGCCAGCGGCGTCCCAGAACGTCATCGGCGGGGCACAATTCCTCTGCCAGGGTCAGGTCCAGATCATCCATCGCCCGCAGTGCCCGGGCAGACTCGGATGCCGTCCAGCCGCGGTTGCCGTCGACATACAGTTCGACGTCGTCCCCGAGCCCCGCACGCAGCGCCCGGCAGACCTCGACGTCGAGCATGAACGGCTTGCGCCCGACCTTGACCTTGAAGGTGGTGATGCCGTACTCGGAGCGGATCCGCTCGGCTTCGGCCACCATTTCCGCCGGCGGGGCAAAGCCGACCATATGCGCGACCCTCATGTGGTCCGTGTAGCCGCCCAGCAGTTCCGTGACCGGACGGTTCAGGGACTTGCCGAGGATGTCCCAGATGGCCATGTCTACCGCGGACTTTGCCGTCGGGTTGCCCACCGTGCGGTTCATCCGCTCGTGAATGACTTCACGCTGCAGGCAGGACAAGCCGATGATGGCGGGCGCAATGATATTGCCGACGACGTCGATGATGGAGGCCTGTGTTTCGCCGTAGGTGAAGGGCCTTGGCGGTGCCTCGGCCTCGCCCACCAGACCGTCCTCCGTGTGCACGCGGACCAGAACATGCTCCGCTACGCGGACCTCACCGCTGGCAAAGCGCAGCGGCTTCTTGTATGGGATGGCGAACGGAATCGCCTCAATCTTGGTGATTTTCACGCGGTTTCCCCGATGCTGTGGTTGGACAGAAAAACATTGCTTGACGCCAGGACTTCCAGGAGCCTGGCCAGCAGCGGCAGGGGGTCGTTTTCCCGCCAGGCCAGCGCGAGGTCAATCATGGGTGCATCATCCACCGCGACGAACGCGACGCCGTCGAGCCGGAACGAGCGGACGGAATCCGGCACCAGCGCCACCCCAAGACCGCCGGCAACCAGGGACAGGACAGTGGAAGTCTTGGTCGCCTCATGCTCCCTGCGGACAACGAACCCGGCCTCGAGGCAGGCGTGCACCACCGCGTCATTGACCACGGACCCCGAACCGGCGGGGTACATGATGAAACCTTCGTCCCTCAGCTCCGCCATGCTCACGGATTCCCGCCGGGACAACCGGTGCTGAGCAGAGACGATCAGCACCAGCGGCTCCCGGCCCACAAGCCGGGAGGAAATCCCCGGGGTCCGCGTTGGCGGCCGGAGGAAGGCTATGTCCAGCTCGGAATTGGCCAGCGCCTGCTCCTGCTCCGGTGTGAGCATCTCGGTGTGGATGTCCAGGGAAACACCCGGCATTTCGGCCTTGACGATGCGGACGAACTCCGGCAGCTGCCGGTACGACGCCGAGCCGGTGAACCCGACCCGGAGCCCGCCCAGCTGGCCGTCACCGAACCTCTTGACGCGGTCTACCGCCTCGTCCACGGACTTCAGGATCCGCTGGGCGTCGTCGTAAAACACGGCGCCGGCCGGGGTGAGGCTGACGTTCCGGGTGGTGCGGGCCAGAAGCTCAACAGCGATTTCCGCCTCAAGGGCCCGGATTTGCTGGGACAGCGGGGGCTGGGCCATGTGCAGGCGCTCGGCGGCCTGGCCGAAGTGGAGCAGCTCGGCGACAGCAACAAAATAACGCAGATGCCTTAGCTCCATTGCCTCGCTCCCAAATCTTGTGTGCTAGGGGACACACTCATGCCCGACTCCCAGCGTACGAGCAGTCATTGAGGTTAAACAAATACTCATAAATGCCGAATTGAGACTTCCTGAATCTCAATCAAACCCGTCGTTGACCCTAGGCATAGCTTGTCCCACCGGAATCCGCCTGGCACGATCTGCTATGCCACCGGCCTGCCACCGTGCAGGAGCTCCACAACACGAAACCGTTCAAGGACGACGGCCGTCCCATCGGTCACTGTGAAGGCGGGCTCCTCCAAGTAATCCCGCATCTCAGCGCTATGCCAGAACACCTCATGTCCTGCGCGCCATTCGGTAGTTGAGGCATGTCCCTCCCCCTCGTCCCGGACGTGGGACCACGGAACAGATCCGAGCGCTGCTGTCTCCACGGCAACAGTTTCTATGACAGCCACCGGTTCACCGGCCGAATCGATGACCACTTGACGCGCCCCAACACAAGGCAGCGATTCCTGCTCAAACTCGTACTCGACCACGAGTGAGGTTGTCGACCTCTTGGTCCCATCCACGATCGCGGCCACAAGTTTGTCTCGCAGCGAGCCAGGAAACCCGAACTCAGCCCACGGCATCGCGGTGATAGCTTCCATACCGTTCATGATGCCTCACCGTTACCCCGCAGCGTCTTGCCTTGGGCGCAATTCCACGGAAGTGGGCCACCAAGCGGGAATCGCCTTCACTCACGCCTCTTTGCGGCAACCGTTTCCTTACTCCCGGGCCGCCCGGCCTTGGCCGTCTGAGGCTCGGTGGCGGAGTTCCGGCGGGCCACCACCATGGAAGCGACGACGCCCAGGGTCATTGTCGCCGTGGCCCACATGATGGTGCCAGCCGATCCGCCGACAGGGCTGGTCGGAGTGCCCGGATTTGGGCTGAGAGCTGCGCTCCATGGGGTCTCGGTGGTGAATGCCTGAGTGGAAAGCCACCACCCGTTGACCTCGTACAGAACCCCGGCAGCCAACACCAGGACCAGACGCTGGGCCGGGTTGGTATCCACGTTGCGCGGGTCCGTCACTGCCTGCATGAAGAGGCAGCCGGCCAGCAGGGCCAGCAGCGTCATGGTGCTGTAGCCAAGCTGGCTGCTCGCGGACCATTCCGACAGCGGGCTGTAGTAGATGGCGAAGACGGATCCGGTGAGGATCAGGACTGCCAGGTAGGGGTCCCTGCCGAGCGGGGTCAGGAAGTACCGCCGGGTACCGGCCAGGAATTCCCGGACCCCTGTGCTCCCGTCCGTTCTTGGACGGATGGCCAGTTCGGCCAAGGTCAGCGGTGCTGCCGGGACGAGCAGCAGCGGGACCACTGCGGTGAGCATCATCTGAGTCAGGACATGGGAGTCGAACAGAAGGCCCTGGTAGATGTGGAGGCCGCCGTTGGTGACGGTGAACAGGACGGCGTTCCCGGCCAGCCAGAGGACGGTGCGGTGGGCGGGCCAGGACCGTCCGGAGGCACGTAGCCTGCGGACACCGGCGAGGTAGAAGAAGACGGCGAACCCGCAGACAAGGACCCACAACGCGTCGGGGGCCCACTGGGAGATGTATGCCCAGATTCCGGGCGCTGTTAGCAGCTCGGGATCGGGGGTCGGGGCTTCCACAGGGGCCGGCGGTGCCGTGCGGGCCATGGCGGCGGCCATCCCGGAGGCAGCGCCCATGACGGCCAGTTCGGCAACTGCCAGCCGAAGGAAGGGCCATGCGGCCCGGTGTGGGTCCCTGTCGAGGCGTTTCAGAGTCCACCGCCGGTGGAGCGCCCCGAACACGCCCAGGCCAATCAGCGCTGCAGCCTTGGCCAGGATGATCACACCGTAGGGACTGAGCAGATCGTCCACTGAGCGGATGCGCGCCACGGCGGCCAGAACCCCGGAAACCGTCAGGGCCAGGTAGCAAATCAGGGCCAGGGTGGAGTAGCGCTGCACTGTCGGACCCAGGCGGCGTGCCGGCAGCGACGCCCGGAGCATGATCAGCGCCAGCAGGCCGCCGATCCAGACGGCCGCGCTGCCAGTATGCACAATGATTGCGGTGATGGTGTCCGCGTGGCCGGCTCCGCCGGTCGCGTGGGATTTCAGCACCAGCGGCACCAGACCTGCGAAGGCAGGCAGGACAGTGATGGCTGCCGCACGCGGACCCTCCAGGCAAAAGCAAGCCAGCGCGACGACGGCAGCCAGCACCGCAGTGAGAAAGCCGGCACGCCCGGCCTCGACGTCGGTCAGGAAAGACACGAACTCCGGGCCGAATCCGGCGGAAACCGGCCGGTTGGCAATGGACAGGAAGCTGGCACCCGTGTACACCGCGGCGGCGGCAGCCCAGACCGTCGCCGACCAACCGGCAAACCGCAGTGCCGCCGCCTGCACGGGCGCATGCCGCGGCAGCGCGAAGACGGCGAGCACCAGTGTCCCGATGGTGCCGGCACAGGCGAGGTTGAACACCAACTTCCCCATCGGCAGCCCCCACGCGACGGCCGGGCCGGTGCGGTCAAGGACACCGGGATCGGCGCTTCCGCCATAGCTGTAGGCCCATGCCAGCGCCAGCACCCCGGCACCCACGATCGCCGCTGCGGCCAGGACCGTCACCATCCGTGACATTGTGCTCTCCTTCCGGTCCGCGCCAGGGCTACTCCGGGTCAGTTCTTCCGCGGCGTGCGTGTCCGGACCAGGGCAGTGCCCCCGGCCGCCAGGCCGAGTGCTCCAGCGGCGAGTCCGAGGATGCCGAAGGTGTTGTCCGGGGCGGGCGTGAGCGGCGTGGTTGAGGATGCTGCTGTTGTGTCGGCGACGGGTGCCGCCGTGGAGTTCGCGTCGGCCGCTGCGGTGGTGACGAAGGAAGGAACCGGGTACTTGGGTTCGGCCTGGCCCTGGGTTTCGGCCTCGTTCCAGTTCACCACCGTTCCGTCGGAGTAGGTCTGCGCTACCGGCAGCGACACGGTCGTATCCGCCGCCGGGAGCCGGCCGGCGGAGATCGAAAAGGTCTGGTATTCGTGCAGCCCGATCTGGTGGGCGGCGTCGGCTGTCCATGTGACCGAGGCCGCTGCCTTGGTGATGGTCGCCCCTTCCACGGTGACCGGGGCGGGGAGATTGGCTTCGGAGATCTCGGCCGTCCAGCCGTCCATGGGCTTGACCGAGACCGAGGTGAACGGGGTCCCGGTGGGCAGGGTGACGGTGAGTTTGGTGGTTTTGGCCGTTTCGGATTCGTTGGGGACCTTGAAGGTCAGCTCGGAGAAACCGCCGGCGGTTGTTGAGGCCGGGTCCACGTGGACGTGGGCGGCTGCGGCACCAACGCCCAGGGCCATGAGGCCGGCTGCGGTGGCGAGGACGGTGACGGTTTTCAGGGCGCGAGGGGTTGAAATGTTCATGACGCAAGCCTTTCTGGGTGCTGCCGCACTCACATGGCGGACAGCGCGCTGATGGGTGGAAGGCAATCAGCGTCCCGTGCGCCCATCCGCAGACCGAGCAGGCAGTCAGGGCATGGCGCACGGGGAGGCCGCGGCGGGCGGCCCCCGCAGGCTGTCAGCCCGCAGGTTCCGCCGGGGCAAGGGCACCAAGGCCGGGCCCGTGGCAATGGGCCGTTGGCGGACCGGAATGATTCCTGCGGGCCGGGGCAGCTTCACGAGCGGGCGGAGCCATGCCACGAGTTGCCACAGGGCCACCTCGCCCTTGCGCAGCAGCCACGCGGTGGAGACTAAGGCGAGGACGTGGCCGGCCAGCATAACCGGTGAATCGGCACCGAGGGTATGCACGGGCATGGACGACGGCACGGCTGCGAAGCAGTCCAGGCCCGTGGCCAGTCCGTCGTGATGAGGCATCTGAACCGTCAGTGCTGGGAGGCAAATGGCCCGGGGCGACAGGGACGTGAAAGCTGCGTGCAGCATCAGCTGGCAGGATCCCAGCATGCCCAGCAGGGTCAGGAATGACAGCTGCCGGCGCGCCAGCCAGGTGACCGGTGTCAGCAAGAGCCCGGCCAGGACGGCCATGACCGCCGGTTCGGGAAGCGTCCCGCCGCCGAGGACATGCCCCGCGGCAGCCAGGGACATCGCAGTGCCCGTGATCAGTGCCGCGCGGAAAAGGCGCAGATTGTCGCGAAGATCCATCTGTGCCTCCTCCCATAGGGCCCAGACCGGTGTAATAGCTCCGAGGCTAATCCGGTCAGCGTGGGAATTCCTTGGGCCGCAAGGTTTCTCGGTCCTGATCGGGCCGGGAGCAGCCGTGACCGGTCAGCCGGGCGCGTTCCGGAGTCTCCCGCTGCTGGCGATGCCGAAAAGGGGAAGCAGGACCTGGTCCACGATTTCCTCCAGGTATTGGTCGCTGATCGGTTCGTCCGTGAAGATGAACCGCTGCCTCAGCAGGGCCGGTCCGGTCTCGATCCGCCGGTCAGTGGCGACGGCGGGGTCGCATTCGCCGCGTGCTATGGCCCTGTTGACCAGCTCGCGGATGATCTCGGCGCTGTTGCCCCGGCTGTATTCCCTGACTTCGGCGCCCACGGCGGGGTTCTGCAGAGTCTCGCCGAGCAGGCCGCGGAGCGCGAGGCCTGCCGGGCCGTCCAGTTGACGGGCGGTCTGGTGCATCACGGCCAGGAGATCGCCGCGCAGGCTGCTCGTGTCGGGGAGCGGCGTTTCGCCGGGCAGTGCGTGATAGACGGCGTCCATGACCAACCGCACCCGTCCGGGCCAGCGCCGATACAGTGAGGCTTTGCTGGCCCTGGCGCGTTCCGCGACGCGATCCATGGTCAGCGCGCCGTAGCCTGCGTCGGCGATCTCGGCCAGGGCCGCGTCGAAGATTGCCGCATTCAGGGCGGCGCCGCGGCGGCGCGGGTGTTTCCGGTGATCCTCATGACGTTCGGGGCCGTCAATGGTCCCGGCGGCGCCGCGGGCTTCCGCCGGGGACACGCGGGCCATCTCAACTCCCGTTTCCGGCCGCGGTGACGGTCCCGGTGGTGCCGTTGACGGTGACCTGTTGCCCGTTAGTGAGGGTGGTGGTGCCGTTGCGGGTTCCCATCACTGCCGGTATCCCGTATTCGCGGGCGACGATGGCCGCGTGCGAGCCGATCCCGCCCGTATCGACGACCACCGCGGCGGCCCGCTGGAACAGCGGGGTCCAGGCGGGGTTGGTGTAGGGGCAGACCAGGATTTCCCCACTCTGGAGGGTGCCGAACGCGGCCGGGCTGCCGATGATGCGCACGGGACCGGTCGCGGTGCCCCGGCTGGCGGCCGAACCCGTGACCAGCGCGCTGCTATCGGCTGGATGTTCGGGGAAGAGGGCGTTGAGGTCCAAGAGCGGGGTGCCCGCCAGGTCCGCCCGTTTGGCGGCACGGGCGAGCACTTTTTGCCGGTAGCGGTCCCGGTCGGCGGCCGGCAGGGTGCGGGGGTCGTTGATGGTGCGGAGTTCTTCGTACCGCAGATGGAAGATGTCCCGGGCCTCGTCGAGCACTCCGGCGGTCCGCAGCCGTTCGCCGAGTTCGCGCAGGGCCCGCCGCAGCGGGGGAAGCAGCATCGTGGCGTAGAAGTGCGTATCTTCCCGGAAAGCCATCCCGGCCCTGGCCGTGTCTACGGTGTCCAGGATGCGGCGCCGGAGCCCGGGGTTCGTCAAGGCCGGGTGCGCGGAAAGTTCGCGCAGCGCGTCACCGGTCTGGTCCGTCTTCTTGCCCGGGTCCCCGATCAGGACTATCACCAGACCCAGAACCACCTCCGGGGTTTCGGACCAGGTGGGTGCACTGCTCAGCACTACGCTGGTGGTTTCCCGGTGACCGTACTCGGTGAGGAAGCCACGGAAGCTACGGTTGAATTCCGCGTACAGGGGGTCGCCGGAGACACGGTGGACCAGCTCCGCCGGTGCGAGTCGGTCAAAGGATGCGCGCAGGTTCTTATCCGCCCGCACCAGGTGGGCGAGGAGCTCCAGCTCGCGGTTGGCCTGGCTGGTGCGGGTGTCGGCGCCGGCGATCAGCGCCGGTGCCAGGTGCCGTTTCCCCAGGAGGAGCAGCATCGGCCGCAGCTTCAGCTGCGATATCAACACGCCGGGAAGGTAGGAGACCCGCAATTCCACGATCGGCCCCAGCGCCTCGTATGTGGTCCGCACGTGTCCGAGGAGCTGTTGCCAGTTCAGCTGCCGTGGATCCCGGCCGTTGAGCCGGTCCACTTCGGCGAGGAACGCGGCCAACCGCTCATCACGGGTCCAATTCGCGAGCCGGAAGCGGCGTGCCCTCGCAGCGATCGACGCCGGAGCGGCAAGGACCCTGATGGTCGGGCGGGGCACGGGAGGGATCAGCCGGAGAACCACACCGTCTTCTTCAGGAAGCACATCCGACACCGAGGGAAATGCGACGCCGATGCTGCCGGCCATGCGCTGGAGCATGGCGAAGATGCTGTGTTGCAGCCACCCGGAGACGTCCAGGGGGTAAGGGCGCTCCTGGAACATCTCGACGAAGAACGGCCCCACCCTCTTCTGGAACGCGTTGAGTTTCTGGGGCTCCTGCGGCAGTGCCGTCATCGGGCGGGCCTGCAGAAGATACGTCCGGCCTCCGGCCACGGCCCATTCCATGTCCTGCGGCGTCCCGAAGTGGACCGTGACCGCCCGGGCGATTCCGGCCAGGCGGGCCAGCTGCCTCTTACTAAGAAGCTGACCGGTGCCTGGCTGGCCGGCCGTTTCGACGGTCCCGCCGTTTGGTGTGGAACGGATGACCGTCTCGTGCCCTCCCGGCGTCCATTCCCTGACCCGGTTGTGGGAATCGAGGATGTAGTGTTCGGGCGTGACCAGTCCTGAGACCACGGCCTCGCCCAGGCCCGCACCGGCATCGATGAGGATCCGGTCCCGCCGTCCGGTGAGCGGATCGGCGCTAAACATCACGCCGGCCGCATCGGCGGAGACCATGCTCTGGACCACGACGGCAATCGCCACATCCTCAGGCCGGATCTTCTGGCGGTGGCGGTAGGCGATGGCCCGGTCAGTCCACAGCGAGGCCCAGCAGCCGGTGATGGCCCGGATCAGTGCATCCTCGCCCAGAATGTTCAGGAACGTGTCGTGCTGCCCGGCAAAGGCAGCGCCGGGCAGGTCTTCGGCAGTGCCACTGGAACGGACCGCCACCGGCCCGGCGCCGAGCCGCCGGTAGGCGTCGGTGATGGTGCCGCGCAGCTGCTCCGGCAGGCGGACCGAGCCAATCGCCTCCCGGATCCGCGCGCCGTCGGCCCCGGCCTGAAGCAGCCCGGCGAGCGTGCCGCCCGGGCCGGTGTCCTCCAGCATCGAGGCGTAGGCGGCGGTAGTGACGATAAAGCCGTCCGGCACCGGGAACCCGGCCCGGAGCAGTTCGCCCAGGTTCGCGCCCTTGCCGCCGGCCAGGGCGACGTCCGCCGAACCGAAGTCGGTGGTGGCGGCAACCAATGCCTTCGCGGAACTGGCGGAACTGGCCGGGCCGGTACGGGTGCGTTCTTCAGTCATTCGGGGCTCCTCGTGTTCTTCCGGTATTCGTTTGGCTCGTTGAAGCATCGGGGCCGGGCGCTGGCCGGTCCGCGGGCGCCGTCGTACGCAGCTCACGCTCGGGCAGAAACAGGGCCAACAGGAATGCTCCGGCGAGCAGGAGGGCCGCGTAGCCGAAGACAGGCGGCACGGCCGCGGCGAATGCGTCCCTGACTGCAGCCCTGTCCCCCGGTGGCAGGGCGGCGAGGCCCTGGGGTGTGAGGGCGTTGAGCCTGTCGCCCAGGCCTCCCGCCAGGCCCGGAACGCGGCGGAACCGTGCGGCAATGAGGGAGCCGAGCAGGGCCACGCCGAGGGAACTGCCGAACTGCCGCAGGAACGTGACCGCCGCCGTGGCTGATCCAAGATTCCGGACATCCACCGTGTTCTGCACGATAAGGATCATTACCTGCATGACCAGGCCGATCCCGAGTCCGAGCACGAGCATGGCAACCAGGACGGGGCCGGGCCCGCCGGAGCCGGTGACAGTGCTGAACATCCACATCCCCGCCGCCGCCAGCGCCGTCCCGATGACCGGGTACGGCTTGTAGCGGCCGCTGCGGCGGATCAGTTGCCCGGAAAGCACCGTGGTCAGCAGGATCCCGCCCATCAGGGCGATCAGCACGGACCCGGACGCAGTGGCGGGCATGCCCATGCCGATCTGCAGGAAGGCCGGAAGATAGCTCAGGGCCGCGAACATGGCAAAGCCGATGAGGAAACTGATCGCGACGGGCAGGGCGAATGCCGCGTCGCGGAACAGCCGCAGATCGAAAACCGGGTCGGGGGCCTTCAGCGCGGTGATGAGCCATCCTGTCAGTGAACCGGCCGCGGTGAGAGCCAGAAGCGGTGCCAGCCATGCCGGCCCGGTATAGACGGCCGCGCTGCACAGCATGATGACCGTGACAATGACCAGCGACAGGAAAGCGGCGCCGGCATAATCAGCCCGGCGGCCGCGCCCGATCTGGGGCAGGTGCAGGGTCAGCGACACTACGGCCAGTGCCGCCAGGCCCAGCGGGACGTAAGAATAGAAGATCCAGCGCCATGACAGCCGGTCGACCGCGGCGCCCCCGGCCAGGGGCCCCGCGACGACGGCCAGGACATAGGCCGCCCCGATATAGCCCAGATAGCGCCCGCGCTCGCGGGGGCTGACCAGTTCACCGATGATCGACTGTGCGCCGATCATCAGCCCGCCGCCGCCGAGCCCCTGCACGGCCCGGTAGACGACGAGTTCGGGAACCGTTTGTGCCGTCCCGCACAGCACGGCACCGAGGATGAACAGCACCAGCGAGCCCTGCAGCACCGGCTTCCGGCCCAGGACATCGCCGAGTTTGCCTGTCAGTGGCATGGCCGCCGTCGCAGCGGCGAGGTATCCGGTGATGATGACCGGCATCTGGTCCAGGCCGTTGAGGTCACCCGCCACCGCGGGCAGCGCCGCGGCCATGACCGTCTGATCCAGGGCACCGAGGAACATGACCAGCAGGACGCCCGGGAGCGCCGCCCGGATAGACGGCCGGACCTGCCCACCTTCGACCTGCGTGTTCTTCACGGCCGCCCCGTTCACAGAAACAAACTGTTCTCTAAAGCGTAAAGCGCCGCGTCAAGAAACAAAAGGTTCTCTATACGGGTAGTTAGGGTCAACCGAGCGCCAAGATGCGACATCGGCTTCTCCCTGCAGCACCTGGAATCTGTAAGCTTTGTGAGTGCTTCCCCACAAGACTGCTCGACTACGATTCCGTCAGATGACTTCAGCGGACCTCGACAGCATGAGCGAGCTGCTCGGCGATCCGGCGGTGATGACGTATTACCCCGCTCCCAAGTCCAGGGAGGAAGCTGCGCAGTGGATAGCGTGGAATGAAGCGAACTACCCCGAGCACGGCTACGGGCTATGGATCGTGGAGACCCACGACGGCATGTTTCTGGGTGACTGCGGCCTGACCTGGCAGGAGGTCGACGGCCGCTTCGAACTGGAGGTCGGCTACCACATGCGCCCCGATGTCCAGGGACGTGGATGCGCGACCGAAGCCGCCGCGGCCTGCCGGGATTTTGCGCGCGATGTACTGCACGTTCCACAGCTCATCGCAATCATCCATCCAGAGAACGTTGCTTCACGTCGGGTGGCCGAAAAGATCGGCATGCAACGTATCGCGGACGACCACGGCGGCGCTGTCGCCGTCCGTACAGTGCTCGGAGTCCAGCTAGGTGCCCGGCAGGTCACTCAGGCCGTGTTCATAGCGGCCCGTGGCTGTCGTGCGGAGTAGGAGCCCCGATTTAGTCCCCGGCTTTGAGGCTTCCTGCTGTGATTGTGGCGAGGTCGTCACGGAACATTTCGGGCTCACTCTCCGTCGGGAGGTCCACGATGTCTTCGGCTGCATCGAGAGATTCGACTGAGTCTGGCGTCAGGGAGGCGAAGACATTGGTGAGGTCCTCTTGTTCCGGTCCAGGGTCGGCGATGAGTTCGAAAGTCTTGTGGTCGGCGGCATCGATGTGAAGGCTGTCGATGAGGACGCGGGCGATCTGGTCCCGGGCGATGACGCCGTCGGCGGGTGAGCCGGATTGTCGTTTGTCGCCCTGGAGCATGACGATCTTCCGCTGGTCGGGTTGGTTGTAGTCAAACCAGCCGGGCCGCACGATCGTGTACGGGTTGCCACTGGCGCGGATGAGCCGCTCGCTGCGCAGCTTCCATTGGGCGTAGGCGACGCCGGGTCGGGTGGTGCCGATAGCGGTCATGAGCGCGATGCGTGTCCGGCGGCCGGCCAGCGTCTTGAGGATATTGGCGACGCCGGCGTAGTCGTTATCCCGCACGTCGCGTTCACTGGTGGTGGATCCGTGGGTGAACACGATCGCGTCGACTCCATCGACGGCCGTGCTGAGGGTTTCGGGACGGGTGAGGTCCCCGATAACCAGGTCCACCCCGTCCGGGAGCACGCGGACTGCGCGGGCGTGGTCGCGCACGAGCGCACGGACGGTGTACCCCCGTTGCAGCGCCTCGCCCACGGCGTGGCGGCCGATGCTCCCGGTGGCACCGACGATCAGGACAGTGGAGGGACGGTGGTTCATTTCTTCTCCTTGACCGCGGCCGCTATGGCTTCGCGCTGGGTGGCGGCCCAGCTCGCCAGGACTTTCAGCGCGTCCTCGGAGGGTGTCCCGGGGTCTGCTGTGTACACGTTGATGCGCAGTCCCGGGTCCCCGGGCAGTTCCAGGGCCTCGAAGCTCAAGTCAAGATCTCCGACGATCGGGTGGTGGAGCCGTTTCCGGCCGGTCCGGTGGTACTTCACATCGTGCCGGGCCCACCGGGTGCGGAACTCCTCGCTGCGGGTTGAGAGTTCACCGATCAGGTCCGTGAGGTCTTTGTCGTAGGGGGTTTTTCCGGCTGTGGACCGCAGGACGGCGACGACGTCGTCCGCTGCGCGTTCCCAATCGGCGAAGAACTCCTGCGCTTTAGGGTTCAGGAAGGTGAACCGTGCGCTGTTCGGCGGGGTGGTTTGTTCGGCCATTAAGTCCAGGTAAAGGGCGCAGCCCAGCTCGTTGGCGGCCAGGACATCGCCGCGGTCGTTACGGACCCAGGCCGGTGCGGCCGTGATCGCGTCGATGACGCGCTGCACGCTCGGCCGCACCGTCTGCGGGCTGCGCTTGCGCCGCACCCGGGGGGAAGCGGTAGCGGCACGGGCGAGGTCGAAAAGGTGGGCCGTTTCGGCATCGTCGAGCTTCAGGGCCCGGGCGAGTGCCTCGATGACGCTGTCGGAGGCGCCGGAGAGGTTTCCGCGCTCCAGGCGGACGTAGTAGTCGACGCTCATCCCGGCGAGCATCGCGACTTCCTCGCGGCGCAGCCCGGTCACTCGGCGGTTGCCGCCGTAGAGGGGCAGTCCTGCCTCCTCCGGCGTGATTCTGGCTCGGCGGGAGGTCAGGAACTTCTGCACGTCGTCACTGGGTGTCATGGCATCCACGCTACGCGGCGGCTGATGCTCGAGGGAGGCACTGGTAGTACCCGGAAGGGCCGTGACTCCCAACCGTAAGGAAATCACGGTTGCATGGAAGGCATGAAACCTGCACCCACTGCCCACCCGGCGGCGATCCTGGCGATCATTCTCGCCAGCTACTTCATGATCCTGCTGGACAACTCGGTCATCTTCACCGCCCTGCCGAGCCTGCAGGCAGATCTGCAGCTGAGCACCGGTGAGCTCTCCTGGGTTCAGGATGCGTACACGCTGGTCTTCGGCGGCCAGCTGCTCCTCGGAGCCCGGGCAGGAGACCTGCTCGGACGCCGGCGGGTCTTCGTCTTCGGACTGGTGGTGTTCTCGATCGCGTCACTGCTGATCGGACTGTCGCCGGCGGGCTGGTGGGCGATCGCCGGCCGGGCAGTGCAGGGTATCGGGGCTGCGATCGTCGCGCCCGCCTCGCTGTCCCTGCTCACGGCGAGCTTCCCGGA
The DNA here is from genome assembly GCF_040546335.1 of Arthrobacter sp. UYEF20. NCBI lineage: Bacteria > Bacillati > Actinomycetota > Actinomycetes > Micrococcales > Micrococcaceae > Arthrobacter > Arthrobacter sp. UYEF20. The sequence goes on along the minus strand of NZ_JBEPNP010000019.1, from coordinate 9,236 downwards.
GGGCCGTGGGCGCACCCGGGCCGTCGCTTTGTACGGTGCGACCGCAGGGATCGGTGCGAGCCTTGGCCTGGTCATCGGCGGGGCGCTGGCGCACTGGATCTCCTGGCGGGCCGGGTTCTTTGTCAACGTACCCATCGGCGCCGCGATGATCGCACTGGCGCCGCGGTTCCTCCCGGAATCAGGCCGGGCCCGTGGCCGCTTCGACGTTTTCGGCGCGCTCAGTGCCACGCTGGGTGTCGGCGCTCTCGTGTTCGGCATCATCAACACCGTCGATGCGGGATGGACTTCCCCGGTGACGGTCACAGCCGTCAGCGCCGGCGTCGTGCTGCTGGTCGTGTTCGTGCTGATCGAGCGCCGGGTGGCCCAGCCGATTATGCCGTTGCGGCTGTTCGCGTGCCGCCGCCGAACCGGCGCCTACATTGCGCGCTTTCTGTACCTGGGCGCAATGATCGCATTCTTCTTTTTCACCACCCAGTTCCTGCAGGAAGTACTGGGCTTCGACCCCCTGCAGGCCGGCATGGGATTCCTGCCCATGACGGCGGTCAACTTCGCCGTCGCGATGAGCATCCCACGGCTGGTAGGGCGGATGCCGGGTTCCATTCCAATCGTGGCGGGCATCCTGGTCACTCTTGCCGGGATGTTCTGGATCAGCCGCGTCGGAGTCGACTCCGCATACCTGACTGGGGTGGCCCTGCCGATGGTCCTCATTGGCGCGGGCCAGGGCCTCGCGTTTGCGCCCCTGACCTCGTTCGGCATCATCGGCGCCCCCGCGGCCGACGCCGGAGCGGCATCGGGCCTGGTGAACACCTTCCACCAGGTCGGTACCTGCCTCGGGCTCGGTATTGCGGTCGCGGCCGCAGCTACCGTCCCTTCTGGGCCGGTTAAGGCGCACCTGGCCGCGCAGGTCAGCGCCGCGCTCACCACGGGCAGCATCCTTCTGCTCCTTGCCTTGGCTGTCGCTGCGGCACTCATCCTGCCCGCAGAATTGGCCGAGCGCCGCACTCGGACGTTGCCCGCGGCCCGTGGCCCTGGCCGAGACCACCCGCTGAACCACCAACCCCTTAAAGGGGGTCCTGTCGATACCCTGATCAGCCGTGACTCCCAAGAAGTGCGTGACCGGTGTTGACTGGAAACCGTCCGACAACTGAGTGAGGAATCTCAACATGCGAGCAACACTGATGTACGGCGCCGGCGACGTGCGCGTCGAAACCGTTCCCAACCCCACCCTTCAGGAGCCCACGGACGCCATCGTGCGCATCGTCGCCGGCTGCATCTGCGGCAGCGACCTGTGGCCATATGCCTCCAGGCCGGAGTCCGCTGAAGGCTCCCGCATGGGCCACGAGTTCGTCGGCATCGTCGAGGAACTCGGGTCCGAGGTGACCGGCCTGGCGGTGGGTGACTTTGTCATCGCTCCGTTCGTCGCCTCCGACGGCGCCTGCGACTTCTGCAAGGAGGGTCTGCAGACCTCCTGCCGCCACGGTGCGCACTGGGGCGGCCACGACGACGGCGGCCAGGGCGAATTCGCCCGGGTCCCGCAGGCATCCGGCACCCTCGTCGTCGTCCCCGCCGGCTTTGATGAGAAGCTGATCCCGTCACTGCTGAGCCTCTCCGATGTCATGTCGACCGGATACCACGCGGCCAAGAAGGCCAGCATCAAGCCCGGCCAGACAGTCACCGTGATCGGCGACGGCGCAGTCGGCCTCTCCGCCGTTCTCTCCGCCAAGCTCATGGGCGCCTCGCGCATCATCCTCATGGTCCGCCACGAGGCCCGTACCGACCTCGGCCGCGAATTCGGTGCCACCGACGTCGTCTCCGAACGCGGAGAAGAGGGCATCGCCAAGGTCAGGGAACTCACCAAGGGCGACGGAACCCACGTCGTGCTCGAAGCTGTGGGTCTCAAGCCGGCGATCGAGATGGCGATCGGCGCCGTCCGCGACGGCGGTGTCATCAGCCGCGTCGGCGCACCGCAGTTCACCGAAGTTCCGCTCGGATTCCCCGAGTTCATGCGCAACATCACCCTCACCGGCGGCGTCGCACCCGCTCGCGCGTACATCGAGGAACTGCTGCCTCTCGTGCTCAACGGAACCATCGAACCTGGCAAGGTCTTCGACCGCACCATCCGCAACGGACCAGACCCGGACGAGGCCCGCGAGGAGCGCTTCGCTATGGTCATCCCGGAAGCCTGAGACCCCCGAAGCCAAAGACAGAGAGAAGGAACCACCATGGAATACCGTCCCCGTGGCCGCACCGGTGTGCAGGTCAGCCCCTTGTGCCTCGGTGCGATGATGTTCGGCCCTTGGGGCAACAACGACACCGCGGACTCCATCCGCATAATCCACCGCGCACTCGACGCCGGCATCAACTTCATCGACACCGCCGACGTCTACTCCGGCGGCGCATCCGAGGAAATCGTCGGACAGGCACTGCAGGGCCGGCGTGATGACGTGTTCCTTGCCACGAAGTTCTTAATGCCCATGAGCGAGGACCCCCACCAGCGCGGCGGATCCCGCCGCTGGATCATCCGCGAGGTCGAAAACTCCCTCCGCCGCCTGAACACCGACTACATCGACCTCTACCAGGTCCACCGGCCCAGCCCCGATACCGACGTCGAGGAAACCCTCGGCGCGCTCACCGACCTCGTCCGCCAGGGAAAGGTCCGTTACATCGGCTCCTCGTCGTACTCAGGATCCCAGATCGTGGAAGCCCAGTGGGCGTCCCGGGAACGCAATTTGGAGCGGTTCGTCACCGAGCAGCCGCCCTACTCGATCCTGGTCCGCGGCATCGAGGAGGACATCCTCCCGGCGGCGCAACGCCACGGCATGGGCACCCTCACCTACAGCCCGCTCAGCGGCGGGTGGCTCTCAGGGCGCCGGCGCAAAGACTCGGCGTCCGCACCCACCTCTGCCGCGCGTCCGAACGCCCGGTTCGACATGAGCAGCCCCGCCAACCAGCGCAAGCTCGACATCGTCGAAGAACTCGCCCAGCTCGCCGAACAAACCGGCTGACCCTGATCGAGCTGGCCATCGCGTTCGTGCTCAACCACCCCGACGTCACGGCAGCCATCGTCGGACCGCGCACCATGGAACAGCTCGAGTCCTACCTGCCGGCCGCCGACGTCACCCTGTCTACCGACGTTCTGGCCCGCATCGATCAGCTCGTCGCACCCGGAGTGACCGTCAACCCCGAGGACAACAGCTACGGCACCCACGAGCTGACGCCAGTGGCACGACGGCGGTGACAGACGTGACCGCAGCGGCGGTTAGAGCGCTCCATGAAGCGCTGTGCGAGGCGATGGTGGCCGGGGACGTGGCCGCGCTGGAGAGCATCCTGACCGACGAATTTACCCTTACGCACATGACCGGATACGTCCAGTCAAAGTCGGAATGGCTTGATGCCATCGAAACCCGCCAGATGCAGTACCTTCGGATGGAAACAGTCGAGGCCACCATCGGCACGGAAGGGACCACGCCCGGTTTGACCACCCGCACACTCACCGACGCCACGATCTGGGGATCCAGGGCCACCTGGCGACTGACGTTGCGCTCCTGGTTCGAACCCCGCGGAGACGAATGGGTCATAGCACGCACAGTCGCATCCACATGGTGAGTCCCACCCCGCCCGCCCATTTGGCGGGAGCTAAGAACACACAGATCGAACGGAGATGCCATGGAGGGCCTGGAAACCGTCGTACTCCTGGGCGTGACCGTCCTCGCGGGCGCGATCCTGGCTCCCAGACTCCGTGTCGCCGCGCCCTTGCTGCTGCTCGTCTTCGGTCTTGTCCTTGGCTTCGTCCCGCAGCTGCGGCAGATCGAGCTGCCACCGGAGACGGTGCTGCTGATCTTCCTGCCGGTCATGCTGTTCTGGGAGAGCCTGACCACCTCACTCCGGTCGATCCGGCGGGATCTGCGCGGCATCGTCTTGCTCAGCACCCTGCTGGTGGTTGCCACCGCAATGGCCGTGGCCGGCGTGGCAAACCTCCTTTGTCTGCCGTGGAACGCTGCACTTATCCTCGGCGCGGCTCTCGCTCCGCCGGACGCGACGGCGGTCGCGGCCCTGGGCCGGATGCTGCCGCGCCGGAACTTCATGCTCCTCAAGGCGGAGAGCCTGACCAATGACGGTACAGCCCTGGTGCTGTACGCCATCGCCGTGGGCGCGACACTTGGCGGCAGCTACACGCCCATCGATATCGTCGGCCTCTTCGCCCTCTCCTATGTTGGAGGGGCGGTCGCCGGAATCCTGGTCGCCGGTGCAGCCTACCTGCTCCTGGTCCGGGTACGCGACCCGCTCATCATCAACATCGTCCTGCTGATCACGCCGTTCGCTGCATTCCTGCTCGCTGAAGCAGTTGGAGCCTCGGGCGTGCTGGCCGTTGTTGCTGCCGGGCTGATCATCTCCTTCACCTCCAGCCGGATCAGCACTGCAGCGTCACGCCGTCAGACAGTTGCCGTGTGGCTGGCGCTAATCATCATCCGGTTCGTGTTCCAAACCCTCAGCATTGCCGTCATCCGGGTCCTGGACCGCCGCCCCTCCCAACGCCAGCGCAGGATGGGCTACCGGGCCCGAATTGTCAGCTCCATTGCCGGCTTCCGCGGAGCCGTCTCCCTCGCCATCGCCCTCACCATCGCCCTGTCCGTGCCGTCAGCACTCAATGACGGCACCCCCCTCCCCGGACGCGACGACATCATCTTCATCAGCGCCGGCGTGATCGTGCTGACCATGCTGATCCAAGGCCCAATACTGCCCACGGTGGTCCGCTGGGCCAAGCTTCCCGATGAGCCAGAGGAGGAAGAACTCCGCCTGGCCGAACTGGCCATCGCTGCCGCCGCCGTCTCCGCCGTCGATCAACTCGCTCACGAACTCGGGACCAGCGCAGAGGTCCGCGGACGCCTCGCGGACGAGTATCGATCCCATATGTCGGTCACACAGGCGCTGAAAGCCGGTTCCGATCCGGCGACCACTACGCAATCGCGCCAGGAGGAAACGACGCTCCGCCAAGCCGTACTGGAGCGGAAGCGGGAAGTACTACTGCAGCTCCGCCTCGCTGGCACGGTCGATGACACCGTCGCCCGGCGACTTCAGACCAGGCTCGATGTCGAAGAACAACGCCTCACCGGCGTCGAAATCATCGACTGACCGTCTTAGGAACAACCGACCACTTCAGATTCCAACGGAAAGAAGGACCATCATGACTGACCAGCCCAAGCAACTCGGAGGCGGCCGAAAGATCTTCGGCGACTTCGCTCCGAAGCTTGCAGAGCTCACCGACGACGTGCTCTTCGAGGACGTCTGGAACCGGTCTGAACTCGCCGCACGGGACCGCAGCCTCATCACCGTGGCCGTGCTTACCGCTGGAGGGAACACCGACCAGTTGGGTTTCCACCTCGGTCGCGCCATCGACAACGGCGTGACCCAGGAGGAGCTCATCGAAGCCGTCACCCACGTCACGCTCTACGCAGGCTGGCCTAAGGGCATGGCTGCGATGGGCGTAGCCAAGCAACTCTTCACAGACAACAAGTAAGGAAAATCATGAATATTGAACCCTCCGTGCCCACCTCGAAAAACCCGGAGGCCCAATTCGCTGGCGACGTGTGGCTGGATCCAATCGCGCTTCCCCACGAGGGCGAGCAGACGATGGTCGTCGCGACCGTCCGGCTTCGCGCCCGGGGCCCGTACCGCCTGGCACTCGCACCAGCACGGCCAGTACCTACGCGTCACCCAAGGTGTGGGCCGTTTCGGTACCCGGGACGGAAAGATCATCGAAGTCCACCCCGGCCAGACGATCTACACCCCACCCGGCGAGGAGCATTGGCACGCGGCCGCCCCCGGCTGCTTCATGGAACACATTGCCATGCTCCAAAACGGTGAAGACCCGTCCAAGACGACCACTTGGAACGAGCACATCACAGATGACGAGTACAACGGCCGCTAACCAGCGGATGCCATTTGCAGGCCCAGTGCATCGACGGGTTTCCCTTTGGCGCCGGACTGCTGGACTGCTGTCCGTAAACGACCGTTCGTGAGACTGGCCTGACAAACCTAGGAGGACAGGGCCTCCGGGAAGAAGTACGACCGGCCCCAGCCGGCAAAGCCCTGCGCCACGGGGACACCCTGGTCGTCTGGAAGCTGGACCGGCTCGGCCGGCACCCGCGCCACATGGGTACAAGATGACCCCCGCAAAAGTCCGCCTGGCCATGGCCTTCATGGGCAAGCCCGGAATAAAAGTCAGCGAACTCTGCACCGAACTCGGCATCACCCGCCTGAGGCTCTACCGGCACGTGTCGCCTACTGGGGAACTGCGCCGGACGGGGTCAAACTCTTGGCCAGAGCCTAGACCTGATCTGCTTAGGCACGATAAGCAGCAGATCGAGTAGGACCACAGTGTTCACCCGAGAATCAGGCCCCACCAGTGCCCCGATGAGGACCAGCGCCGCGAGGAACACCCCGATGACCGCCCACGCAAGGACCGCCGGTGCGGCAAGGACTCATTCTCTCGCGCCATGACTGCATGAATTTCGTCGAGCGTTGCGCCAGGTACAGCGGCAAGCGGATTCCAGACGAGGACCCCTGTCGTCACATCCCGGCCCGCAACGCCCTGCGGTAGGCCTCCGGATCATTTCTGGTTTCGGCCGATACTGCGAGGTGGCGGCGGCTGATGCGCTGGGCAAAATAGCCCGCATACGGCAGCACGATGACGGTGTCCAGGCCGCCCTCCCACGCAGGGATCAAGTCCGGCAGGCTCTGGCGTTCCGCGTCAGTGGGAATGCCCGGGCTCAAATCCCTGTCCCAGGCGTTGAAGGCGTCGCGGTCCAGCCCGTTCCAGCCGTATTCCGTGGTCCAGATCGGAGGGATAAGCGGATGAAGGTCCTGGGCCGGCCGTAAAACTTGCCGCATGATCTCCGTCGTCGGGTGCTTCATCCGGTCAGGATCCTCAATTTTGTACCAGTCCCATGCCCGCTTCCAGGCAATCCGCCAGCGGTCTTCCCATTCGGCGACGCCGGCTGACTCCGGCAGCCTGGACGCCCCCGGGTCCGGGTCCGGTCTGAGCCCCGGTATCTCAACATCGGCAGCAATCGACCACGCGTGCCGGATGAACAGGAGCAAATTCAGGGACAGGGGATGCTCATCTACGGCGATGGCCATGTCATGCGGCCAGGGATTACCCCTGATGGGACTACTCGCACGCATTTCGCTTCTCCTCGCTCTTGCCTGCCCCTCGTTGCGATTCAGTCGAACACCGTCTCTGAAACGGTCAGGGCTGTACCTATCATGGCATCCGCTTGCTCACATGGGGACGGGGAATTTCAGGGCACGGAATCAAATCCAACGATGGCAATGCCCTCACACCGTGGGGGCGATGTTCTGGTTCAACCGGAACAGATTGGTGGGATCGTATTCGTTCATCAATTCCACGAGCCGCCGGTAGGTATCCGCCGGATACGATGCCCGGACGAGCGCCGTATTCGCTTCACCGGTGAAGTTCACGTAGGCCGCTGCGTCCGGGCCGAGCGCGGACGTCACCCCCCCGGGCCCATTCGACGACATCCGTGAAGCCTGCCGCCGCCGGCGTGCGGGCAATAACATCGACGAGGAATTCCTGATCGCGGACTGCGAAGGCCGTTGCGTCGGCCGGAACCCGGCCCACCGCGCCGCCAAGGTGGTGCAGGTGAATCTCCGCCATGGCGTTGGGCAATGCCGCAAACGAGTCCAGCAGCACGCGCACGGACCCGTCGTCGGCGGTGCGCAGAAATGCCGAGCGAAAATAATTGTGCACGCCCCGCGGGTACAGCGGGTCGAGCGCCTGCTGCCACCCCGCGTACGGGTTGGCCGCGAAAACATCGGCGATGACCGTGCCCAATGACCGGAAGGGCGCGGTGGCGGCCTCGCCGGCATCGAGATCGCCGGACCAGCAGCCGCCCACAGCGATGATTTATCCGGCTGGGGACAGTAGCCAGAACCGGGCCCGGGATACGGGCCCCCAAGAGATTCGTCGAGGCCCGTCCGCGTTGTCAGTGACGGCACGAAGTTCACGAGAGTCAGCGGTTCCATGAAGGGCCTGTTGCCACACGTCAAATGGTCCGGGAAGCCCGGGGAGAGTCCCCTCCCGCCCCCGCTCAACGCCGGCGGGCTCCGCTAGTGGGTTTTCTGGCCCCTGTCCTGGCCGTTCTTGTCCGGGGTTTCCGGCACGATGCGCTGCAGGAGCGCGTCGTGCGCTCTTTGCAGGGTCTCGGCCCGGGCCTCGGCAGCGGCGACCCTGGCCGCGGCGTCGGCTGCGGTGCTGGCGGCCTGCTGTTCGGCCGCGCGTGCCTGCTCCAACTGCCCCTGAAGCTCCGCGGCCTGATTTTCCAGGGCGGTGATCCTGGCGGTGAGTTCGGTGACGGCGGCGTCTTTCTCCGCGGTGACCTTGTCCAGGTCGGCGACGAGTTCGGAGATCTCCACCCCAAGGTCCTTCTTCTCCTGCGCCCAGAGCCCTTCCGCGGCGGCGTGCCGCTCATCCGCCACAGTGGAGGCTTCGGCCCAGCAGGCCCCGGCCAGGCGCGCGGCCTGTTCCAGCACCGCCGCCGGCGTCGCGGCGAGACGGCCGCCTGCGGCCTGCTTCTCTTCCACCCACTCCTTCAGGTACCGGGTGGCGTCGGCGTTGCTCACACCCGCCGCCGCCCGCACCGTCGAGACGGTGGGCCGGCGCTCGGCACTGATCTGCTCGGCAGCAGCAAACACGCGGTCTTTCACACTCAACGCCACGGCGACAACCTCAAAAAGTAGTAGGAGTAGTAGTAGTAACAAGACTACTACTACTACTCCTACTACTTTCTGGCAATACCGCCTCGTCCCGTCCGCCCACTTGCGGCAAGGGAGGCCGGGCCGATGTGGGCAACTGCTGCGCTTGTCCTCTTCCTTTCGGTGACAGGCAAAGGTTGAGCCGCTGGGTGTTCCACTTCCTTGGTTCTATGGGGGTTTAATCCCCTGTAGTGGACTGTGGCACAAGTTGGATCGCTTGTTTGGTGGGCGACGGGTTCTCTCCGTGTGTCGGTCATGTGTTCGTCGAGATGACGGCCATGATTGGCCTAGGAGATGACTATGCGAACTTTTCCAGTCCAGATGCCTTCTGGAATGCGCTACTGGACAGTGATCGGCGAGGACCTGCTGAGCTGCCGCGGAGTTCTCGGACAGTGGGCCCTCTTAAAATGGGGGTCTACTGAAAGTAGAGATCAGCATGACTGCAGCACGCCGGCGTTTCA
>NZ_JBEPNP010000018.1:0-98235 GCF_040546335.1 Arthrobacter sp. UYEF20 | reverse complement strand
TTCACGGCATCGGACTTGAACTCATCGGAATAACTAGGACGGGAAGACATGGGCACAATCCTTTCAAACTGTGTCTCACATCAGTAGTACACCTCGGTACTGGTTCATGAGGATGTAGTTGACGTGGTCGACCAGCACGCTGCGAACCGAAGAACGCTCGGATGGGTCACGGTGCCAGGTAGTTCGCACGGCCTCCCACAGCTGCGGGTATCGCATTCGCTCCACCTGCTCGACCAGCCACGCGGGTCGCGGCCATGGCGGAACATCCTCGATCGCCCTCCGCGTCTGCTCGTCGAGGTCCGCGAGGTTTATCGGGTCGGAGCGGTCAATCGGGTTTCGCCAGACTGTATAGGTGACGCTCGCTGTCATTTCACTGTATCCACGCGCGTCCTGACCGTATCCCAGACCGACGGTATCCGTGTCCTCCAGCGAGGGCTGGGACATGAGTCCCATCACCGGAATGGGCATGAGTTTCAGGCGCTCAGCCTGCTCGACACGAGGGTCGGGCGCGTCTTCGGGGAGAATTCCAGCCACTCTCATGCCTCGATTATGAACCAAACACGTGATCGGGAGCCTGTATGTGTGGAAGAGATTGCCGAACGCCCACCGGTCCGGTGACCGTTCCGCTTGCGGGAACCTATTAGATTCGTTCGTAGCCTTATCTCAACCAGAAGGTTCTCCATGTCTGAGTCGAAGATTCCACTGGTAGGGAGGGACACGGGTCACTCGGTACGGTCCAGGGTGACCCGATAGCCCATCGTCAATGGATCGTCGTTTCGCCCCCGTCGACGACGAGGGCCTGACCATCCCGGAGGGCCCAGAAGGGCTGATGTTCTATGTTGTATCGTGCTGCGACTTCCCCGAGGACTTCGGTTTCTGGGTGGTCAGGCGAGGAAAGGTGCGGCACGACGGGACGGTCAAGGATGCCCAGGCCATCGAACTCCACGTCGTCGTACGTGGTTAGACAGTCTTCAACTGAGTCACATCGTTCCAGTCCGGCTAGATTCGGGGCTAACACGCACGCTCCTGCGCTGAAGCCCGCGTAGACAAACGCATCCTGCTGAAGGCCATGCACAATCACATGGTCAGCGCCTGATCGTGCCATTGCGGCACGCAGAGTGAAGACGTTTCCGCCGCGTACCCACACGAACGCCGGGTCCCCGAAATCAGCCGCTATCGATTCCGCGTCGTGCTCGCGCAGGTCGAAGTTGTCTGCGGTGAGGTTGAGTGTTTCGAGATTGGCAATCTGACGTTCGGTGTCTCGCCGGCGTCGATCGTCGTCGAGCCCGTCAAGCGCGTTCATAATCACCCACCCCCGCCGGTCGCCGCGTACGAGCCCGGAGAGCAATTCGGGATGATCGCCGAGTTGATATGACGAGAGATAGAGCCGCACAACAACCATTGTCGCAGTGGAAGGCCCTTCACGGCGTCCCACAAGTGGTTCCGTAAGCGGAACGGCAAAACCGCCATTTCAAGCTGCGACTTAACCGCCATTTCGGGTTAACAGTCACAGTTCGAATCTTCCGGGAACTACTCTCGTGAACGGTCGTTTACGCACAGCCTGAAGTCCAACTACTTGATCGAAGACATCGGCGTTTGGCCGGTGGATCCCCGCCTGTGACTGTTCGTTGAGAATGGCGGTTATTTCACCGTTGAAATGGCGGTTTTGCCTGAGGCCCGAGGCCCGACTCAGTGCGGGGCGGTCTCCCTCCTGATTCACAATATGCGTTCTTGTCGGCGCTCGGGGGTGGACGGGTGCAGGCCCGGACGTGGTCCTGGGCGGTTGGCTACCGGATCCGGACGGGCAGGGTGCTGAACGAGAGCCGGTCCCGCAGCCGTGCGGCTTTCGGTGTTTCAGCGGTGCAGATCGGCGCTGGCTGTCTCTGCCTCGGCGACGGTGTTTCTTCCGGCGGCTTTGGCAGCGTACAGGGCGACGTCGGCCTCCTTCAGGAGCTGTTCGGTGCTGGCGCGGTGTCCGGATGAGTAGGCCGATATGCCCGCGCTCAAGGTCAGGACGCCGAGGGGACGGCCGGAGTGCAGGATTCCCATGGCCTGGACCGCCGCCCTTGCCCGTTCCACGGCCATTCTGGCCCCGGACATCGTCTGGTTGTGCAGTACGAGGAGGAATTCCTCTCCGCCGTAGCGGTAGACGCCGTCGCTTGTCCGGGCATGGCTGGCGAGTGTGTCCGCGACGGCCTGCAGTGCAGCGTCGCCGGCCGGATGTCCGTAGAGGTCGTTGTAGCTCTTGAAATTGTCGACGTCGCAAAGGGCGACGGAATAGTCCTGCCCGTACCGCTCGCTGCTGTTTTGCAGCCGTTCGATGTCTTCGGAGAGCTTGAGCCGGTTGTGGAGCTTGGTCAGAGGATCCCTGCGTGCCTGTTCGGCCAGTGCGGTGCGGTAGCGGGCGAGGTCCGTGTGCAGCGACGTTACCCTGAGTGCCACGAGAAGGCGGGTGTGAAGGGTGAAGGGGTCCAGGGGCTTCGTCACGTAGTCGTCAGCCCCTGCCTCTAGCCCTGCCAGGACATCGTCCTGCGACCCGTGGGAGGTCACGAGGACAAGGTACGTGTACGAGTTCTTTTCGGTGGCCCGGATGGCGCGGCAAAGAGCCAGTCCGTCCAGGCCCGGCATTTTCAGGTCGGTCACCACAACCTCGGGCCGGTGGAGCTGGAACAGTTCCCAGGCCGCGTCTCCATCGGCGGCGACAATGCATTCGTGCCCGGACTGCTCCACCGCCGCCTTCGCAACCAGCCGCGAAACGTAGTCGTCGTCCGCTACCAGGACTTTCATGGCTTCCCCGCCAGTGCATAGCCCAGCGCCGCTTCGACCAAAGCGAGTTCCGCTTCGAGCCGCGCCAGCAGGTCCGGGTGGGCGTGATCCGGAGTGCCCGCAGTGCGTTCGAGTTGGTGGCAGAGCGCCGCCGCCCGGTTGGCGCCGATGCTGGCCGCGGCGCCCTTGAGCTTGTGGGCGGCCTCTTCGAGGGCTTCGCCGCGGCCGTCATCGAGTGCCCGGCGCAAAGAGTCCAGGCTCGGTTGAATGTCCTGCCGGAAGGCTTCTGCGGCTTGGGGCAGCAGCCCTTGCCCGTCCGGCGCCCCGAGGGACCGAAGGATCGACAGCCTGGCCGGATCGAGTATCGGCTCTTCGCCGGGCGGCGCGAGAGGGGGTATCCATCGAGCGAGGACTGCCTCCAGTTTTGCCAGATCCACGGGCTTGGAGAGGTAGTCGTCCATGCCTGCGGTGCTGCATCGGTCGCGGTCCTCGTCCAGGGCGCCGGCCGTCATGGCGATGATCGGCAGCCGGCGGCCGTTCCCGTCCCGGGCCCGGATCGCACCGGTCGCCTCGAAGCCGTCCATGACCGGCATGTGGCAGTCCATCAGCACGGCTGCGTACCGGACCTTCCCGGTGGCGGCGACAGCCTGTGAACCGTCCTCGACCAGGTCAACCTGGTATCCCAGCTTCGCGACCATGCCCCGCGCTACGAGCTGGTTGACTTCGTTGTCCTCGACGACGAGGATCCTGCCGCGTGAGGGGCCGCTGTGCTGCGCGGGCTCGGTGCGGACAACTGCTGGCCCGGACACCGCCGCGGACGGGGCGGCCACCAGGCGCATGAGACGGTCGAACAGCGCTGAGCTGCGCACGGGTTTGGTCAGCCATTCCCGGACCCCGGCCGCGGCAAGCTCTGCCCTGTCGACCTGCATCGTGGAGGTCAGCATGATCATCCGGGCGGACACCGCGGCTCCTTCGGTGCTGAGGATGCGTGCAAGCTCCAGCCCGTCCATGTGTGGCATGCACATGTCCAGGACAGCGATGTCGTAGGGCCGTCCGGCCGCTTCCTCTGCCCTGGACCTGACCAGCGCCTCCTGGCCACCCGTGACGGTGTCAGGCTTCATTCCCCAGCCCGCCAGCTGCGATTCAAGGACCAGGCGGTTGGTCGCGTTGTCGTCCACGATCAGCACCCGGAGCCCGGTCAGCAGATCCGGGGGGAGAATGGCCGCGGCAGGGGCCGCCGGCGCAACAGGCAGCGGGATGGTGAACCAGAAGGTGCTGCCCTGGTCCGGGGCGCTTGAGACGCCGATTTCCCCGTCCATGGCCTCGGTAAGTCGACGAGAGATCGCCAGGCCGAGGCCGGTTCCGCCGAAGCGGCGGGTGGTGGACGCGTCGGCCTGGGAGAAGGATTCAAACAAACGGTCGTGATCGGCGGTGTCGATCCCGATCCCGGTGTCACGGACTTCGAAACGCACCGCGACACGGTCGGCGTGCGCCTCCACAACGTGGACGCGGATTGCGACCTCGCCGGAGGCGGTGAATTTCACGGCATTGGAGGCCAGATTCAGCAGGATCTGGCGGATGCGGCCCGCATCGCCGACCAGCCGCGCCGGGACGTCGGGGCGGCAGTAGGCGATAAGCTCGAGCCGCTTGGCCTGCGCCGGTTCGGCCAGGAGGACGGCGACTTCTTCGACGAGCACGCGCGGATCGAACGGGGCGGGGTCCAGGTCAACCTTGCCCGCCTCGAGTTTCGAGAAATCCAGGATGTCGTTGATCAGCGTCAATAGGGCTTCGCCGGCGCCCTTGACGCCGTCGGCATACTGGCGCTGCGTCTCATTCATGTCCGTCGCCAGCAGCAGCGAGGTCAAGCCGATGACGCCGTTCATGGGAGTACGGATTTCGTGGCTCATCGTCGCCAGGAACTCCGATTTGAGACGGCTCGATTCCTCCGCCGCCTCACGGGCGACCAGCAATTCCGCTTCGGCAGCCCGGCGGGCGGTGATGTCCTGGGCAATTGTCGCTATTCCACGGACGCCATGCTCGCCCCGGATGGGTGAGACGGTCATCGAAACAGGCAGCATGGACCCGTCTTTCCGCACACGTTCGGTCTCGTAGCTGCAGGCATCCCCGCTGTCAAAGACACCCTTGATGGTGGCCAATTCGGACTCGCGGTCCTGGTCGCGCATGAGGAAGCTGCGGTTCCTGCCGATCACCTCGGACGCCGCGTAACCGTAGAGTCGTTGCGCCCCGGGGTTCCAGATCGTGATCAAACCCTGCCTGTCCGAGCCGAGGATCGCGTCGTCCGAGGAATTCACGATCGCGCCCAGGCCCTCCAGCTGCGCGGTGCGCTCGGCCACCTTCGATTCAAGATCACGGGTCAGCGTGACGTTCTGATAGATAATGACAAACTGGCGCACCACGACCAGCATCACCACGGTCAGCCCGGTGAGCAGGAGGAATGGATCGTTTTCCTCCCTCAGGCGGCCCGGGGACACAAGGATTGCGACGGCGACAGGGACGTAGGGCAGCAGTTCCAGCGCCAGGGTGTACACGCGCCGGTCGGTCCGGCTCCGTTCCGTGTGGCGGGCCAACGGAGCCAGCGCTATCAGCTGGAACGCAGAGACCCATCCCGCGGCCAGCGGCGTTCCGGTCACCCCGGTGACGCCCTCGAAGGTCAGCCGCACGTATGCGCTGTCGGTCAGCGCCAGGACGAGCAGGCCGCCGCCCAGGCAGAGCCACCGCAGCCGGTCTCCGGGCGCACTGCGCATGGTCAGCACCAGAACCAGCGAACCCATGAGGACATCAACGACCGGGTATGCCACTCCGGTGAGGTGGGTGAGAAGATCCCCGCCGTCGGCACGGGATACGGGGCCAAGCACCGTGGCCCAGCTGATGAACAGGACTGCACTCGCGATCACCGCCGCGTCCAGCAGGGTCCGCATGAGGGCGACGCCGGAGCCCTGAGGCCGCGGGAAGGAAAACAGGGCAATTGCCGCCGGTACCGCGTAGCCGAGAAACGCGGCGTCCGCCAGCGACGGGAACGGATAGACGTTGTGTTGGGTGAGGCCGAAAAACGTCCAGACCCCCTGCCCTGCCGCCCAGAGGGAGACGGCGAGGGTCATGAACCGCCAGCCCCGCGCGTTTTCGCCCGGGCGCCGGGCAGCACGCGCGCAACTGGCCACAGCGACGAGCACGGCCAGCAGAATGGTCAGATCACCGACGGTCAACGCCAGGGTCGTCCCCGGGACAGCGGCCAGGAATCCGGCCAGGGCTGCAACGGCCGTGCAGCCGGCAGCGATCAGCCAGCGTACGGGTACGATACGGGACGCTCTCATGCGCGGCGCAGCGACGCGGCGGCGGGAACACCGGGAGGAAAGCCCGGCAGGGCATCCGGTGGTGTGTGGGAAAGCCGGAGTGCCAGGGCGCGGTACGCGCGCCGGCCGCCCTCCGCTGCGCGGAGCCAGGCCGTCTGTGTCCCGGCCGCGTTCTCCCAGACCCGCGCGACCTCCAGGCCGATCCGTGGCGCAGCGGGCATGCCCAGCTGAATGCGCCAGCCGCCGGGCAATACTGCTGCCCGAAACCCGACTGACGCCCCGCCCCTGGAGATGTCCACCAGCCCGTCCACGCCCCCGCCCGGGATGACGGGGGTCCGGACCACCGCCACGATCTGGTGGTGGTCGACGGATTTCCGTGCACGCCCGATCCGCTTAACCACGGCGGTTCCGGCCGGTTGACGAGCTAACATTCATTTCCCAGCTGCCGGACTTCATATTCAGATGATGGTCAATCTACCGTCCCACACCGGGGGGAAACGCGTCCGGCGCGTTTGCGCAGGAGAACCGAAGGATCTGCACAGCATCCCCCGCCGGGGCCATTCCCGGCGCCGGAGATGCTCCCGGACGGTTCAAGGAGACCCCAGGAAAACGTCCGGATACTCGGTTGATGGCACCGGTCACGAAATAGATCCAAGCTGGGGTGCGTCCGTGCAACGGGTTGGTGACGGTTCCGGCGTGACCAGTTAGACAGAAACAACCGGGCGTGGTCGGGCCCGGACGGGGTCTTGTTTGCCGGCTGCGATTAGGCGGCGGACGGGCCGGCGTGGCACCGATCGCGACCAGGACGCCGGTGAAGACGGTGAAGCCGCCCAGCAGAGGCGGGCAGGCTGGGCAACTACTCGCACTGCTCGTTCAGCCTCGAAGGCACCGGGCGCTTCACCCCGCTGCCGGGTGCGACCCCGACTTTCGGCGCCGTCGTCGACGCCGCGCTGTCCGTGCATCCGTACGAGACGCCGGCGTTCATGACCTCCCGGGCGATGCCGGCCTGCCGGACAGAACAGGCACCGCGGACTAGCACGGCCGGATGGTGGTGCGGGGGGAAGGGCATCGCCCCCCAGACGGTATTCCGCGGCAGTACTTCGCGCGCAGGCTACCGTGAAGTGCCATTTCGAGGAAGACGGGGGCCTCAGCGGCCCCGCAGCGACGCCGCGGCCGGGACGCCGGGCGGGAAGTCGGGCAAGGCCCCGGCGGGTGTGTGGAAGATCCACAAAGAGAGCGCGCGGTAGGCAGCCCAGTCGTCGTCGACCGCCTTCAGGGATGCGATCTGCGATCCGTCCGGCTGCTCGATGACCCTGATGACCTCCAGTTGGACCGGTCCGGACATCGGGAGCCGGAGCATGACCGGGCCCGACGGCGGCAGCGTTCCCTGGGGGAACCTGACGGCCGCGCCCCCGACAGAGATGTCCAGCAGCTCCCCCGGGACTCCGTCACTTTCAACCGGGGCCGTCACTTCAACGCGGTGCCCGTTGCGGCGGGAGGTCGAGAATTCCGCGGCGCGGATACGCCGTGTCCCGAGAACCAGGACGACGCCGGCGAGGACCAGCCACGCGCCGGACGCGACTGTGGAGCCGGGCGAGGTACGCCAGGGAACCAGCCCGGCGAGCCCTGCCGCCGCGTAAAGAATCATCCCGGTGATGAGGATAAACATCACTATCAGGATGCGCGGCGTCCGGCCCCGGAGCCGAAGATCGGCGGCGCCCTTTGGCGTTACCTCGAACTCGAGGATGTTCCGGGACATCAGCCACCACAGGCACGCCAGGCCCACCGGGACGCGGAAGATCCGCAGGGCGAAGGCCGTGGGCCAGTGGATTTCATTGCGCATGAGCTGCTTGGAGCCCCACAGCCGGACGATGAACATGACGATGAACACCCCGGTGAAGAGCACCGGGCCGGCAGTGGACGTCTGGGCCCCGGAGAGCATCACCAGCACGGGAATCAGGAACGCCACCAGCGTGGCAATTCCTTCAAGCCACCACAGCGTCCCGTTGAGGTATTCGTGGTAGTTGCGCCACGACATCCAGCTTTTCGCCGCCCACAGCCGTTCATGGACAAGGATCTGCATGGCACCCATGCCCCAGCGGCGGCGCTGGAGCAGGTACTGGTCCGGTGTTGCCGGGGCCAGCCCGACAGCCAGCGTCTGGTGGTGGTACACCGTCCTCCAGCCGCGGCGGATCAGTTTGAGGGTGGTGTGCATGTCCTCGGTGATGGTCTCCGTGGCTACGCCGCCCACCTCCTGGAGTGCGCTGACGCGCAACAACGACGTCGATCCGCACCAGAAGGGCCCGGCGCCGGGAACGTTGCGGGACGGCATGAGGACGTTGAAGAACATGCCCTGCTCGCCGGTGATTCCGTCGTCGTCGAACGCGCCCCCGTTGTAGAAGGACTGGGGGCCCTGGATGAGCGCGACGTCGGCGTCGTCGAACCAGCCCAGGGTGGCCGTGAGGAAGGTCGGCAGCGGGACGTGGTCGCAGTCCAGCACCGCGATGATGTCGATGCCGGGTGCGCCCGCCGCCTTTTCCGCGGCCATCAGGTCCAGGGCATGGTTCATGTTTCCGGCCTTGGCGTGGTCGTGACGGTCGCGCCGGACGTACCGCGCACCGTACGCGGCGCACATCTGCTCCACCCAGGGCCGGCCGCCGTCGTCGAGGACCCAGGTTTCATGGTCCGGGGCCAACTCGCAGGCCGCCGCGACAGTGGGTGTCAGAACTTCGATGGGTTCGTTGTAGGTGGGAATCAGGACCGCCACACGCATGCCGTTGGGCGCTTCGGTGACCGGCTCGGGCGGGTTGCTGTCGATGTTCCAGACGGACGCCGCCTTCAGAATGAGGCCTGTCAGCGGCAGCGCTTCAAAGGCCACCAAAATCCACGCGATCGTCAGGTTCCAATCGCCGGACGGCATGGTGAACAGCACCCGCCAGATCAGGTAAAGAACCAGCACGAAGATGGCTGCGAGACCGCCGATATGGGCCAAGCGCCGGGAGCGGGGCGCTTCGGATCCCGGAGGCCCCAACCGGGCAGCCCAGCCTGCAATGCCTGCCCTGGACAGGGCCTTGGCCCCGACAGGTGCGCTCCGGGAGACCACGAACACTTCTTCTGCGCGCAACCGGACATTATCACTAAGCACGAGATCTCCCTCAGCTCGATCCGTTGCTCTACATGGGGAGCCTAGCAACCGGGAGGACACGCAGCGGACCGCCAGCGCTAAAACTCACACAAGAATGCGCATCGGAGGGCCGGCTTACGTGCTGGTTGCTCAGTTGCACCTTGGACCAGCTGCTGATCGCCCGTTAGACCTTCCCCTTACGGATAGGGGCGGCCGTGCAGACGACTTTGGACATTTCGTGCAGTCGTCTTTGGAAAATGACATCACAATCGCGGTTTCCCGCAGAACGGCGCGGCTTTCCGGCCCCTCGCTTCAAGCGCCGCCATTCTCGATTCAAGGTGTTCTTGAAATCCTTCGTTTGTGAGAGCCACGATTCAGATGTGGTCTGACTCAGGCATGACAAAGCCCGTGCTCGGCGACTCCCCCCAGGCTCAGCCGCGCGGCGCCGGCAAATCGAGGTTCCAGTGGCGCGAGACCATCAGCAGCCACCCGGTGTCGTCCCCGTCGCGGCCAAGGCCCACGGGTCCTGGTGTGATGTAGAACCGCGAGACGACGCGCTGCGAGCCTTCGGCGTCTCCATAGAGCACGTCGACGGCGAAGCCTTCGCCGGCGGCTCCCTCCGTGGCGTTACGGTAGTCGGCCGACTCCGGGTCCCGGATGGCGACCTGGCAGAAACCGGCGTCGTTGGACGGCACGTAGATGTCGCGTGTCAGCCGGTGGAACTCCTCGACTGGTACCAGCGGAGCCCTGGCGTCCGGTGGCAGATGCCAGCCGTGCAGGATCGCCACCCCCGGGCCGGCGTTGCGCACAGACATAACCAGGTACACGGTGTTGTCGGCGATCTCGAGGGCGGCGTGGCCACCCTGCACGACCATCCACTTGCCTTCCATAAACCGCACCTTCTGCGGGGCATCCGACCAGTTGGAAGGCAGCAGGATGGGGCGCAAACCGTTCAGCAGTGCGCGCTCGGCCAGCCGCGCCGACCGGTTGGCTGACCTCGTGGAGAGGAACGTCGCGACGGCGAGCACCGTCGTACCGAGAGCGGTGCCGAGGTTGGCGAGTAGAACCCAGTCGACCATAGACAACATTCAACGCCATCCCCAGCCTCGCCAGCAATCGACACCGGACGTCTGCAGAGTCAAAGCAGGCGTGGCGGCTGAGTAGGTCAGCAATCGAATTCCTGGCTGGAGCCTGGGGGAGACCTTTCGTGGGCCTCACGGGGAGACATCCGTCCTACCGGGACAACCTGTCACAGCCAACTCACCGTAGGGCTCGGCACGGTTGTGTGAGCGCCTGGCCTCTTTGAAGGGCCGCGTCGGTGACGAGGTTCATCGGGCCGATACTCAACGGCGGGGACATCGCTCCTCTTCGTCGCTGACAAGAAGGTCAGCTGCCCGGCCGTGCAAGACGAGGTGACCACGGCACTCACGGCCGCGGTACCGAACCTGAAGATCCGGACGACACACTCCGGCGACTTTCACGACCGGTTCTGGATCGCCGATCGAACTCGAGGCGTCATTCTTGGAACGTCGCTCAACAAGATCGGCAGCAAGATCTTCTTCATTGACCGGCCGACATCCAGCGACGTCACAGCCGTCCTTAACGAGATCGAACTGCTTCTCGACTAGTACAGATCTAGCCACCAATCGGGAAGGCTCCGAGCCCCCGAATCAGGCCCGACCAGCTGTTATCTCGCATGAGCGCCCCCGAGTCCCGCCCGCTTGTGGTTCCCCTTGCGGGCACCTCCCTGAGGGGTCAACGCGGGCGCTCTCACGCTATGACGTGCCCGCTGGAGGTCCGGCTTATAGGACACGATGGGAAGGTCACCGCGAGCATCCGGCACGCGCTACGAGCTGGTGCTGGATGCCAGCACGCCCAGGCCGAGTGCAGCGATGATGCCGCTGCTGCCGCGTTCGAGCCAGCTGCTCACTCGGGGGCGCTGCAGCCAGGCCATTGCCTTCGCCGCCGTGATGGATACGGCCACCAGATAGAGGAAACCGATGGCGCTTTCGACGGCGCCCAGCACCATGGCGGTGTCCAGTGTGTTGCCGCCGTGTGGAATGAATTGTGGTACGACGGCGAGGTAGAACAGGCCGACCTTGGGGTTGAGCAGTGTTGATAGTGCGCCGGCGCCGAACCCTGCCTTTCGGCTGTAGTTTCGGCGGGGAGAGTGCCCGGCCGTTGCGGAGGTTGCTGTGCGGCGGCCCCGGATCAGCGACGAGACTCCCAGGTACAGCAGGTACAACCCGCCTGCGATCTTTAGCCAGCGGAACACCTCCGCGGAGTCCTCCAGCACGGCGGCGAGCCCCACGCCCACCAGCGCGGCCCAGACCAGGGATGCCACAGCTGAGCCGAGCGCCGCCGCAATGCCGGCCCCGGCACTCTGCAGCGAGATCCGCAGCACCAGGAAGGTATCCGGGCCGGGGGTGACGGAGAGCAGCAGGCACAGCCCGGCGAAGGCCAGCAGGGTTACAGCAGTCATGAGCACCATTGTCCGGGTGCTGGCTGCCTGGTTGCAATTGCAGCAATACGCCGCCCGGGCCGTAGATCGGATAATGCCCTGAAAACGGTCCCCGCTGCGCTCTGGCCCCCGCCGCTCCTCCACTAGGTTGAGGCGACTAAGGGTTTCGTTTGCGGGCACGACGCTCGGTACCCGCGGACAGCGGTCGGTCGGCTCACCGTGCGTCCGTTCAACGTCCGTCTTTCGGGTGGTTCAGCTGATCAATCGTGGCGGTTGTCAATCTGCCGCGCGCGCCATGATGACGACGGCTGCAGGGGCCACCTCGTATTATTTGCCATGGAATCTTTCGGTGAATGTCGCCGAAGGATCAACTACATTCCGATGTATGACTGCAAATGATAAGTCCGAGTTGCCGAAGCTCGGCGGTCCCGCCGCTCGCGCGCTGGCAGACGCGGGCATAGCGTCCATCAGCGATGTTCGACGCTATTCTCTCGACGACATCGCGCATTTGCACGGCGTCGGTCCGAAAGCTGTCAGGCTACTTCAACAGGCTCTCGATAAAGAAGACCCATAAGCGATGAACGTTCCCCTTTCGATGATCGCGCAAGACCTCGGATTGTCGTGTTCGCCTTGCACCTACGTCTGTCAAAGATCGGCCCCGGCTGGCGTTGGGTCGTCTGCGGTGGACACCCATCGGGGCCGCGCGGCACGATTGAGAGGCATCAACGACCGGAGAAGCCCATGCACGTCATCCGCGTAACGACCGACCTCACGGTGCCCGACATTGAGGAGGCGAGGGCGTTCTACGCGGACTATCTCGGGCTCAATGGGGAGGACATAGGGCTCGACTGGGTCAGAACGCCGCCATAATTTGGTAAAAGCCATACCTATTGGTGGCCACCTGTTCCTAGGTAGAGTGACAGGCAGCCGCCCGAACCGACCCGCAGGAGGAACGACATGACGCAGTACATGATCTCGGTAGGCCACGACACGGCCGAGGCCCCGACGATGCAAACCATGGACCCCGCCGTGATCCAGCCGATCCTGGACGCGGTCGATGCGTTCAACGACAAACTCCGCGCCGAGGGCTCTTGGGTATTCGCCGGCGGCCTGCACCCCATCCAGACGGCCACCACGGTCGACAACACCGGCGACACACCGGTCGTGACTGACGGGCCATACGCCCAGTCCAAGGAATACCTCGGCGGTTTCTGGGTCATCGAGGCCAACGACCTCGACGCCGCACTGGCGTGGGCCAAAGACGCCTCCAGAGCATGCGCGGCCCGGGTCGAGGTTCGCGCGTTCCAGGACGCACCCGCCTGAACGGAAACCCACCCCGGAGGCAAACGCTCAAACCGGAAAGTTCTCCCACAAGGAAGGCAGCCTGGTCATGATCTTGCTACCGCACACCACACCTTCGGCACATGCGACGGCCATACGGTGCACATGTGGCCGCCACCCGAGTACCGGAATCAACGCACGCTGAAGGGTCCTCCATCGCAACATCCGATCTGAGCTGTCCCGCTGAAGGTTCCCCATTCGGGACTGCCACGCCTCGAAGCCTCGACCACTCCACACCATGATTCAGTGGCAGGTCCGCGACCGGCTTACGGGGAGGTGGCAGCCCGCCGGGTTGTAGGCTGCGAGTATGCGGATTGAAGCTGTCGATGAGCGGGATAGCTGCTGGGAGCAGCATGCGGGCAGATTCTGTGTGTACTTCTTCCAGGGGCCGGGACCTGGCTTGGCTGTTTCCACGTTTGACGTCACGGATGCCACGTTCTTTGAAGTAATGGCCTGGGCGGACAATAGCGCCGAGGGACGCATGTTCTCGGTGGCGCTCGTTGCTGCCGATGAACGGGGCAAACCGGGACTGATCTGGCTCACCGGCGATGACGCGAACGACGGACCGCTGGAGGACGGCAACGGGGTCCAGGCCCGCCTGCGCGCCGAAATGGTTCAACGTTCTTGAGGATCCGCTGACACCGCCGCTTAGGGACTGGCAGGATAAGGTCCATCAGATCGTGGCCGGCCCGGCAGGAAAGGCGGTTCAACATGTGGCAGCGCTTCCACGGGCACGGCCGCCCGGAGGGGTGGATCGAGCTGACCGAGAACGGCTGGGGCGCAATCGCCGCCTGGTTCGCCGGGCCGGAGAACGTGACGCGCGAGCCCATGGGCGAACGCACCGACATCGTCAGGGTTGCCTGCGAGAGGGCAGACGGCACCGTCACCTCCTGGGAGGAGACCATCACGGAGGAGGACATCCGGGCCATCGAAGACGACATCGACTCCTACCTCACGGATTCCGGGCTGCCGCCGCGGCCGCGCGGCTACCGCTGGTTCCTGCGCCTGCCCGGCGGCGTACGGGACCAGGAGGACTTCTGGGGCCAGCTCGGCGAGGCCGACAGCCGGATGTCGCATACGAACCGGGACCTGGTGCGCGAGGCGGCCAACCTCGGGGCCACCATCAGGGACCTCTACGCCGGGAAACAGGGATCCTGACGGTGACCTTGACCCGGTGGTGGCGGTCCGGCATGCGGTCCTCGTTCGTGCGCCTGTCCGCAATGGCCATCCGGTGGGCTAGCGCGTGAGCATGCACAGACAGGAGGAGGAGCCCCGGTTTGTCTGGCCGGGCAACGACGAGATCCTTCACCGTCGGCACTCGGCGAAGCCGCGCCGGGCTCATCACCGGGTCACGTTGGGGGCCTATGCGTTCATCAAGGGCTGGCTGGTGTCCTTCGGGGCATGGTTTGCCTTTTCCCTGCTGGTCACCATCATCGATTCGTTCTCCTCGCAGACCTCCCTGGCCTGGAGCCTGTGGGGCGTGGTGCTGCTGTTCAGCTTCTTCATCGCCGTGCTGATCGGGGCGCCGGCGGCGCTGGTCCTGAGTTTGCTGCTGCGTCCGGTGCGCCGGCAGTGGATCCACGTGCTGGCGTTCGGCGCCGGGTTCGCCCTGCTGACGACGGCGATCGTCTACCTGCTGGTCCCAGGCACGCCCGCGGCTCTTCCTCTCGGCCTGGCCGCGGTGGTGGGAACCGCAACCGGGCTGGGACGGTCCGCGATTCGGCACGACGTGGATGAAGCTCGTTTAGAGATCTAGGATGCGCCGTAGCCCGCGATCGACCTCGTCCATGAGGCTGTCGGGGATCTGACCGCTGTAATCGCCAAGATCGGACTTATTGAGGGTTACGACAGCGGTCACGTTCACGACGGAGTCGCGGGGCAGACCGATGGAAACCGACGGCAGGAACACATTGCCGGGCATCGTCGCCAGTGCCGTGTTTGAAGTGATGACGGCGACTAATACGGTTGCCAGTCGACTCTCGTTGTATGCGTTCGACTGGATCACGAGGACGGGGCGACGCTTTGCCGGACGGCTGCCAATGACCGGACCTAATTCGGCCCAATACACTCCGCCACGTTCCCTCACCATTCGTTGGAGGCATCGAGCAGGAGTCGGTGGCCTGCCTCAACAGCGGCGTCGCTCGATTCGTCACCCCCGCCGGTCCGCTCCAGCGCGGCATCAATCTGCTTAGTCACTGACTCAGCGTCCAGTTCCTTGAGATAGTGGTTTGCCGCACGAGCGAAAAACTCCGAACGGCTGAGGCCGAGGTCCCGCGCGCGACGCGAGGCACGTTCAAAGGTATCGTCGGGAAGCGAAATCGCAGTCTTCATAAACAAAGTATAACCCGGTATGACCCGGTCGTCGCGATTACGGTTCCTCAAACGGGTCGGCCTGGACCAGCGCGGTTGTGGCAAGAGTAGTACCCGGGTACCGGTTATACCTGCTGGGGAATGTCCCGTCGACCGATGTACGTGTAGTGGGCACTCCGTAGCGTGAAAGAGCAACGCAGGGCACACACAAGGTGGTGGCCCCGCACCTCCAAACGGAATCGAGACTCACCATGGCTTCGCGCTCAAAACGCTATGTTTACGCCGTACTCTCGGTCGGGTTGTCCCTCCTCACGGTGGTCGCGCTGGCTTTCGCCGGCACCGAGGTGGCGGATGCAGAAAGCCACGTCCGGCCGTCCGCTCAGGGGCTGAAAGACCTCCCTACGAATCGGCCCTCCTCATCCGGCGCGATAGTTGTAGCCGTTGTCCTGGGTTCGTCGGGCACCGTGGGGAGCGACGTGCTGGCTCCCTACGAAGTGTTTGCCAGCTCCCCGAAGTTTTCCGTGTACACAGTCGCAGCGCAGGCCGCCCCTGCGCCCATCGACGGAGGTCCGGCCATAGTGCCCACGTACACGTTCGAGGATGTCCGATCGGGCAGGGCCCGGCAGCCGGACGTGGTCGTTGTCCCGGCCGTCGGCACCCCGGAGGGCGCGGAGGAAGCCCCAATGCGGGAGTGGATCGTGGAGCAATCCGGTCGCGGGGCCCGCATATTGGGCGTCTGCAGCGGATCGATGGTCCTGGCCGGGACGGGTCTTTTGCGCGGACATAAGGCGACCAGCCATTGGTCGCGTCTGGGTGCTCTGAAGCAGAATCATCCCGAGGTCCAATGGATGGGAGGTCTGCGGTTCGTCCAGGACGGCATGCTCACCACTACCGCCGGCGTAACGTCCGGTATCCCAGGCGCTTTGAAAGTCATGGAAGATCTGGCGGGGGCTGAGGAGGCCGAACGAGTCGGCCGGCTCGTGAATTACCCGGGCTGGTCAGTCGCTGCACCGGCCGGGATACCTTTCCAGTCCTTCGACGCCGGGGACATTCCCGTCGGACTCAACGCCCTGATCCCGTGGTTCCGGCCCACGATCGGAGTGGGGCTCTTCAACGGGGTGAGTGAAATCGACGTCGCCAGCGCGTTCGAGGTCTACAACGTCTCCTTCGCAGCCCGGGCAGTGGCGGTCGCCCCCACGGACACAGTCACCACCAAACATGGGCTGATTCTCCTGACCGTCCCGGAACGGCAAGCACCTGCCGTGGACCGGGTCATCGCACCCGGCAGGGCTCGGGACCAGGACATTGACCCGCAATTGAGGGACTGGGCCGCGTCCCGCAACGTGCCCGTCGATGCCTTTGCCGGCGCCGGCGGGGTGCTCGGATTCGACGGCGCCATCGAGTATCTGGCGCAGCATGCCGACCGTGCCACCGCGCTGTCCGCAGCCAAGATGATCGACTATCCCACGGCGCATCTGAACCTCCCCGCTGGAGGGACATCTGTCCGGGTTCCTGTCCTGTTCGCGCTCGGCCTGCTGCTCGCCATTCTCGTCGGTTCCCTGCCGGCGATCATACGAACCGCTATCCGCCGCCGGGCACAGGGGCAGATGACATGACGCCGCACCTGCCGAATTCCCCCCCTCCGCCCAGCTGATTCCCTGGGCGGGGCCGATCACGCCGGCCCGAAGCGCCGGTCCGGATACTTCTACGTTGCCAAGCATTTCGCCGTGATGGTCGTGTTGATGTACGCGGGAATGTTCGTGCTGGACCCCCTCTACGATCTTGTGGCGGGCCTTGCCGGAGTCAGCGACCCGTGGGGTCGGCTGCCTGTGCTGTCAAACGTCGTTATGGCGCTCAACATGACCGTACCGATGGCCCTCTACATGCGGCACAAACGTCATAGCTGGCGGGCAATCTGCGAGATGACGGCAGCACCCGCAAGACACACGTTGCCCACGCGCGTTCGACAACTTCAGCTGAGGGGTCGCATCATGGACAGCCCCCACATGCCCGGGAAGAAACGCACCCTCACAGCCGGGGGTACAAATTGCTTGGTGCTGGACAAGAGGATGGTTTTGTAATGCCGTTGGATCAGCTTTCCGCAATGCTCGCCTGCGCACTTCTGGCTGGCCTGACCAGCTTCCAGGGCGCGCTCATCGCCGGAGCCCCGCTCGGGAGGATGGCGTGGGGCGGACAACACCGTGTCCTCCCTGCCAAACTCCGAATCGGGAGCGCCCTCTCCATATCCGGGTATGCCCTCTTCGCCTATGCAGCGCTGGCCAAGGCAGGTCTTGTCCCGCCGTTGGTCAGCGAATCCTTTACGGCGATCACCGTGTGGGTGATGACGGCATACTTCGTGCTCGGCGTCCTCATGAACGGAATCTCCCGCAGCAAACCTGAACGCCTCATCATGACCCCCACCACGCTGGTCCTCACAGCCCTCTACCTGGCCCTTGCACTCCAGTGATCTCCAGCAGGGCTTGCAGGACCGGCAAACTTGAGCTTCGGTCCTGTCGGCGCCCGCCAACAAGACCGCCACCTCCAGAAAGAAGACCTAGGGACCCTTATGCACTCCACGACGGGTAGAGTCCGGAGCATGACCGAGACAGGGACACTACACGCCTGGCAGCATTGCCGGAAGTGGCCTTGACGGCGCCGGTTTCGTCGGGCGAACCGCTTCGGCGAGGCGGATGGCGCTCCCGCCCGCGCATTATCGACCTCCTGGCCGCCGCCGCATATACAGGGCCGGCCCTGGCAGCAGCCGCTATCGTTCACGAGGCCGAAGGTCCAGGGTTCCTTCTCCCATTGCTCGCGGTGGTGGTTTCCGGCACTGCACTTTTGCTCCGGCGGCAAGCTCCAATGTCGTCGTTGGCGGCCACGGCCGGCGTCATGCTCATCACGTTCTCGGTTCCGGCGAGCTTCGCGGCGGTGGCGGCGGCCATGGCGCTGTACGCCGTCGCCGTCTACCGGTCAGCGCGGCACGCCGTCTTTGGCCTGCTGGGTACCAGCGCAATCCTCCTTGTCGCCGCGGCACTACAGCCCTGGTCGATGGTGGACCTTGGCCAGGCCGTCCAGGCGACTATCGTGCTGGTGATCGCGACACTGATCGGTCTGAACGTACGCACGCGCCGCGGCTACGTAAACGCCCTCGTGGACCGTGCAGACCGGCTGATTCGTGAACGGGAGCATCTGGCCAGCATTGCAGCCGCCGCGGAGCGCAACGCGATCGCCCGGGAGATGCACGACATCGTCTCGCACGGATTGGCTGTGATGATTTCCCTGGCGCATGGTTCTGCGGAGATTGCCTCCACTGATCCTGCCCGCGCCGTCCAGGCCATGCGTCAGGTCGCCGAGACGGGGCGCGTTGCGGTGGCGGACATGCGCCGGATGCTTGGAGTTCTGGACGAAGGCAACACCGGGGACTTGGCCGGCGCAGTAGCACCTTCGCCCGGGGTGGCGGAGGTCCCCGATTTGGTGGAGCTTTTCCGTTCTGCGGGCCTTCCGGTGGTCCTGCATTCGGCCGGTCTTCCTCCGGGCGACCCCGGGATCCAACTCGCTATCTACCGGGTCATCCAGGAAGGGCTCACCAATGCGCTTAAGTACGCCAGAGCAGCAACAGCGGTCACGGTTCGCGCGCAGTTCAGCGCCCAGGCGATCATGGTCTCGGTGACCGACGACGGCCAACCGGTGCTCTTCCGTGCCGACCATGCTGGGCGTGGCGTCGTCGGAATGCGTGAGCGCGTCGAACTGTATGGCGGCACGCTGCGCGCGGGTCCTCTGGGCAACGGTGGATGGTCCGTGACCGCCCGGTTCCCACCGCAAAAGGGAGCCCCATGGCAACGGTAGCTGCCCCTCCCACGCGCCCCATCCGGGTGCTGCTGGTCGATGACCAGACACTCGTCCGAATGGGATTCCGCATGGTGCTGGATGCCCAGGACGGGATCGAAGTTGCTGGCGAAGCCGCTGATGGCAGGATTGGCATCGACATGTGTCGTACCTTGGCACCGGACGTGGTGCTGATGGATGTGCGGATGCCGGACACGGACGGCATCGCCGCGACCCGGCGCATTGTCGAGGAGTGTCCGCAGTCACGGGTCATTGTCCTCACGACCTTCGATCTCGACGAGTATGCCTTCGCGGCGCTCCGGGCCGGTGCCAGCGGTTTTCTGCTCAAGGACGTCGGACCAGCTGAGTTGCTCGCGTCCATTCGAGCCGTCGCCGGAGGAGACGCCGCCATTTCCTCCAGGGTCAGCCGCCGGATGCTGGATCTCTTCAGCCAAAGGCTTCCCTCCGGTCCCCCCTCCGGGGGTGACGAAGCCGTCGCGGCCCTGACACCAAGGGAACTGGAAATCCTCTCCGCCATCGCCGGCGGACTGACAAACACAGAGATCGCCGAACGGATGTTCGTGGCGGAGTCAACGGTGAAAACCCATGTGGGCCGAATCCTGATGAAACTCGGGCTGCGGGACCGTGTGCACGCCGTCATCTTCGCCTACGAACACGGCTTGACCGGCCACCGCCGGCCGGACTGACTGTGGGAGGACTGGGGCGAAGCGTCACTCTGTGTGCAGTCTGGGCTGCTTGCTGGGCAACGAGCCGCAGACTTGAAAAGCGGCGTCGGCTTAGCCGATGAGAACCCACCGAAGCCTGAGTCCCGTTTACGGTTCCCCTTATGGGACAGGTTAGTTCCCCTTGTGGGACAGGTTAACGGTCAAGCAAACTCTCGGCAGTCCCCCGGAAATAGTTCCTCCGCCGCCTCCCGCGAGGATGCTGGTCGCCAGCTCAGCGGCCGGTGCGCATCCGATCACGTGTGCAACTCACAACGGCGGACAAGTCGAGCCCGTAGGTCGGCCCTTCGCCGAAACCGTACTCCCCGAGTCGGGCCGCACCGCGCTCGAAGAGCCGCTGCGCGCCAACGCTTTTCCCCGGGCGGCGTGGGTGAGCCCGGCGCAGATCGGGTCCGCGAGCCGGTGACGTGCGCCGCAGGTGGTGCGCGCCCGGTTGCCGGCCCTAACGAAGAACGTTCGGCGGCCGATAAGTAACTCTGACGTTGGTGTCAGCATCCAGCCTCGAACTGCGGCTCTTCACGAGTTCGCCCGGATCGGAAACCGTCGCATGCGCGGAGAAAGGCCTCAAGCACAGATGCAGGCGACCCAACTGGCGGTAGATGGCCGCGCGCAGCGGTTAATCGACACCGCAGCCGATGGTTTCGTGGGGATGGACGGCGGCGGGGTGGTGACCGACTGGAATCAGGCGGCCGAGGAACTGTTCGGCTACACCAAAGACGAGGCAGTCGGCCGCACCGTGAGCGAGCTGATCATGCGTGAACAGGACCGGGCCCCGCATGAGGCGGGGCTGCGCCGGTTCCTGAACACCGGTCAGGCCCGGCTGGTGGGCCGACCGGTGCAGGTCACCGCCCGGCACCGAGAGGGCCGCGAATTCCCCATCGACCTGACGATCTGGGCCCAGGACGAACCCGACGGCGTGTCGCTGTACGCGTTCCTGCGCGATGTCAGCGAGCGGGTGACGGCGGCGGAGTCCTCCGGACAGCTCGCGGCCATCGTCACCGCCTCCTCCGACGCGATCATCAGCAGCGAGCTGGACGGCACGGTACGGACCTGGAACCCCGGCGCGGAGCAGATTTACGGCTACCCGGCGGCCGACATGATCGGTCAGTCCTTCGTGCGGCTGGTGCCGGCGGACCGGTCGGCTGAGTTCGATTTCATCCTGGCCGAGGTGGCCGCGGGGCGGCGGGTCGAACAGCTGGAGACCATCCGGCTACGGGCCGACGGTACGGCGGTGGACGTGTCGCTGACGATCTCGCCTGTGTTTGACGAGGCCGGGGCCGTGCTGCGGCTGGCGTATGTCGGGCGCGATATCACCGCGGCCAAGGCCGCCGATCGGCGGCTGCGCGAGACGAGGGACGCCTTGGCCCGGCAGGCCGCGGAGATGGAGCACCGGGCCTTTCATGACCCACTGACGGGGGTCGCGAACCGGGCGTTGCTGATGGACCGGCTCGGGCTCGCGCTGGCCCAAGCCGGGCGCACCGGCGCCACCATGACGCTGCTGATGATCGACGTCGATGACTTCAAGGACGTCAACGACACCCTCGGGCACAACGCCGGCGACCTGCTGCTCTGCGAGATCGCGGCACGGCTGGGTGCGATCGTTCGAGCCGGCGACACCGTGGCCCGGCTCGGCGGTGACGAGTTCGCGGTCCTCGCCGAGCAGACCTCGACCGGCCACGGCCAAAGGCTGGCTCAAAGGATCGTGGACACGTTGGCCACTCCGGTGGAGATCGGCGGCCAGCGCATCATCCCACGTGCCAGCATCGGGCTCGCCGTGACCGACGCGGCACGGCCAGTCAGCCCTGAGGAAATTCTCCGCAACGCCGACCTGGCCATGTATGCGGCCAAAACGGCCGGCAAAGCCCACTGGTGCGCCTTTCAGCCCGAAATGCACCACGCGCTTACCGCGCGGGTGCAGCTTGAGACCGACCTGCGCACCGCCCTGGAGGCTGGCCAGTTCACTGTGTTCTACCAGCCCATCTGCGACGTTGCTACCGGCCAGACCCGCGCTGTAGAGGCCCTGCTGCGCTGGCAGCACCCCACCCTCGGCTCGATCCCTCCGGTTGAGTTCATCCCGATCGCCGAACAGACTGGGCTGATCGTGCCCATCGGCGCCTGGGTACTCAACGAAGCATGCCGTCAGGTCACCCAGATGCCCACCGTCACAGGCGAGATCACGGTCGCGGTGAACTTGTCCATCAGGCAACTCGCATCACCCGGGTTCGTCGACATCGTCACTCGCGCCCTCGACCAAGCCGGGCTGCCCGCCCACCGCCTCACACTGGAAGTCACCGAGAGCATGCTCGCCGGACCCGATGCCGCCATCGCGGTCCAACTGCGGGAACTGCGCGCTCTCGGCGTGAAGCTGGCGGTCGATGACTTCGGCACCGGACACTCCTCACTCGCCCGGCTGCGCAACCTTCCCTTCACCACCCTCAAGATCGACAAATCCTTCATCGACGAACTCACCGACACCGGTCCGAAAGACATCATCGTCAACGCCGTCGTGGCCATGGCCCACGGCATGGGCCTGCGCGTCGTCGCCGAAGGAGTCGAAACCTCCGCCCAACTCGCCCAACTACGCGAACTGGGCTGTGACGCCGTCCAGGGCTTTCTTCTCAACCGGCCGATGCCCGCGGCCGACCTTCAACGCCACCTCACCGAACAGAACAGGCCCACAAGCGGGGCCAACCAGCCGGACTCACAGTCTTCGCTGGCGCGGTCCCACAAAGGTCCGGGCCTGGACTGTCTGACTGGATAGGCGCTGGCACGCGTCGACGGTCTGGCTGGGCTGCCGCAGCTGCGAACTGGATATCCGGCCGCAGCCGGGCACCGGGGCCGACGGTGGGCAGTCGGTCGGCGCCGCGGTGGCGGCGTACGCAGCTATCTCGGGATGCCGGCTGTCCGGCGCTGACCCGGAGACGATGGGGTTAAGCTGAAAGGACACCCTTTGAAAGGCGCGGCCCCGTGAACAGTTTGTTCTTTTGGATCATCGTTTTGTCATTCCTGGTCCCGATGGCGATGCGCCTGTATAAGAAATCCGTGCGACGCCGGAACCAGGACCAGGGCATGCCCGGCGGGTACCCGGACCAGCAGGGCGGCCCGTTCCCCACGCAGTTCGGGAAGTTCCCCGGCCAGCAAAGCAACCAGCCGCGGGACGGCTTCACGCAGCGGGACTACTATGGCGGGTTCGGCCAGCTGGGCGCCCCGCAGCCGCCAGCAAACCAGCCGTACCCCGGACAGCCGGGCTACCCCGGACAACCAGGCTATCCCGGACAACAGGGCTACCAGCCCCCGGTGCCCTATGAGGACAGCCCCGAGTACCTGAACAATCCGCCGCAACCGCAACCGAGATCGGAACAGCGACCGGAACAGCAGCACCCCCCGCAGCAGCCGTCCTGGCAGCAGAGCCCGCCGGTGGTGCCGCCCGTGCCGTCGGCCCCGCAGGGCTTCCGGGCGCGGAAACTGGCGGAACTGGACCAGCGCTACAGCAACGGCGAGCTCGCCATGGAAGACTACATGGCCCAGCGCGCGGAGATCATGAAGGGCTAGCCGTGCCCACGCATGCCAGGCACGAACGAAGAGAGGCCCCGCAGCTGCGGGGCCTCTCTTCGTACGTGCACCGGCGCCGGGCCGGCCGGTGTCAGTCGACCTGCGGGAAACCGAGGTCGATCACCGAGGTGGACGGGTCCGGCCAGCGGGTGGTGACCACCTTGCCGCGGGTGTAGAAGCGGATGCTCTCGGGGCCGTACATGTGGGTGTCGCCGAAGAGCGAGTTCTTCCAGCCGCCGAAGGAGAAGGTTCCCACCGGCACCGGGATGGGCACGTTGACGCCCACCATGCCGGCCTCGACGTCGAACTCGAACTGCCGGGCGGCGCCGCCGTCGCGGGTGAAGATCGCCACACCGTTGCCGAACTCGTTGTCGTTGACGAGCTTGACCGCATCGGCGTACGTCTCGACCCGGACCACCGAAAGCACGGGGCCGAAGATCTCGTCGTCGTAGACTTTCATGCCGGGCTTGACGTTGTCGATGAGGCTGACGCCGATGAAGAAGCCCTTGGAGTCGAACTCCTGCGTGCGTCCGTCCACCACCACGGTGGCCCCTTCGTTGGCCGCGCCGGCCACGTAGGAGGCCACCTTGTCGCGGTGCTCGGCCGTGATGAGCGGTCCCATCTGCGAGGCAGGGTCCGTGCCGGGGCCGATCTTGAGCGTGGCCATCCGGGTGGTGATCGCGTCCACCAACTCGTCGGCGATGTTCCCGACGGCCACCAGCACGCTGACCGCCATGCAGCGCTCGCCGGCGGAACCGTACGCGGCGGAGACGGCGGCGTCGGCGGCCATGCTCAGGTCCGCGTCGGGCAGGACCACCATGTGGTTCTTGGCGCCGCCCAGGGCCTGCACGCGCTTGCCGTGGTCCGCGGCACGCTTGTAGATGGACTGGGCGATCGGCGTGGAGCCGACGAAGCTGACGGCCTTGACGTCCGGGTGTTCCAGGAGGACATCCACGGCTTCCTTGTCCCCGTGCACCACGTTCAGCACACCGGCGGGCAGGCCGGCCTCGGCGAAGACCTGGGCGATGAAGAGGGCGGAGGACGGGTCCTTCTCGCTCGGCTTGAGCAGCACGGTGTTGCCGCAGGCCAGGGCGCTGCCGATCATCCACAGCGGCACCATGGCGGGGAAATTGAACGGCGTGATGCAGGCGACGACGCCGACCGGCTGGCGCACCGAGTGGACGTCGACGCCGCCGGACACCTGTTCGGAGCGCTCGCCCTTGAGCGCGTGGGACAGTCCGGTGGCGAATTCGATGTTCTCCAGGCCGCGGGTGATTTCGCCTTCGGCGTCGGAGAGGACCTTGCCGTGCTCGCTGGTCAGCAGGGCTGCCAGCTCGGGACGGCGCTGCATCAGCAGTTCACGGACCTTGAAGAAGATGCCGGTGCGCTTGGCCAGGCTCGTGGCGCGCCAGCCCGGCAGGGCGGCGCGGGCAGCCTGGACGGCCTCCTCGACGCGGGCGGCGGACGCCAGGGCGACCTCTTTCTCCTGTTCGCCGGTGGCCGGGTTGAAGACGGGGCCGAAGCGGTCGGCGTCGGAAATCAGGGCGCCGTTGATGAAGTGCGGAATGCGTTCCATGGGGTGGGTCTCTTTCGTGTGGTGCGGGTTCGAAGCGTGCGGCTTGGTGCAGTGCAGTTTGGCGCAGTGCAGCTTGGCTAGTTGGCGGACTCGAGGGAGCCGTCGACGAGTTTGATGATCATTGAGCAGTCCTTGCCGGACTGGCCGGAGTCGATGAGCCGCTGGAAGAGCTGCTGGACGTGCTCGCCGATTTCCAGCGGGGTGCCGGTGTCGCGTGCGGCGCTGATGGCGAGCCCGATGTCCTTGTTGGCCAGCTCGGTGGTGAAGGTCGGCGCGAAGTGGTTGTTCGAGGCCGCGGTGGGGACGACGCCGGCCACCGGGTACCAGGTCCGCAGGGCCCAGCTGTCACCGGAGGATACGGAGGCGATGTCCCAGAACACCTGCTTGTCCAGGCCGAGCCGCTCGGCAAGCACTGCACCCTCCGCCGTCGAGGCCAGGTTGATGAAGAGCATGAGGTTGTTGCAGATCTTCGCGGCCTGGCCGGTGGTGGCGCCGCCGGTCGGGATGATGTTCGCCGCCATCGGACGGATGTACTCGGTGGCCTCGGCAACGGCGCCTGCCTCGCCGCCGATCATGAACGTCAGGGTTGCGGCCTTCGCGCCGCTCATCCCGCCGGAGACCGGGGCGTCGACGAAGCGGAAGCCGGCGGCAGCGGCGGCGTCGTGCAGGGCCTGGGCGGAGGCGATGTCGATGGTGGAGGAATCCACCAGGAGCGTGCGGGTCTCCGCGTGGGCCAGGACGCCGTCCTCGCCGAGGTAGACGGCGCGGGCGTGCTCGCCCTTGGGGAGCATGGTGAAGACGACGTCGGCGCCGTCGACGGCTTCGGCAATGCTGCCGGCCGGCTTCACGCCGCCTGCTTCGGCGGCGGAGAGGGCCTCGGTGTTGAGGTCGAAGCCGCGGACGTCATGCCCGGCCTGGGCGAGATTCACCGACATGGACCCGCCCATGTTCCCCAGTCCGATCCAAGCGATTACTGCCATGGCGAAAGCTCCTTTGCTTTAAGTCCGCATCATCCGGCCGGAACGCCGGGATGTTCCGTGTCCAGCATCACACCCTGCTACAGTGCAATCAAGGCAAAAAACTACAGACGGCATGTGCATGGATGCACATCGGCCCGTTGGAGGAGAGGCATTGTGGACTTGAGGCGGCTTCCGAGCCCCGATGACCTGCTGATCCTGCTGACCGTGGCGCGGCTGGGCCGGTTCAATGCGGTCGCGGAGACACTCGGCACCACCCACACCACCATCTCCCGCCGGATCCTCGCCCTGGACAAGCAGCTGGGCGGGCGCACCCTGGAACGGAACCCGCACGGCTGGGAGCTGACGGAGCTCGGCAGCCAGGCGGTCGCCGCGGCCGAGGCTATCGAGGGCACCCTCGGCGCGCTGTCCAGCCGCATCACCCGGACGGGGGACCTGCTCTCCGGCCTGGTCCGGATGGCGACGCCGGACGGCTTCGGCGCCGGCTTCGTCGCACCGGCGCTGGTGCGGCTGCAGCAGGAACATCCGACGCTCAACGTGGAATTGCTCAGCGCCACGCGCAAGGTCAGCCAGAACCGCTCCGGCGTGGACCTCGAGGTGGTGGTGGGGAACCTGGACGTCAGCAACGCCCAGACCATCTTCCTGAGCAACTACTTCCTCCGGCTGTATGCGAGCCCGCAGTACGCGCAGGAGCGTGGGCTGCCCCTCACGCTCGACGACGTGAGGCAGCACGGCTTTGTCTCCTACGTGGAATCGGCACTGCAGGTCGCCGAACTCGGCCACCGCTCCACCCAGCTTCCCGTGCCCCGGTCCAGCTTCCAGGCCACCAGCATCTTCGCCCAGCTCGAGGCCGTGCGCCGGGGCGGCGGGATCGGGCTGCTGCCCAATTTCCTGGTGGTGGGGAATCCCGACTTCCTGCCGGTGCTGCCGGACGACTTCCAGCGGCAACTCCCCATCTGGGCCGTGGCGCGCTCGGAATCGCTGCGCTCGGCCCCCGTGCAGGCCGTGCTCGAAGCGATCCGCACCGAGGTCGCCGAGCGCCAGGCAGTCCTGGCAGGTTGAGCACAGCACGCACAGAACAACAGCCCCTGTTCCCGCAGTGCGGGACAGGGGCTGTCGTTTCTTGCCTGTTACTTTTTGCCTGTTATTTCTTGCCTGCTACTTTCTGCCTGTTACTTCCTGCCTGTTATTTCTTGCCTGCGGCAAGCAGGTCGGCCGTGCCCTGGGCGTCGGCGGCGTCGACGTCGTGCAGCGAGATGCCGCGGGTTTCCTTCAGGAAGAAGACCGCGACTGCCGTGATGGCGCAGGCGATCAGCAGGTAGATGGCCACCGGGGTGGAGGAGCCGAAGGCGCTCAGCAGCGCGACGGCGATGATCGGGGCCAGCGAGCCGGCGACGATCGACGTGACCTGGTAGCCCAGCGAGACACCGGAGTAGCGCATCCGGGTCGGGAACATCTCGGCCATGATGGCCGGCTGGCCGGCGTACATCAGCGAGTGGAACAGCAGGCCGATGGTGATCGCGGCGAGGATGACGAGATCGTTCCCGGTGTCCATCATCGGGAAGGCGAAGAAACCCCAGGTGGCGCCGAGGACAGCGCCGGCCATATAGACGGGCTTGCGGCCGAACTGGTCCGAAAGCTTGCCGACCATCGGTACGGCACAGAAGTGCACGAAGTGCGCAACGAGCAACAGCAGCAGGATCCGCGAAGTGTCCGTGTGGACCACCGTCTTGAGGTAGGTGATGGAGAACGTGACCACGAGGTAGTACAGGATGTTCTCCGCGAAACGCAATCCCATGGCGGTGAAGACGCCCCGCGGGTAGCGGCGGAAAACCTCGGCGACACCGTAGCCCTTCTTGCCGGCCTCGACCTCCTTGCGGGCTTCCAGGAAGATGGGGGCGTCACTGACCTTGGTGCGGATGTAGTAACCGATAACCACGATCACGGCGGAGAGCCAGAACGCGATGCGCCAGCCCCAGCCGAGGAAGTCAGCGGAGGACAGGACCGAGGAGAGCAGGAACAGCACACCGGTGGCGAGCAAGTTGCCCATCGGAACCGCCGACTGCGGCCAGCTGGCCCAGAAGCCGCGGGACTTGCTGGGGCTGTGCTCGGCGACGAGCAGGACGGCGCCGCCCCATTCACCACCGACGGCGAAGCCCTGAACGAAGCGCAGGAAGACCAGCAGGGCCGGGGCCCAGTAGCCGATCTGGGCAAAGCCCGGCAGGCAGCCCATCGCGAAGGTGGAGGCACCGACCAGGATGATGCTGAGCTGGAGGAGCTGCTTGCGGCCGAACTTGTCGCCGAAGTGGCCGAAGACGATCCCGCCGATGGGGCGGGCAATGAAGCCGACCGCATAGGTGAGGAAGGCGGCGAGGATGCCGTCCAGTTCGGTCCCCGAGTTGGGGAAGAACATCTTGCCGAAGATCAGGGTGGCGGCGGACGCGTAGAGGAAGAACTCGTACCACTCCACCACGGTGCCGGCCATCGAGGCGGCAACCACCTTCTTCAGGCCGGACGTTTTGACGTCGGGCTCTTCTGCGCGCCTCGCGGCCGCGTTTTCCGTACTCATCGTGACTCCTTCGGTGTCTCCGTCGACACCCTGTGGACCATTGGGCAGAGGACGCCTGTGATTTGTGACACGCGGCATCATTCCCAATGAGTATGGTCCCTCCCGGCCCCGGCCTCAACGGCCATTAGTGCAGGGCGCGTCTGCAAAAATGCACAATCGGCGGCCGTTTCGGCCGAGGCGATGGCGGTTTGAGGCCATTGACGGGCGGCGGGCAGGGGTCAGCTGAAGAAACCTTCCCGGAGCTGGCCGCTGAGCTGGCCAATCTCGGTCAGGAAGCCGTCGTGGCCGATCGGCGCCTCGATCAGCTGCACCTCCACCTCGCCGGGCAGCGCCTCGGCGAGCGCCCGGGACTGCGCCGGGAAATACAACCGGTCCGAGTCCACGGCCGCCACCAGGAACTCGGCCGTGGCCGGCGCCAGGGCCTCCTCGAGCGCCCCGCGGCCGCGGCTGATGTCGTGGCTCATGAGGGCCTCGGTGATGGCGATGTAGCTGTTCGCGTCGAAGCGCCGGACCAGCTTGCTGCCTTGGTGGTCGAGGTAGCTCTCCACCTGGTAGCGCCCCCGGCCCGCCAGCGATCCGGCTTCCAGCGGAGCCTCGGACGCCTGGGGATTCCGGCCGAAGCGTCCGTCCAGTTCGGCGGCGGAGCGGTACGTGATGTGCGCGATCCGGCGCGCCAGGGCCAGGCCCGCAACAGGCCCCGGGCCGCCGTAGTAGTCCCCGCCCCTGAAACTCGGATCCTGGCGGATGGCGAGCGTCTGGGCCTGGGCAAAGGCGATCTGTTCGGCGGTGCTGCTGGCCCCGATGGAAATCACGGCACAGCGCCGGACCCGCTCCGGGAAGGTCACGGCCCACTCGAGGGCCCGGGCCCCGCCGAGGGATCCGCCGAGCACGGCGTACCAGCTGCGGATGCCCAGGGCGTCGGCCAGCCGGGCTTCGGCGGCGGTGGTGTCCCGCAGGGTGACCAGCGGAAAGCGGGAGCCCCAGGGCCGGCCGTCAGGAGCCGGCGTCGAGGGTCCGGTGGAGCCGTAGCAGCCGCCGAGGATGTTGATGGAGACAACAAAGAACCTGTCGGTGTCCACGGGGGCGCCGGGCCCGGCGAGCTGTTCCCACCAGCCGGGCTCCTCGCCGGCACCGCGGGTGACGTGGGTGTCCCCGGTGAGGGCATGCTCGATCAGCACCGCATTGGAGCGGTCCGCGTTGAGGGTCCCCCACGTTTCATAGGCGAGGGTGACATCGGGCAGCCGGGCGCCGGATTCGAGTTCCAGGCCGCCGGTCCGGAGGTACCGGACGGTCCCGTCCGGAACGGTATCGGGAACTGTGCCGGGCAGTGTTTCGGGAACTGTGGCTGGCACTGTTTCGGGCAGCGCGGCGGCCGGGCCGGTGGCTGGCGTATGGGCGGTTTTGCTTCCGGGTACACCCGTGCGGGTGGCGGCAATCGTCATGTAAGGACCTAACTTCGCGCTTGCCCGCCGTCGGCAGACCGGCAGGCCCGGTCTTCACCCGGGGCACCCCGCCGCAAAAGGAGGGTTGCCGGCCAGCAAGCCGGGGCTGTCACTGGCACTCATGACCTGCAACTAGCTTACGAAACGAGGCGCCGGTGCGGCGAAGATTGTGACGGCTATGTGACTCGAGGCCGGGTGCCCGGCACCGGGGAAGTTCCCGGCACCCCTGGGGCAGGGTGCCGGGAACCTGGCGGATTCAGACGCCCTTGGCCGCGCGGAAGCCGGCGTCGAGGTCCGCGATGATGTCGTCAATGTGTTCCAGACCCACCGAAAGCCGTACGAGTCCGGGATTGACGCCGGCAATTGTCTGCTGTTCGGGCGAGAGCTGGCTGTGGGTGGTCGACGCCGGGTGGATGACCAGCGAGCGCACGTCGCCGATGTTCGCCACGTGCGAGTGCAGTTCGAGGGCGTCGACGAAGCGCTTGCCGGCCTCTGCTCCCCCGGCGATGTTGAACGCCACGACGGCGCCCGTTCCCTTGGGCCCGTACTTGCGGCCGCGCTCGTACCAGGGGCTGGAGGGCAGCCCGGCGTAGGCGACCGATTCGACGTCGGCCCGGGCCTCGAGCCATTCGGCCACCCGGGTGGCGTTGGCGACGTGGCGTTCGACGCGCAGGCTCAGGGTCTCGATGCCCTGGGCGATGAGGAAGGCGTTGAACGGCGACACGGCGGAGCCGAGGTCACGCAGGAGCTGGACGCGGGCCTTGAGGATGTAGGAGAGATTCGCGCCCAGGGCGCCGTCCGCCCCGAGGTCCCGGGCGTAGACGAGTCCGTTGTAGCTGGGGTCCGGGGTGTTGAAGCCGGGGAACCGCTCCGGGTCCTTGCCGAAGTCGAAGTTGCCGGAGTCCACGATCACGCCGGCGATTGCGGCACCGTGGCCGCCGAGGTACTTGGTGGCGGAGTGGACCACGATGTCCGCACCCCACTCGATCGGCCGGATCAGGTACGGCGTGGAGAGGGTGTTGTCCACGATCAGCGGGACCCCGGCCCCGTGGGCCACCTTCGAGATGCCCTCGAGGTCCAGGACGTCCTGGCGGGGGTTGGAGACCACTTCGCCGAAGAACAGCTTGGTGTTGGGCCGGACGGCGTCGCGCCACTGCTCCAGGTTGTCCGGGTCCTCCACGAAGGTCACGGAGATGCCGAACTTCTTCAGCGTGTGGGCCAGCAGGTTGTAGGTTCCGCCGTAAAGGCTGGGGCTGGCCACCACGTGGTCGCCGGCCTCGGCGACGTTCAGGATCGCGAAGGTCTCCGCAGCCTGGCCGGAACTGAGCAGCAGCGCCCCGAGACCGCCTTCCAGGCTCGCCACCCGCTGCTCCACCGCGTCCTGGGTGGGATTGCCGATCCGGGTGTAGATAGGGGCGAGTTCGGCAAGCGCGAAGCGGTTGGCGGCGCTTTCGGCGCTGGGGAACACGAACGACGTCGTCTGGTAGATGGGCAGGGAACGCGCGCCGGTCGCGCTGTCCGGCTCCTGGCCGGCGTGGATCTGGCGGGTTTCGAAGGACCAGGCATTGGACATCGGGATACTCCTCAAGGACCGGGCACAGGCCACCCACAGGCCATCGGCCCGGGGCGGTGCAGGCGCCGCGCTTGCCCTCCGGCGGGCGCCGGACGGCCAGGTCTTCACCCGGGGCACCCCACCGCGATACGAGGGTTGCCGGCCAGCAAGCCGGGGCTATCCGCTGGCACTCATGACCTGGCTTCAGTGTAGGAACGCTGTGCGGGCCTTGGATAGCTTTGTGACGAAGATGAAGCCCGCCCTCCGGCGCCCCGGGTCCGGGGGCGGGTCCTGCCGCGTCGGGCGCAACGATGGTCCCCGCACCACCACAGAATGACATCCCATCTCGCTTAGGCTGCCCTAAGCTGAGAGCTCCATCACAAAGTGCCAAGATGATGGCATGCGCATGGATCACGTCTCTTACGCCTGTGAACGAGATGGTTTGGCAGCCACCACCGACCGTATTGCGTCCGCCCTCGGCGTCGAAGCCGTAAAGGGCGGAATACACCCCCGTTTCGGGACCCGCAACATGATTATCCCGCTCGCGGGACACAAGTACCTGGAAGTCGTCGAGGTCCTGAACCACCCGGCCTCGGACAAGGCTCCCTTCGGCCAGGCCGTACGCGCCCGCTCCGAAGCGGGCGGCGGCTGGATGGGCTGGTGCGTCGAGGTTGACGACCTGGCGCCGTTCGAGCAGCGGCTCGGCCGCGCTGCCGCCAACGGCAACCGGAAGTTCCCCGACGGCCGCGAGCTGGTCTGGAAGCAGATCGGCATCCTGGGACTCATCGCCGACCCCCAGGTCCCGTACATGCTCAAGTGGGAGGGCGATCCGGAGCTGCACCCCTCCAACGCCTACCCGAGCGACGTCAAGATGACGGCCCTGACCATCGCCGGCTCGGCGGACCGCGTCACGGAATGGCTGGGTGAACAGGTGGAGAACCCGCTGGAAGATGTCGCCGTCAACTGGCTTGCCCCGCACGGCACGCCCGGCATCCTCTCCGTCACCTTCGAAACCGCTTCCGGAGCCGTCACCATCTGAGGCCTTCACCGCCCTAACACTTCGGCCGCCATCAGCGGGTGCCAATGACGTCACCCATTGATGGCGGCCGAGATCGTTTAACGGCGGGCGCGGGCGGGCCGGGCGCTACTCAGCCAGGCGCGGGCCGGGGCGGCTCAGCCCCGGCCGGCTCAGCCCAGGCCGATGGCCTTGCCGAAGAGGCTGAACCCGACGAACGCCACGATGTCCAGCAGCGCGTGGGCAATGACGAGCGGCATCACCCGGCGGGTCCGGGTGTAGATCAGCGCGAAGATCACGCCCATGACCGCATTGCCGATGAACGGCCCGAAGCCCTGGTACAGGTGGTAGCTGCCGCGCAGCATGGAGCTGGCAAAGATTGCCACGGGCATGCTCCAGCCGAACTTGCCCAGCCGGTCCAGCAGGTAGCCCACCACAATGACCTCCTCCACGATCCCGTGCCGGACCGCGGAGAGGATCAGCACCGGCACCGTCCACCAATAGGAGTCCAGCGCACTGGGGATGATCGCCGTCGTGATCCCCAGCGCCCGGCCGGCGGCGTACAGGCCCAGCGAGGGGATCCCGATCAGCGCGGCCAGGC
Source organism: Arthrobacter sp. UYEF20 (assembly GCF_040546335.1). Classification (NCBI taxonomy): domain Bacteria; kingdom Bacillati; phylum Actinomycetota; class Actinomycetes; order Micrococcales; family Micrococcaceae; genus Arthrobacter; species Arthrobacter sp. UYEF20. The sequence goes on along the minus strand of NZ_JBEPNP010000018.1, from coordinate 65,070 downwards.
CGAGTCCCTGCAGCAGGTCCTTGCCGGGCCGGGCGAAATTGAAGCCCAGCTTGCCGAAGGCGGTGGCGCCGTGGCTGCTACTTCCGGTCACGCTGCTGCTTCCGGACAGGCTGCCGTTTCCGGACAGGCTGCTGTTCACGGTCAGGCCGGCCCGGTGCTCGGTGAGGAAGTAGATCACCAGGGCCACCGGCACCAGCGCGAAGATGATGTCCAGCAGCTGGTAGGTGAGGTCGAAGTACTCGCGGCTGCTTTGCGAGCGGTTCAGCGTGGAGGTCCCCTGCGCCAGCGGCGCCCTGGTCATCTTGTCCAGCAGCTGCACCACGGAATACACAGCCGACTGCCCCAGCGACAGGCCCAGCACAATCAACACTTCTATCCGCAGCCGACGGCGGGAGGGAACCAACATGTTCCTATCTTGCCTGCAGTTGCTGGCAGTTGCCTGCTTCCGGGCTCTGGCGGGGCCGCCGGATGGCAGGGCCCTATGCTTGGGATGTATGAGTGCGCCCGGGAAAATCATCATGATCCGGCACGGCCAGTCTGCCGCCAACGCCGACACCTCCATTTACAACCGGGTGCCGGACTACCGGATCCCGCTCACGGGGCTGGGCCTCGAGCAGGCCCGGGCCGCCGGCGAGCAGGTCCGGCGCCTGCTCGATGGCCGCCAGGTCTGCGTTTATGTCTCCCCGTATCTACGGGCGTACCAGACCCTCGAGGCCCTGAACCTGGGCCCGCTGACAGAGCGGGTCATCGAGGAGCCGCGGCTGCGCGAGCAGGACTGGGCGAACTTCCAGATCGCCGGCGACATCGAGGACCAGAAGGAGCTCCGGAACGCCTACGGCCACTTCTTCTACCGTTTCCGGGAGGGCGAGTCCGGCTCCGATGTGTACGACAGGATCTCCTCGTTCATGGAGACGCTGTACCGGCACTGGTCCAAGCCCAGTTATGCCCCGAACGCCCTGTTCGTGACACACGGGCTCACCATGCGGCTGTTCTGCATGCGCTGGTTCCATTGGTCCGTGGAGTACTTCGAGTCCTTGAACAACCCGGACAACGCCGAGGTCCGGACGCTGCTGCGGACCAGCCGCGGCAAGTATGAACTGGACAAGCCCTTCAGCCAGTGGGTGGACCGGCGCGTGGACGAGACCGTCCTGGACGCCCCGCCGATGTTCTTCTGAGCCGATGTTCTCCTGAGCGGTGGCATCTTCACGTGAAGATGTCGGCCACGTACCTGCCGTGGGTGCGTTCCACCTCGTCCATCCACGCCTCGGCGTCCGCCGCCGAGGCCCCGGTGGCCTCCCGGTAGATGAGCGCGCACGTGTCGCGGACCTGCGGCGCCATGTGCTTGCCGTCGCCGCAGACGTAGACCGTGGCGCCCTGTTTGACCAGCTCGACGACGTCGGCCCGGTCTGCCCAGAGCCGGTCCTGAACGTACTTCAGGCCGTCCTCGGGCGCGGTGGAAAAGACCGGCCGGAGATCGAGATTGGCTTGGCCCGCCCACGACGCAAGCTCCGCACGGTAGAGGAAATCGGCATCCGGGGCACGGCAGCCGAAGAACAACAAAGCGGGCGCCGGAGTCGTATCCTCGGCCTCGGCCCGCAGCGCCCGGTCCTGGACGAATCCGCGGAAGGGTGCCAGCCCGGTTCCTGCACAGACCATGATGAGCGGGACGTCCAGGGACGGGGGCGGGTGGAAGGCCGCATTCGAGGGACAGACATTGACCGCAACCCTTGAACCGGGCCTGGCCTGGGCGAGGTAGGTGGATGAGGCACCTTCGAAGACGCCGCGGCCCGACCACGCCGGGGCCTGGATGACGGCGAAGGTCAGGGTTGCGTGGTCGGGGCTCCAGAGCGGGGACGAGGAGATGGAGTACCGCCGAGGCGTCAGCTGGGTCAGCAGCTGCAGGAACGAGGTGAACGACAGCTGGCATGACGGATACGTCTCGAGCAGGTCCAGGATGGAGACCCGCTTGTCGAGGATCTCCGCCGCATGGCGCCCGCGGTCCTGCGCCAGTGCCTCGAGCTCCCGGCGGTGGGCAGGATCCGCCGCGACCTCGGCCAGGTACTCGAGCTGGGTCCGCGTGGCCGGGACCGCAAGTTCGACATAACTGCTCAGCAGCTCACCCACGGCCACGGGAGTACCCGTAGGCAGGAAAGTGTCTCCCTGCTCCATGCTCAACAGGACGTGCGAGTCGTAGTCGAGGCTGAGGCGGGCCAGCGCGCGCTGCACGAGGTCGCTGGGATTCAGCGGCAGTACGGCCAGATAGTCGCCGGTCCGGTAGCTCATCCCGTCTGGCAGGGCGATCTCGACATGCCGCTTGGACCGGGCGCCGGGCTTCGACAGATCGACCAGTTCCCGGTTCACCACGACGGTACCCAGTGCCAGCCCGCTCTCGCGCAGCAGCGGGTCCCGGACGTTGCCCACGAACTGCAGCTCCAGCTGGCGCTGCGCGGCCGGCGGGCTGGTGCTCTGCCCGAGGGCGGCGTCCACGGCGGGCCAGAATCCCGCGTACCACTCGTCGAAATCGCCGAAGAAGTCGCCGCGGGCGTTGGCCTCTCCGCGGGCATAGATCCGCTCGGCACCGGCGTCCTCGAGCCGGGCGTCAATGGCCTTGGGCACCTGCTGGTAGGTCCGCGCCCAGTCCTTGTTGCCGTTGCCGAAGACCGTGTACCGCACCCCGGCGAGGCCGCCGGGCTGCAGGCCCTCGGTCCAGGTCAGGAACTTCCGGGCGTTGTCCGGCGGCTGCCCCTCGTAGGAGGAGGCCACGATGGTGACGAGCCCCGCCGTCGGCAGTCCGCCGGCTGCCTCGTCGAGCGGAGCGATGGTGGGGCTGTAGCCGCGCCGTCCGGCGTCGTTGGCAATGCGCTGGGCGAAATCCCTGGACGTGCCTGCATTGGAACCGTAGAGCACCCGGATCGGGACACCATTGGGGGCGGCGGCTGGCGCTTCCGCCTGCCGGGCATGTTCGACGGCGGCCTGGCTTGCCGTGTTGATCCGGACGTCCCGCCGGCGCACGTGGATGAACAGCCCTTCAGGCTTCATCGTCAGGGTGTGCTTGATCTGCAGTTCATAGCCCGGGTCCGCCGCCGTGATCTCGAAGCGCTGCAGGAGCTTGGCCAGGAACAGCATGGCCTCCTGCAGGGCAAAACCCCGGCCGATGCAGGAGCGCTGCCCGTTGCCGAAAGGCTTCCAGGCATTGGCGGGGATTTCCGCGGCCCGTTCCGGGGAGAACCGCTCCGGATCGAAGATGCCGGCGTCCTCGCCCCACGCCGCCTTGTCCCGGTGCAGCTGCGGGATCAGGACAAGGATGGGCTGGCCCGCGGGGACTTCGTAGCGGCCGCCGAGCGTCGTGTCCTCGTATGGAGCGACGTTGAATGCCGGGGCGGTGGGCCACAGCCGAAGCGTCTCCTTGAGGATCTGGTCCAGGTACCCCAGCCGGGGCAGGTGTTCGAACGTGGCGCTGTCGGTGCCAAGAACCTCGTCCACCACGGCGTGCGCCTTGGCCAGGACGCCCGGATGGCGCAGCAGTTCGTAGAGCGCAAAGGACAGCAGGCCGCTGGTGGTCTCATGCCCGGCGATCAGGAAGGTGACCATCTGATAGCGGATGTTTTCCTCGGACAGCCGCTCACCGGTCACCGGGTCCGCCGCGCTGAGCATGGTGTCGAGGATGTCCTCGCTGCCCGCCGGGCTGGGATTGCGCCGCCGGTCGCTGATGATCTGCTCGGCTACCTCGAACATCAGGGCATTGTCTTCCTCGAGCTGGTGCCGTCTGCGCAGCATGATCTTGTTCTGCACAGGGAGCCTGCGCGCTCGGTCCCTGGATTCGACCAGGGCGCGGACCATGGCGCCGACGAAGGGGTGCATCTCCGCCCGGTAGAGACTGTTGAACCGGTAGCTGAACGAGCACAGCGCGATGGTGTCCAGCGTCAGCCGGGTGGTGTTGTCCGGAACGTCGATCCGGGCGGTGGGGCCGAGCCTCTCCCACTTGAGCAGCAGCTGCTCGACGATGTCGTCCATGCCCGCGAACATGCGCTTCAGCGCCGCGGGCCCGAACGCCGGCATCAGGATCCGGTGTGCCTTTTGCCAGTTGGGTTCCTGTGTTTCTGCGGTGAACAGGCCGTCGCCGGCGAACTGCCGGACCTCCCGCAGGGCAATCCCCAGCACCTTGCCAAAACGGGATTCATCGCACACCTCGTTGACGAGCTGCTGGGAGGAGACGGCGACGACGCTGCGGTTGAAGAACTGGATGCGGACGATGGGGCCATACTGCTCGGCCACCTCGACTATTCCCAGGACGCCCTTGCTGGAGTCGATATCGGGCAGGTTGCCGACCACCGGCCGCGGCGGAGGCTGGGGTATGGGGACGCTGGGCGAAGGCATGGGCCCTCCTGGGCGGTCGCCAATCGACGCTTGTGAGCTACGTTTGCTGCCTGAACCGACGAGACTGTCCGGCTTCGATCCACGATACTCCGGCCAGATCAAGGGCACTATGGGTCCGGTGACGTCGCGGGGAAGCCTCCCGGGTGACCGTCAGCCTGGCCGGGGCCGCGCGATGACCTGGCGGCACAGTCAGCGGGCGCGGACGCCCGCCCGCCACACGGCGTGGGTGAGCGGGATGCCCGGCCGGTAGGCCAGGTGGGTTGCGGAAGGCGCGTTGAGCAGGTGCAGATCCGCGCGGTGTCCGACGGCGATCGAACCGACGGCGCGCTCGCCGTCGGCGTCGTTCCCGGACTCCCGGCCGAGAGCCAGTGCGCCGCCGTAGGTCGCCGCGCGCACGGCCTCGTGGACGCTGAGCCGCATCTGCAGCACCGCGGTGGTGACGCAGAACGCCATGGAGCTCGTGTAGGAGGTGCCCGGGTTGCAGTTGGAGGCCAGCGCCAGCTGCACCCCGGCGTCGAGCAGCTCCCGGCCCGGAGCCAGCGGCTGCCGGGTGGAGAGGTCGCAGGCCGGCAGGCAGGTGGCCACTGTTCCCCGTTTGCCGCCGGCACCGTCAACACCGCCGGCACCGTCCGCGGCGTCCCAGCCGGTCCAGCTAGCGGCGAGGGAATCGACGTCGGCGGCGGAGAGGTAGTTCACGTGGTCCACACTGGCCGCGCCGAATTCGACGGCGAGCTGCACGCCGGGGCCAACGCCCAGCTGGTTGCCGTGGACGCGCAGCCCCAGGCCGGCCTCCTTGCAGGCCCGGAGCACGCGGCGGGACTGGTCCTCGGTGAAGGCACCGCGTTCACAGAAGACATCCGCCCAGCGGACGTAGGGGCGGACCGCCGCAAGCATGGGTCCGCAGACGAGGTCCGTGTACTCCTCGGAATCCACGCCGTCGGGCACGAGGTGCGCGCCGAGGTAGGTCACCTCGTCCACCACGGTCGAGGCGATCCGGGCGCTGCGGGCCTCATTTTCCACGTCCAGTCCGTAGCCGGTCTTGGTCTCCAGGTACGTGGTGCCCTGCGAGACGGCCTCCGCCACCCGGCCCATCGCCAGCCGCGTCAGGTCGAAGTCGCTTGTGCTGCGGGTGGCGCCGGTGGTGACGGCAATGCCCCCGGCACTGTAGCTCTCCCCCGCCATCCGGGCCTCGAACTCGGCGGTCCGGTCCCCGGCGAAGATCAGGTGGGTGTGCGAATCCACCCAGCCCGGCAGCAGGGCACGGCCGCCGGCGTCGACAGCCCCGTCCGCGGCCGGCGCATCGGCAGCGGCGCCGAGCCAGGCGATCCGCTCCCCCTCGATCACCACTGCCGCGTTCTTCAGGACCCGGTGATCCGCGTCCTGGGTCATCAGTTCGGCGATGTTGGTGATGAGGGTGCTCATGAGTCCATTCTTCAGCGCCGGATGGACCAGCGCATAGCCGCCAGCGCCTCCACTGTCCGGGATGCCGGACTGGCGGCTCGGGCCGGGGCCGCGGTGCCGGTGCCGGCTCCTTGTCCGGCCAGGATCAGCCCGGCGGCCAGTTCCGCGAGGCCGGAGGAGGTCTGGAACCCGTAACCGCCCTGGCCTGCGAGCCAGAAGAATCCGGTGGCCTCGGCGTCGAATCCCACCACCGGGACGCCGTCGGCCGCCTCGGTCCTAAGCCCTGTCCACGCCTTGCGGACACCGCGGATCCCCAGGGTGGTGATGCTGTTTAGCCGGGCGATCAGGGCCTCGACGTCGCCCGGAATCGGCTGGGCGTCCTCGGGGCCGCTCGGAACGGACTCCGAGGGAGAGATCAGCACCTGCTCGCCGTCACGCCTGAAATAGAACGACTTGTCGGCAGCGGCCACCATGGGGGTGCCGTCCGGAAGGGGATGTTCGACGTCGACGATCGCCGCGGTGCGCCGGTACGGCTGCAGCTGGACCTTCTCGACACCGCTGAGGACGGCGAGTTCGTCCGCCCAGGCACCGGCGGCGTTGACCACGACGGCGGCCTGGAAGCCTTCCTGCCCGGCGCCGAGTTCCCAGCCGGTGCCGAGGCGCTGGGCGGAATGGACCCTGGCGCCGGTGATGATGTCCACGCCGCCGGCCTCGGCACGTTGGCGGTGGTCCTCGAGCAGAACGGGGGCGTTGCAGGCGAAGGATCCGGCATCCAGGCCTGCGGCGCTGAAGGATTCGCGGACCAGGACCGGGCACAGCTCCAGGGCCTCAGCGTGGGTGATCCGGCGCATGTGGCCGCTTGCTGCCGCACCGACGTCGGCGTCGTCCCCGATCAGCATGAAACTGCGGGGCGAGAGCACCGGCTCCGGCAGTTCGACGTCGCGCGCGGCGATCAGTTCCAGGGTGCGGAGGGTGAGCTCCTGGACCACGGGCGGGCCGTAGCTGGGAATCAGCTGCCGGGCCGAGCGCGCGGAGGTGTGGTATGCCAGGGTCTGCTCGGCCTCGACCAGGGCGACGCTGCATTGTCCGGCGAGGGTGGAGGCAAGGGACAGGCCGGCGATACCGCCGCCGACAATCACGACATCGTAATGAGCTGACATGGCTCCATCCTTGCAGACGGACTTGGTTGCGGCACGGGTTGCGGCGCCGCAAACAGATTCCCGCTGGGCGGGCGACTCCCCGGCTAGTAGGCATTTTTGTTGGTTCGTCGGGGGTTCAGGTTCAGGCGGTGGGGTGCCCGGGCTTAAGGACATGCCCCGCGCCGGGGTCGGCGGATGGGCATATTCCGCTTGTGCCCTCTCCAGGGCGCGAGAATTGGGCATGTCCTCCCGGGGAGCAGCCCGACGCCCCGCCGCCGGACACGCCCCACGCTTGACGGGACCGGCCCCACGCGCCCATGCCGTGACGGTCCTGCCCAGTTGCTTCGGCGCCGGGCGCCAAACGCGCGCGGGATTCCGGGCTTTGCCAGGGCCGGCAAGCGGCCGGGCGGCGGGCAACCGGGAAGGAGCGCCCCGCTGGCTGCCTGCGCACGACCAAGGAAACGAAAATGCCCACCGGACGGGGCATGCCCTATGCCAGGGCCGGCGCGAGGACATATTCCGGTTGTGCCCGGTCCCGGGCCCGAAGACTGGGCATGTCCTCCGACGCGAAGAGGTCGTGGCCCCTAAACCCCGGACGAACTAACGAAAAATGACCACTAGCCGGCGACTTCCCGGTTAGGCGGCCACGGCGTCCCGGCTGCGGACGAACGCCTGCACACAGGCCTCGACGTCTTCGGCGCTGTGCGCGGCGGAGAGCTGCACCCGGATCCGGGCGGCGCCCTTGGGCACCACCGGGTAGCTGAACGCCGTGACGAAGACTCCGTTGTGCAGCATCTGGTCCGCGACCTTGGCGGCCATCACGGCGTCGCCGAACATGACCGGGACGATCGCGTGTTCGCCCGGGAGCAGCTCGAAGCCCTCGTCGCCCATGCGGTTCCGGAACAGCTCCGCATTGGCGAAGAGCTTGCTGCGCAGTTCGCCGGAGTTCTCCACGAGGTCCAGGGCCGTGAGCGTGGCCGCGACAATGGCCGGGGCGAGGGAGTTGGAGAACAAGTACGGGCGGGCCTTCTGGCGGAGCATCGCGACAACCTCGCGGCGGCCGGAGACATAGCCGCCGGACGCGCCGCCCAGGGCCTTGCCGAAGGTTCCGGTGTAGATGTCCACGCGGTCCGAGACGCCGGCGTGTTCCGGGGTGCCGGCGCCCGTGGAGCCCATGAAGCCCACCGCGTGGGAGTCGTCCACCATGACCAGGGCGTCGTACTTTTCGGCGAGGTCGCAGATGGCTTCGAGCGGCGCCAGGAAGCCGTCCATGGAGAAGACGCCGTCCGTGACGATGATCTTGCGGCGGGCCGGGTTCTCCTGCGTGGTGGCCTCGATCAGCTTGGCTTCCAGGTCGGCCATGTCCTGGTTGGCGTAGCGGAAGCGCTGGGCCTTGCAGAGCCGGATGCCGTCGATGATCGAGGCGTGGTTCAGCGCGTCGGAGATGACGGCGTCCTCCGGGCCGAAGAGCGACTCGAACACGCCGCCGTTGGCGTCGAAGCAGCTGGAGAACAGGATGGTGTCCTCGGTGCCGAGGAACGTCGAGACGCGCTCCTCGAGGGCCAGATGCAGGTCCTGGGTGCCGCAGATGAAGCGCACGCTGGCCATGCCGAAGCCGCGCTCGTCCATCGCGGACTTGGCGGCGGCGATGATCTCCGGGTGGTCCGCCAGGCCCAGGTAGTTGTTGGCGCAGAAGTTCAGTACGTCCGCGCCGGACTCGCCGATCTGGCCGGCCTTGATGCGGTTGGCCTGGGGGGAATCGATGTGCCGTTCGGTCTTGAACAGGCCGGCGCTGCGGATCTCGTCCAGCTCGTGCTGCAACTGGTCCTTGATGGCTGAATACATGGGTTGTGCTCCTCAGCTGGGTGTGGTCGGTAGGGCCGGAAAACGGTGCCGGCGGGGCCGGTGGGCCGGCGGGGTGGCGGGTCCGGAAACTGGAAAGCCTAGAAGCCTAGAAGCCGGTCCAGTCCAGGACCACCTTGCCGCCGACGCCGGCGCGGGCGATCTCGAAGCCCTTCTCCCAGTCCGCGGCGGGCAGCGTGTCCGTGACGACGGCGGAGATGTTCGCGTGCAGTACGGGGTTGGAGGACAGCATGGCGCTCATCGCGTACCAGGTCTCGAACATCTCGCGGCCGTAGATGCCCTTCATGGTCAGCATATGCGTGACCACCTTGCCCCAGTCGATGTCGATCGACTGGCTGGGCAGTCCCAGCATCGCGATCCGGCCGCCGTGGTTCATGTTGTCGATCATCTCAGGCAGGGCCGTGGGGTGTCCGGACATTTCCATGCCGATGTCGAACCCTTCGCGCATGCCGAGATCGCGCTGCGCGTCCTTGACTCGCATCTTCGAGACATCGATCGCAAGGTCCACGCCGAGGCTGCGGGCGAGATCCAGCCGCGGCGCGGAGACGTCGGTAATGGCGATCTTCCGCGCCCCGGCATGGCGGGCGACGGCAATGGCCATCAGGCCGATGGGCCCGGCGCCGGTGATCAGCACGTCCTCGCCGACCAGGGGAAAGCTGAGGGCCGTGTGGACGGCGTTGCCGAAGGGATCGAAGATGGCGCCCAGTTCCGGCGTCACGGATGGGTCCTGGTGGACCCAGACGTTGGTCTCCGGGATCACGACATACTCGGCGAAGGCGCCGTCGCGCTGGACGCCGACACTGACCGTGTTGATGCACATCTGCTTGCGGCCGGCCCGGCAGTTGCGGCAGATGCCGCAGACGATGTGGCCTTCGCCGGAGACGCGGTGGCCCACCTTGACGTCCAGGACGTCCTCGCCGATCTCGACAACCTCGCCGTAAAACTCGTGGCCGGCGATCAGCGGCGCGTTGATGATGCCCTGGGCCCAGGCGTCCCAGGCCTGGATGTGCAGGTCCGTGCCGCAGATTCCGGTGGTCATGACGCGGATCTTGACATCACCGGGACCGGTTTCCGGCTCCGGGCGGTCCACCAGCTCGAATCCTGCGTGGGCGCCGGCCTTGTAGAGAGCCTTCATGGGCCTTCCTAACTGTGCTGATTACTCTGCTGGGTGGGTTGCCCTGCTGTCCGGGGACGGGTGGCGTGGGACAACTCACCCCATTAGAGCCGCTGTAAAGCATTAGCACAACCGGATTTTTCTCAATCGACGATTTAGCATGTTCTTCCGCATAGACTGGGCGGCATGGAAATCCATCAGCTTGAGATGCTCCGCGAACTGGGGGCCCTGGGCAGCGTCAAGGCCGTCGCCGAGACCTTGCTCGTGACGCCGTCGGCGGTGTCCCAGCAGCTGGCCGCCCTGCAGAAGACGGTGGACGTGCCGCTGACCCGGAAGGAGGGCCGGAACTTGGTGCTGACCGAGGCCGGCCAGGTGCTCGCGGATGCCGGCGCCGCTGTCGTCAGCGCGATGGCGGACGCCCGGACGGCGATCGGCGCGTACCACGGCTCGCCCGTGGCGCCGGTGACGCTCAGCGGTTTCCACAGCGCCGGCCAGGCGCTGTTCGCGCCGCTCGCCCGGCTGCTGGCCGCCCCGGACCAGCCGCGGATCCTGCTTTCCGACGAGGATGTGGCCCAGCAGGACTTCCCCGCCCTGACCGCCCGCTATGACCTGGTCCTGGCGCACCGGATGGACCACAGCCCGCGCTGGCCCGAGGAACGGGTAGCGGTGATCCCGCTCGCGCACGAGCCGCTCGATGTCGCGCTGCCTGCCGGGCACCGGCTGGCCGGCCAGCGGGCGGTGACGGCGGACGACGTCGTCGGCGAACCGTGGGTGACCAGCCACGCCGGCTATTCCCCCGCGGACGTGCTGTCCGCCGTCGCGGCCGTCTCCAGCAAGGAACTGAACATCGTGCACCGGATCAACGACTACTCCACGGTGGCAGCGCTGGTGGCGACGGGCAATGTGATCGGGCTGCTGCCGCGGCACACCGCGCGGCCCGTGCTGAACCCGGAGATCGTGCTGCGCCCTCTGGCGGGCATCAGCACCCGGCGGCGGATCGACATCCTGGCCCGGCCGGAGAACCTTAAACGCAGATCGGTCATGATGGTCTGCGAAGCACTGCAGACCATCATGACCGGGTTGGTCGCCTAAACCCGCCTAAACCCGCCCGGCTAACCCAAGTAGGTGGCAGTTGTTGTCGTTCTGAGGGTCCAAAACGACAACAACTGCGACCCAGTTGGGCAGGGCGGGAGCGTCAGCCTGCGACCTAGCCTTCGACGCCGAGGCGCTTCAGGATCAGCTCCTTGACGCGGCCGGCGTCGGCCTGCCCGCGGGTGGCCTTCATGACCCCGCCCACGATCGCGCCGATCGCCTGGAGCTTGCCGCCGCGTATCTTGTCTGCGACGCCGGGCTGCGCGGCGAGGGCCGCGTCGATCGCTTCCAGGAGGGGGCCGTCGTCGGAGACCACGGCGAGGCCGCGCTGCTCCACGATGTCCGCCGGGGTGCCTTCGCCGGCGAGCACGCCGTCGAGGACCTCGGTGGCCATCTTGTTGTTGATCTTGCCGTCCTCGACCATCTTGTTCAGTTCCACGATGGTGGCCGGTGCGACGCCGAGCTGGCCGGGGTCGACGTCGGCGTTCTTGGCGCGGCCGACGATCTCGCCCATCCACCACTTGCGCGCCACTGTGGCGGTGGCGCCGGCGGCGATGGTTTCCTCGATCTCGTCCATGACGCCGGCGTTGACCACATCGCGGAACTCGAGGTCCGAGTAGCCCCAGTCGGCCTGCAGGCGCTTGCGGCGGTCTGCCGGCGGCTCGGGCAGGGTGGCGCGGAGTTCCTCGACCCATTCGCGGGACGCGGTGATCGGGACCAGGTCAGGTTCCGGGAAGTAGCGGTAGTCGTCGGCGTCGGACTTGGCCCGGCCCGACGTCGTGGTCCGCGTGTCCTCGTGCCAGTGCCGGGTCTCCTGGATGACCGGCTCGCCGGAGTCCAGCACCGCGGCGTGCCGCTGGATCTCGTAGCGGACGGCGTGTTCGACGGCGCGGAGCGAGTTGACGTTCTTGGTTTCCGAGCGGATGCCGAAGCGTTCGCGGCCGTGCGGGCGCAGCGAGACGTTGGCGTCGCAGCGGACGTTGCCGCGTTCCATCTTGGCGTCCGAGACCCCGAGGTTCTTGACGATTTCGCGGACCGCGGCCACGTAGGCCTTAGCGAGTTCGGGGGCGCGGCTGCCGGCCCCTTCGATCGGCTTGGTGACGATCTCCACCAGCGGCACGCCGGAGCGGTTGTAGTCCACAAGGGAGTAGTCCGCGCCCTGGATGCGGCCGGTGGCGCCGCCCATGTGGGTCAGCTTGCCGGCGTCCTCCTCCATGTGCGCGCGTTCGATTTCGACGCGGAAGATGGTCCCGTCCGAGAGCTCGATGTCCAGGTAGCCGTCGTACGCGATGGGCTCGTCGTACTGGGAGGTCTGGAAGTTCTTCGGGGTGTCCGGGTAGAAGTAGTTCTTCCGGGCGAAGCGGCAGGTTTCGGCGATCGTGCAGTTGAGCGCCAGGCCGATCTTGATCGAGGACTCGATCGCGGTCTTGTTCACCACGGGCAGCACCCCGGGCATGCCGAGGTCCACCTCGTTGACGTTGGTGTTCGGCTCGTCGCCGAAGACGTTCGGCGCGGAGGAGAACATCTTGGTCTTGGTGTTGAGCTCCACGTGGACCTCGAAGCCCAGGACGGGATCATACTTCTCCATCGCCTCTTCGAAGCTGAGGGTTGCATCAGTCATCAGTGTGTACCTCCGTGGCTTGCGACGGCGTCGTCCGTCAGTGACGGGGCTCGGTCCAGCAGCGGGCCGCCCCACTGGGCCTCGAGCAGGGATTCCAGGACCGCACCGACGCGGTACAGCCGGGCGTCCTTGCGGGCCGGGGCCAGCAGCTGGACACCGACCGGCAGCCCGTCCTCGTCGGCCAGGCCGCCGGGCAGGGACAACCCCGGGACGCCTGCCATGTTGGCGGGGATGGTGGCGACGTCGTTGAGGTACATCGCCAGCGGGTCGTTGAGCTTCTCGCCGAGCTTGAAGGCCGTGGTGGGCGCCGTCGGGGAGATCAGCACGTCCGCCTTGGCAAACGCCGCCTCGAAGTCGCGCTGGATCAGGGTGCGCACCTTCTGGGCCGAGCCGTAGTAGGCGTCGTAGTAGCCGGCGCTGAGGGCGTAGGTGCCCAGGATGATGCGGCGCTTGACCTCGTCGCCGAAGCCGGCGGCGCGGGTGGCGCCCATGACGCGTTCGATCGTCAACGGACCGTCCTGGGGCAGGGCCCGCAGGCCGTACCGGACGCCGTCGAACTTGGCCAGGTTGGAGGATGCCTCGGAGGGCATGATCAGGTAGTAGGCGCCCAGGGCGTACTTGAAGTTGGGGCAGGAGACCTCGACGATCTCGGCGCCGGCGGCCTTGAGCAGCTCCAGGGATTCGTTGAAGCGGTTCTCGACGCCGGCCTGGTAGCCCTCGCCGTGGAGCTCCTTGATGATGCCGATCTTCATGCCGTCCACGTTGCCGATCCGGGCGGCCGCGACGAGGTCCTCGAGCGGGTCCTGGAGCGAGGTGGAATCGTGCGGATCGTGGCCGCCGATGACCTGGTGCAGCAGGGCCGAGTCCAGCACGGTGCGGGAGACCGGGCCGATCTGGTCCAGCGAGGAGGCCATCGCGATGGCGCCGTAGCGGGAGACGCCGCCGTAGGTGGGTTTGACGCCGACCGTGCCGGTGACGGCGCCGGGCTGGCGGATGGAACCGCCGGTGTCCGTGCCGAGGGCCAGCGGCGCTTCGAAGGCCGCGACGGCGGCAGCGGAGCCGCCGCCGGAGCCGCCCGGGATCCGGTCCAGGTCCCAGGGGTTGTGGGTGGGGCCGAAGGCGGAGTGCTCGGTGGAGGAGCCCATCGCGAATTCGTCCAGGTTGGTCTTGCCCAGGATCGGCATCTTCGCGGCGCGCAGGCGCTTGACGACGGTGGCGTCGTAGGGGCTGTGCCAGCCCTCGAGGATTTTCGAGCCGGCCGTGGTGGGCTGGCCGACCGTGACAATGAGGTCCTTGACCGCGATCGGCACGCCGGCGAGCGCGTGCAGCTCTGCGGCGGCAGCGCCGCCGGCGGCGCGGATGGCATCCACTTCGGCGGCGACGGCGAGCGCCTCATCCGTGTTGACGTGCAGGAAAGCGTGGACCTTGCCGTCGACGGCGGCGATGCGGTCCAGGTGCGCCTGGGTGACCTCGACGGCGGAGACCACGCCGGCGGCGAGCTTGTCGGCGAGCTGCGCGGCGGAGGAGCGGATCAGTTCGGAGTTGGTTTCAGTCATGGTCTTAGCCCTCATCCAGGATTGCCGGGACCTTGAAACGGCCTTCGTACGCGTCGGGAGCGCCGGAGAGGGCCTGCTCGGCCGTGAAGGTGTGGCCCACGACGTCCTCGCGGAACACATTCGTCAGCGGAATCGGGTGGGACGTGGCCGGGACGTCATCACCGGCGGCTTCACTGACGGACTTCACTGAATCCACGATGACGGCGAGCTCGCCGGCCATCCTGTCCAGCTCTTCAGCACTCATCTCGATGTGCGCGAGTTGCGCGAGATGCGCGACGTCGTCGCGGTTGATCGCAGCCATGGATCTCCCCTGCAAGTTCGGATATTTTCCGTCCCAGTCTACGTGGGTTGAACTGCTGTTACCGTCGGACGCCGAGATGACAGTTCGCGGTAATGTTTTGTGAAAACACTGCCGCGAACTGTCATCTCGTGGGGTGGTTAGCCGATGCCGATGGCTCCGGTCAGGACTCCTACTGTGAGCATGACCAGGGAGACGACGGCGGTGCGCCAGAGGACCTTCTTGTGGTGGTCACCCAGATCCACCCTGGCGAGGGAGACCAGGAGCAGGATCGCCGGGACCAGGGGGCTCTGCAGGTGGAAGGGCTGGCCGGTGATGGAGGCCCGGGCCATGTCGGCGGCGCTGACGCCGTAGTGGCCGGCGGTTTCGCTGAGGACCGGGAGGACGCCGAAGTAGAAGGCGTCGTTGCTCATGAAGAACGTCATCGGGATGCTCAGCACGCCGGTGATGACGGCCATGAACGGGCCCATGTCGGACGGGATGATCTGCACCAGCCAGGTGGACATGGCCCCTACCATGCCCGTGCCTTTCAGGACGCCGGTGAGGACTGCGGCGGCCATGACCATGCTGACCACGGCGACGATCGACGGGGCGTGGGCGATGAGCTGGGCGCTCTGGTCCTTGAGCCTGGGGAAGTTGACCAGCAGCGCGATCGCGGAGCCCACCATGAAGACGAAGGGCAGCGGCACGATGTTGGCCACGAGCGTCACCATGATGGCGACGGTCAGGCCGAGGTTGAACCACTGCAGCTTGGGGCGCAGGGTGGCCCGGTTGGGGTCCAGGGCGGTGTCCGCCATGGCGGAATCGCGGTCATCCACGAGCTCTTCGGTGCGGTCCAGGACAGCCACCGAGGAACCGCCAGCAGAAGAGCCTGCGCCGGCAGGGGTTCCGCCGCCGGGGCGGTTGGCCTTGCGCCGGCCGCCGGTGCCGCCGGTGCCGCCGTCGAACTCGGCCCAGATTTCCGGAGCCACGGCGCGGAGGCGGTTGCGTTCCTGCAGGCCCAGCAGCCAGGCGAAGACGAGCACCACCACGAGGCCGGCGATCAGCGACGGGATCATCGGGACGAAGACGTCGTTGACGTCGAGCTTCAGGGCGGTGGCAGCGCGGGCGGTCGGGCCGCCCCACGGCAGGATGTTCATGGTGCCGTTGGCCAGGCCCGCCACGCAGGTCAGGACCACGGGGCTCATCTTGAGCCGCAGGTAAACCGGCAGCATGGCCGCCGTCGTGAGGATGAACGTGGTGGAGCCGTCCCCGTCGAGGGAGACCGCCGCTGCGAGGACCGCGGTGCCGAGGACCACCTTGGCCGGGTCGTTGCCCAGCCTGCGCAGGATGAAGCGCACCAGCGGATCAAAAAGTCCGACGTCGATCATCAGGCCGAAGTAGATGATGGCGAACATCAGCAGCGCGGCGGTGGACGTCATCGACTTCATCGATTCCATCACCATGTCGCCGATCCCGAGGCCGGCGCCGGCGAAAAGTCCGAAGACGGTGGGGACGATGATGAGCGCCAGCACTGGCGTCAGCTTCTTCGTCATGATCAGCACCATGAATACGGCGATCATGGCGAATCCGAGTAATACCAGCACGGCCGGCTCCTCCTTCATTGAATGGCACCACTCCGGTGTGATGCGCACTACAGACGATAGGGTGGCGCGCGTCACGGCTGGGTCTTTGGTTCAATTGATTGGCATACTGCTTATTGGAAGCATTTTGCTCATTTTGCTCACGCCCCCTGCCGGCGCCCCGGCAGGCCGCCGAACCGCCGCCGAACCGCCGAACCGCCCGAAGTTTGAGGAGGGCCGCCATGCCAGGCAGGACAGGCCGGACTCCCCTGCGTTTTTCCACCCAGACCCTTCTGCTGCAGCTCGGCGTGGTGGCGCTGGTGGTACTGCTCAGCGGCGCCGTCCATGCCTGGCTGACGTACGAGCGGCTGGGCCGGGAAGCCGAGAACCAGGCCCTCACCCTCGCCCGTACGGTGGCCTCGGATCCTGCGGTGCGGGCAGAGGTCCAGTCCATCAGCGCACTGCCCGGCACTCCCCCGGCGGCCGATCTGCTGGCCGGCCCGCTGATGGCCGTCGCCGAGGGCGCGCGGGCCCGCACCGGGGCACTGTTCGTCGTCATCACCGACGAGACGGGCCTGCGGCTGGCCCACCCCGACGCCGAGAGGCTGGGCGAACGGGTCAGCACGGACCCCTCCGAGGCGCTGGCCGGCAAGGAGGTCACCACCCGCAACACGGGAACCCTGGGCCCGTCCGCCGGCGCCAAGGTCCCGGTGTACGCGCCGGACGCCGCCGCCGTGGTGGGCGAGGTGAGCGTGGGCTACTCCACCGAGACCATCGGGCAGAGCCTGGCCGGGGACATCGTCCCCATCGCCCTGACGGCCGCGGGCGCCCTGCTCGCCGGAGCGCTCGCGTCCTTCCTGCTGCGGCGGCGGCTGCAGCGGCTGACGCTGGGCCTCGAACCGGAGGAGATCAGCACGCTGGTCCACGACCAGGTCGCCGTGCTGCAGGGCGTGGACGACGGCGTGATCGGGGTGTCCGCGGACGGCCGGATCAGTGTCTTCAATGCCGCGGCCCAGCGGCTGCTCGGCGAGCCGGATCTGGCCGGTATCCCCTGGGCCGCGGCAGCAGTCCCCGGCCAGCTCAAGGCCCTGACCCGGGCCGACGCCACGGAAGGCGACGCGGTGGAACTGGTTGCCGGCGGCCGGGTCCTCGTGGCGAGCGCCCGCAAGGCCCTGCACGGCCGGGAGGACCTCGGCTGGGTGGTCATGCTGCGTGACCGGACCGAGCTGCAGCAGCTGACCCGCCAGCTCGACGCCGTCGGTACCATGTCCGCCGCCCTGCGCGCCCAGCGCCACGAGTTCGCCAACCAGCTGCACACCATCGCCGGTTTCATGAGCATCGGCCAGCACCAGCAGGCGCGTGACTACCTGGGCCGGGTGGCGGCCACCGGGCCGCTGAATTTCCCGGTGGACCAGGCCGAGCTGCTCCAGGACCCCTACCTGCAGGCGTTCCTGGGTGCCAAGGGCGTGGAAGCGGACGAGCGCGGCGTGAGCCTGCGGCTCGGCCCGGAAACCCTGGTCCGCGGCCACGTCACCGAGCCGCAGGAGGTCACCACGGTCCTGGGCAACCTGATCGACAACGCCGTGAACGCCGCCGTCGCCGGCTCCGCGCCGGACCGCTGGGTGGAAGTGGAGGTGCTGGACGAACCCGGGGAGGGCGGCGACGCCGCCACCGGACGGGGAACACTGCACATCGTCGTCGGCGATTCCGGCGACGGAATCGCTCTCGGATCCGATGCCGCGACGGACACCGAGGCGGTGTTCGCGGAAGGATTTACGACGTCGGAGCGGCCGGCCCGGGCAGGCGCCGGGCAGGGGCTGGGGCTCGCGCTGGCGCGCCAGCTCGCGCGCCGCCGCGGCGGCGACGTGCGGCTGCTGGACCCGGGCTCCCCCGGCGGCCCGGGAGCGGTGTTCGTCGCGACGCTGCCGGGGACGACCTCCGGCGGCGACCAGACCGGTTCACTACGGAGGGACGACAATGCCTGAGGATTTCAGGGTGCTGATTGTGGATGACGACTTCCACGTCGCCAAGCTGCACGCGGCCTATGTGGATTCGGTGGCCGGATTCCTGGCCCTGCCGCCGGCGGGTTCGGCGTCGCTGGCGCTGCAGGCCATCCACAGCCTGCGCCCCGACCTGGTGCTGCTGGACGTCTACCTGCCGGATGCCTCGGGGCTGGATCTGCTGCGCCAGCTGGACGTGGACACCATGATCCTCAGTGCGGCCTCGGACACGGCCTCGCTCCGGCTCGCCTTCCGTCGCGGCGCCCTGGGCTACCTGCTCAAGCCCTTCACGGCCGAATCCCTCTCCCAGCAGCTCCGCTCCTACGCACGCTACCGGCGGATCCTCGCCCAGCCCGGCAACGTCAGCCAGGACACCGTGGAACGGGCCAAACGCGCCCTGATCCCGGGGGACGTCACCGCCTCGGCCAAGCCCCGGTCCGCCACCGAGGCAGCGGTGCTCGAATCCCTGGTGCCCGGCGAGCAGTACTCGGCGGCCGACGTCGCCGCGCGCGTGGGCGTCTCCCGGGCCACCGCCCAGCGGTACCTGTCAGCGCTCGCGGACGACGGCGCCGTCGACATCCAGCTGCGCTACGGCACCACCGGCCGGCCCGAACACCGCTACGGGCTGCCGGCACGGACCGGCGGGCGTTAGGCCCACCAAAAACCAACGCGGCGGGCGTTAGGTGATGTCCCGGTGCCGGCGGAAGGCGTTGCGGCGGGCGTGCTCGTGGATCCGGCTGAGGGCCTCAATCTGGGCGCGGGCGTCGTCTCCCAGCGTCACGAACGTGGCCCGGTCCAGCCCCAGATCGGGAGCCAGTTCTTCCAGGGTCTGCCAGCCACCGAGCTTTGCCATGATGGCGGCCCGCATCAGTTCGGCCTCCAGGACCATGGTCAGCGGCGAACGCCGCACAATCCGTCCGTTCAGTTTGAGCCGGCCGGCCCGTTCGGCCAGCCAGGCCGCCGCCTGGCGGTGCGGCCGCCGGCGCACGCCAAGGTCCTGGATCAGGCCGCGGAGCAGGTCCCGCTCCTGGCGGACTTGCACGCTGAGCCGTGCGATCTCGGCGGAAACCGGCGTGTCGGCGAAGGCCTCGGTCATCCGCTCGATCCGGGCCAGTCCGGCGGTGGCGCCGGTCAGGTGGTCGGACAGGTAAAGACCCAAGAGCTTTTTGTCGATCGAGCCGGGGATGTGCGGTGCCATGGAACCTCCAGGGCGTGTCCGTTGCCTGTGCGTGTCGGTTGACCAATAACCTACCGCAGACCGCCGTCATTCTGCGGCCGTATGGGGGTCAGCGCAAACCGGGGCTTACAGCTCCTGGCGGTATACGAGCAGTGTGATGTCCGTGTCCGGCACCAGCCAGTCGCGTTCCGGAACCCGCACGAAGCCGGTCTTCCGGTAGAGGCCGTGGGCGCTTTCCCAGGTCATACCCGTGGTGAGCGCCACGGCGTGGATGCCGGGCAGGGACCTGCCATGCTCGATGATGGCCTGCACCATGGCCTTGCCGGCTCCGCTGCGTTGGACCGCCGGGTCCACCACGAGCATCCGGAACTCCAGTTCATCGCTGCGGGCGATGTCGGCGTAAGGCTCACCGGCGACGGCAAGCGTCACGGAGCCCACGATCCGGCCGTCGCGCTCGGCGACCCAGATCGTGGCCTTCGCCGCCCGATGGGCGACGTTCTGGATCTGCCGCATGTAGGGGTGGTCGGCGCTCGCAAAGTAGCCTGCCGCCAGGTAGGCGTCCCGCGTGATGCGCGCAATGGCGTCGTAGTCAGCCGGAACAGCGGGGCGAATGAGGATCTGCGAAGGCACCTGTCAATGGTACGTGCCAGTTCAGGTGCCAGTTCAGAGCGGGAACTTGCCGGAGAGCTCCAGGGGCCCGGCGCAGGTCCATGCTGCCAGCCGTTCATCGTCGGAGGGTCCGCCCGCCAGCGGACTGGTGAGCCGGGGCCGTCGCACCCAGCAGCCGGCTTCCTCGGCAATCAGGGCACCCGCGGCGAAGTCGTGTTCGTTGAGGCCGCGTTCACCGAAGGCATCGTGCGTGCCGTCCGCCACGAGGCAGAGGTCCAGGGCCGCGGAGCCGAGCCGACGGACGTCGGCGAAGCCGTCCATCAGAGAGCCCAGGCCGGCGGCCTGCTCGGCACGGACGGCCGGATCGTAGTTGAAACCGGTGGCCAGGATCTGCCCATTGCGCCCGGTCACGGGTCCGAACAGCTGCCTCTGCCGGCCCTTCTCCTCGAGCCAGGCACCGTGGCCCCGTGAGGCATAGTAGGTCCGGCCCAGCGCCGGGGCGTTGACGACGCCGGCCAGCCAGACGCCGTCGGGGTCCGCCACGGCCACGGAGGTGCCGTAGTAGACGATGTTGCGGATGAAGTTGGTGGTGCCGTCGAGCGGGTCCACGGACCAGCGGTAGCCGCTGGGGGTATCCGGCAGGACGGTGCCGCCCTCTTCCCCCGTGATGATGTCGCGCGGCCGCGCGGCGGCGAGGACATCGCGGACAGCTGTTTCCGCGGCGAGGTCAAAGGCTGTCACCCAGTCCCCGGAATCGCCCTTGTTGCTGACCTCCAGTTCGGCCGCGTTCCGGCCGGCCAGGACGGCAGCTCCCGCCGCCGCAGCCGCCTTGGCCAGTTCGAGCAGCACGCCCAGCTCCGGCGCTGAAGCAGCGTCAGGCGGAGCGGCGCTCATTCGGCAACCACTTCCCGGGTTTCTTCCTCGTCGGAAGCGTCGGAAGCGTCTGAACCGGCGGCCGGACCGGTGGCCGGGCCGGCGTCTGAACCGGCGGCCGGGCCGGTGGCCAGCAGGGCGCGGAAGCCGTCCTCGTCCAGGACCGGCACCCCGAGCTGTTCTGCCTTGTCCAGCTTGGTACCGGCATTCTCGCCGGCCACCACGTAGCTGGTGTTTTTCGAGACCGAACCGGCCGCCTTGCCGCCGCGGATCAGGATGGCTTCCTTGGCCTCATCCCGGCTGAAGCCCTCGAGGCTTCCGGTGACCACGATCGTCAATCCTTCCAGCGTCCTGGGTGTGGACTCGTCGCGCTCGTCCGCCATCCGGACGCCGTCGGCTGCCCAGCTGTCAACAATCTCACGGTGCCAGTCCTCAGCGAACCATTCCGTGAGGGCCCGGGCGATCACCGGGCCGACGCCGTCGACGTTGGCGAGCTCCTCCTCGGAGGCCCCCCGGATGGCATCCATGGACCCGAACGCCGTCGCGAGCGCCCGGGAGGCCCGCGGTCCGACGTGCCGGATGGACAGCGCCACGAGGACGCGCCAGAGCGGCTGGGTCTTTGCCTTTGCCAGTTCGTTGAAGAGTTTCTCCGTGGTGGCCGTCGGCTTGGACGGGGCCTTGGCGGTGCCCTTGCTGTAGAAGTACGGCACCAGCTCGAACTCGCCGGTGGCCACCCCTTTGGACCGCTTCTCGCGCCGGATGCGGACATCGGCGAGGTCGCCGGACGTGAGCCGGAACAGCGTCGCCTCCGTGGTAAGCGGGGCGGTTTCCGGCTCCGCCGGCTGGGTCAGGGCGATCGCGGCTTCCCAGCCGAGGGCCTCGATGTCGAAGGCGCCGCGGCCGGCGAGGTGGAAGACGCGTTCGCGCAGCTGCGCCGGGCAGGAGCGGGAGTTGGGGCAGCGGATGTCCACGTCCCCCTCCTTTGCCGGAGCTAGCGGCGTGCCGCAGGCCGGGCATTCGGTGGGCATGACAAAGTCCCGGACCGGCGGATCCTGCTGGTCACGGAGGGCCAGGACCGGGCCGACAATTTCCGGGATGACGTCCCCCGCCTTGCGCAGCACCACGATGTCGCCGATTTTGACGCCCTTGGCCTTGACGACTTCCTGGTTGTGCAGGGTGGCCATCTCCACCGTCGAGCCGGCGACCTTGACCGGTTCCATCACGCCGTACGGCGTGACGCGGCCGGTGCGGCCCACGTTGACCGCGATGTCCAGCAGCTTGGTGTGGACTTCCTCCGGCGGGTACTTGTAGGCGACGGCCCAGCGCGGGACGCGGGAGGTGTAACCGAGCGCCCGCTGGGTGGCGAAGTCGTCCACCTTGACCACGATGCCGTCGATCTCGTGGGCCAGGCTGTGCCGCTTGTCGCCGTAGCGGGTGATGAACTCCAGCACGTCCTTGAGCCCGGGCAGGACCTCGAAGTACGGGCTCGTGGGCAGCCCCCAGGCGGCGAGCTGGCGGTAGGTGTCCGACTGGCTGGCCGTTTCGAGCCCTTCACGGGCGCCGATGCCGTGCACGTACATCCGCAGCGGCCGCTTGGCGGTTTCCGCGGGGTCCTTCTGGCGCAGCGAACCGGCGGCGGCGTTGCGCGGGTTGGCCAGCGGCGCCTTGCCGGCCTCGATCAGGGCTTCGTTGAATTCCGCGAAGGCCTGGGAGGGGATGAAGACTTCGCCGCGGACCTCCATCTCGGCCGGAAAGTTATCGCCGCTGAGCTGGCGCGGGATTTCCTTGATGGTCAGCACGTTGTGCGTGATGTCCTCACCCGTGGTGCCGTCGCCGCGGGTGGCGGCCCGGATCAGGGCGCCGTCGCGGTAGAGCAGGTTAACGGCCAGGCCGTCGATCTTGAGTTCGGTCAGCCACGACGGCGTCCCGTTGCCGAGCCGTGTGATGCTGGCTTCCGCCTTGGCAACCCAGGCCTCCAGCTCTTCGAGGGAGAAGACATCCTCCAGGCTGTACATGCGCTGCAGATGTTCGACGGCGGTAAAGGCTGCGGACACCTCGCCGCCCACCTCCTGGGTGGGCGAATCGTTGGCCACCAGTTCAGGGTGCATGGCCTCGATCGTTTCCAGCCGCCGGTAGAGTTCGTCGAACTCGGCGTCGGAAATGGTCGGCGCGTCCTCCTGGTAGTACGCGAAGCGGTGCTTGCGGACCTCTTCGACCAGGACCTCGTACTCTTCGCGCACGGCCTCGGAGGGGACCAGCTCCCCGGCAGGACTTTGGGTGGCGGTTTCTGCTGCAGTCTTCCCTGTGCTCACAGACCTATCCTGCCTTAGATCCCCGACATTGTCCGGTCAGCGTTGACGGGAAAGGGCCGGTCTCAAGGACTGCGGGGGCTTCGGGGCGGGCGACGCGGCGGACGACGCGGCATCAAATTGAAGCGGTGCCGCTCATTCCCCGGCGCTGCCACGCGTGGAGCCGCCGGAAACCGGTTCGCCGTCGGGTGCCAGCTCAAGCTCGTCGGTCTGGGGCAGGGTGTCTTCCGCCGCGGCAGCGGACTCCCCCGCCGCGGCGCTCCGCGGAGCCGTCCGGGCGGCGCCGTCGTCGTCGTTCGTGACGTTTGAGGCGTCCACCACGATGCAGGTGACGTTGTCCCGTCCGCCGCTGCGCAGGGCCGCCTGGATGAGTTCGTCGACGGCGGCCTGCGGATCAGCTTCGGAGCCCAGGATGGTGGCGATCTGCTCGTCGTCCAGCTCGCCGTTCAGTCCGTCGGAGCAGACCAGGATCCGGTCCCCCTCCTCGATTGGGACAAGCCAGTAGTCGGCCTCGGTCTCGTCCCCGGCGCCCAGGGCACGGGTGACCACGTGCCGGCGCGGGTGCACCGCTGCCTCGGCCCGGCTGATCTGGCCGGCGTCCACCAGTTCCTGCACCTCGGAGTGGTCCACGCTGACCTGGCTGAACGTGCCCTGGCTGAGCCGGTACGTCCGGGAGTCGCCGATGTTCAGGACCAGCCAGTACGGGATCCCCAGCTGTTCCACCACCACGACGCCGGAGAGCGTAGTGCCGGCCCGGGATCCGGTCGCCTCGCGGATGCTTGCGTCAGCCAGGAGCAGGTATTCCTGCACGACGCCGGCAGTCGCGTCCCGCCCTCCGCTCGCCAGCTGGGGGATCCCGGCGAGGGTGCGCACGCAGATGCCGCTGGCGATCTCGCCGGCCTCATGCCCGCCCATCCCGTCCGCGACGGCGAAGACGGGATCGGCGGCGATGAAGGAATCCTCGTTCATTTCGCGGCGCAGGCCACGGTCCGTGCCGTAGCCGGCATTGAGCCGCAGGCTGGGGACACTGCTGGGGACACGGCCAGGGACACTGGAGGGAATCCCTACTGAGCGGGATGCTGAATCAGCAGAGGGGGGAACGGCGTCCGGCTGGAATTTCATGCCTGTCCTAGGTAGAAGGAGCGGTCACCGGGCTTGGGGCCCGCGATACGGGGATCCTGCCCGCGATCGGGCAGCGGGACCGAAGTCAGTCCAGGACCAGGCCGCGGCCGCTGCCGCGCTGCAGTTGGACCGGGTGGATTTCGCCGAAGCCGCGGACGTCTTCGGCGGGACGCGGAAGCAGGACAAATCGTTCATCCTGCTCGAGGGCGGCGGCGGTCATGGAGTCCACGAGCACCGTTCCGGGATCCGCCAGGGCGGTCAGCCGCGCCGCGAGGTTTACCGTGGGCCCGTAGATGTCACCGAGCCTGGAGAGGATGCGGCCCCAGACCATGGCCACCCTGGCCTGCGGCAGGATCTCGTCCTCGGTGAAGGCCTGGCACAGGGCCAGTGAGATCTCGGCGCCGGCGGCCGGGGTTTCGGCGATGTAGAGAACTTCGTCGCCGACGGTTTTGACCAGGCGGCCGCCGCCGACGGAGATGATTTCGGCGCACTTGTTCTCGAAGCGCTGCACCAGCTGGGCCAGTGTCTTCTCGTTCATGCGGCGGGACAGGCTGGTGTAGGAAACCAGGTCGGCGAAGCCGACGGCCCGGGCGAGCGGAAGCGGAGTGTCGTCCTCGTCCCCTTCGCGGCCCTCCTCGCTGGACTGGAGTCCTGCCTCGGCCCGCACGGCCAGCCGCTGGATGCCGGCGTTGAGCTGCCGGCGCCAGGAATAGAGCAGCATTTCCTCCAGCGCGTCCACGAGGGAGGGCAGTTCGTTGACGAGCCGCTTGCGGGCCACCGAGTCCGGGACGCCTTGCTGGTGGACCATGTCCTCCACCAGCGCCTCGATCTGCCACACCACCATGCGGTCCGTCATCTGGCCGATGGCGCGGGTGACCGAGATGGCGGCTTCCTCGGTCAGCTTGCCGGACCGGACCTGGCCCACGATGGTGTTGAGCGCGGACTGGTCGCGTTCGGTGAAGGCGACGTCCTCATCGCCCAGGTTGGGGAAGCCCAGGGCGCGCCAAAGTTTCCGGGCGGAGAGCAGCGAGAGCCCGGCGCCGGCCGCGACTTCACGGCGGCGAAGCTTGCGATCCCCCCCGAGCAGCCGGTGTTCCAGGGCTTTCACGGCGATGCGTTCGGCGGAAATAGTGCCGGTGGACGGCGCGGGGGCAGGTTCCGGGCCCGCCACAGGAACGCTGTCCGCGGAGTCCGCGTCGGCGTCCGTGTCGAAGTCCGTCCCGGCGTCCGTGTCGGCGTCCGCGTAGGCAGAGTCGAGGACGGCTGCTTCGAGCGTGGCGGCCTCGACGTCGGTGCCTTCAACGTGCGACGGATCCTCCGCCAGGAGTCCGGTTTCATGGTGGACGTTCTCAGCGCTCATCTCTTCCACCTTCTCTCGTCTCCCATGGCCGGGCGCCGTAGCGGGTGCCGTCGGGGTTGTGCATCATGCCCTCGGCCCCAAATCCCCCACCCTGCGGGAGTTCATTGATGGCGTCAAGTATGAAGTTTCGGAACGTCACCGCCTCCGGGACGTCGGGGACCACCGTGCTGGAGGGGTACCCGGTATCCAAGGATATATTCCCGGACCGCAATACGCGTTGGAGCAACGACTGGCGGATCTCGACATTGCGGACGGCGGCCAAGTAGACCTGTTGATCGCGCCGCCGTAACATGCCGTAACGGGCAACTAAGCGCTGGTTCGTGAGCGTGTAGCGGGTGGAGTGCCACGTCAGCGCCCGCGGCAGGCAGTAGCCGAGCAGTACCCAGGCCGCCAGCGCCGCGCACACTCCTATCAGCCAGACCGTCCAGTCCCGTGTGACCAGCGGAACCAGCTTGGCGGGGCCGCCTTTCACAATCCAGGCGCTGGCATAGGCGGCCAAGGCGGGAACAACGATGAACAACAGCGCCGGGACGATCAGCGTCCTGGGCTGGGGCCGGGTCACCGCAATTACTTGCTCGCCCGGGAGAAGCTCTTTACGCATAGCCGCTTTCGGCGCTGCCAGGCTTCCCGCCGACCTGGCCGGCCCCGCCGGCCTCCTGGCCGGCCCGGCCGCCCGGCTCCGGGGCGGCCCTGCCGGCCGGCTCCGGGGCGGCCCGACCGTCGGACTCCTGGCCCGGCGGCGTCCAGGGCCGCAAATGCACCACGTCGCCCGCCGTCACGACGTGCTCGTGGCCGCCGGAATCCACCACCATGAGCGAGCCGTAGTCATCCAGGCGCGAGGCATGGCCGATGATTTCATGGTCGCCGGGCAGGTGGGCGCGCACCTGCTTGCCGAGGGTCGCCAGCACGGCCTCGACCCGTTTGTGCAGGGAGTGGCCGCCTGCCATCCCGGCGGCGGGGTCGCCGTCGGCGTCGCAGAAGCTCCGGTACAGGGTGGCGAAACGGGACAGGTAGCTCTTCAGCAGCACGGTCCGGTCCACGGTGGCCGGGTGCTCCAGCAGTACGGAGGTGGCGTTGGGAACCGGCAGTTCGGCCGTTGTGAGGGAGACGTTCAGCCCGGTGCCGAGGACCACCGGCGGCACCGCCCCGCCCTGCATCGGCCCCAGCTGGGCCAGGATGCCGGCGATTTTCCGGCCTCGCACCAGGACGTCATTGGGCCATTTGAGTTCAGCCGGGATGCCGGCCGTTTCCAGCAGCGCTTCGCGCAGGGCCAGCGCCGCGAGCAGCGACAGCCACGAATAACTCTGGGTCGGCAGCGGCCGGCCATCGGCATTGACCGGCCGGAGCACGAGGGACACGGAGACGGCGCTTCGGACCGGGGCTTCCCAGCGGCGGTCCAGGCGTCCGCGGGCAGCGGTCTGGTATTCGGCGGTGAGCACGGTCAGGTCCGGATAGGCGGCCGGATCCTCGCTGGCGCCGCGCAGCAGGTCCGCGTTCGTGGAACCGGTGGACTCCACCACGGTGAGTTGCGGGATGCCGGTGGCAGCCAGGAACGACTCATCGCTGAGGGCGTTCACATCGAGGGGCGGACGGTCCGGGGCTTCCTGCGCGGCTTCCATGCTTGAATCCTACCGAGTAACGGTTCCTCCGGCCCCGGCTCCGCGCCGCGGATCCCGGGATCGGGAGGAAACTCAGAGGAAAATGTCAGGGACCAGCCGGCTCTCCGGGGCGCCGAGGCTGTAGGGCGTGAAGTCGGTGACGCCGGCGGCGGCCAGGACCTGTTCATCGGTGTAGAAATTCCCGCTCCGGCTGCCGGAGTCCGGTGTGGCGTTGCTGCCGGTCAGCACGGCGTGGGCCGCGTCGGCCACGATCTCGGGGCCGCGGGCGCCCTTGACGATCAGGTCCCCGCCCGGCATGTTCCGGATTGCGGCGGTGTTGATGAGAGTGCAGGGCCACAGCGAGTTGACGCTGATGCGATCGCCCTTGAGCTCCTCGGCGAGTCCCAGCGTGGTCAGGCTCATGCCGTACTTGGCCATGGTGTAGGCCAGGTGCATGCCGGCCCACTTGGGGTCCAGGTTCAGCGGCGGTGAGAGCGTCAGGATGTGCCCGGCGCCGGATTCGCGGAGGGCGGGCAGCGCGAGCTTGGACAGCAGGAAGGTGCCGCGGACGTTGATGTCCTGCATCAGGTCGTAGCGCTTCATGTCGACCGCGTCGGTGGTGGACAGGTCGATCGCGGAAGCGTTGTTGATGACGATGTCGATCCCGCCGAAACGTTCGACGGCGGCGGCAACGGCGCCGGCGACGTCGTCGTCGTTGCGCACATCGCCGGCCAGCGGCAGCGCCTGTCCGCCGGCCGCCTCGATCTGTTCGGCGGCGGAGTAGACCGTGCCTTCCAGCTTGGCGTGCGGCTGGCCGGTCTTGGCCAGCAGGACGATGTTCGCGCCGTCGCGCGCGGCCCGGGTGGCGATGGCCAGGCCAATGCCGCGGCTGCCCCCGGAGATGAGGAGGGTGCGGCCCTGGAGGGAACCGGCGGCCTGGTACGGCCCTGCAGCGGTGCCCGAAGCGTCATTGCTCAAAGTCATGAGGACACTCTAGCGGAGCTATATTACTGACGAGTAACATTCGGACGGCCGCCGGGCGCCGCGACGCTCCTGCCCAGTTACTCCTCTCCTGAGCACGGAACGGCCCGGCGGACCCGCGGAATCTCAGGGGTCAGGCCGGTTTGTCCGCCAGCATGCCGCCGGCAACTGGGCAGGAGCGCAGCGCGCGAATGGGCTGATGGCCGCCATGGCTAACAACGTGGTCCCGGCGGGGAGACCCGGGGAAAATTGTAGGTTCCCTACAGCGGCCTGGGCTCGTTGCGTCACTAGACTTGCCAGCAGGCCCCCGTCCGGTTTTCCAGATTTGTGGAATCCAGCCAAACCGCCGCGGGATAGCGGAACAGCGGGACAGGGCCGGGAAACTTCAGAACCACCAGCGCCAGAACTATCAGCAACAGAGCCGGAGACACTTGATGAGCCACGATCTGACCACGACCGCGGGAAAGATTGCAGACTTCCGCGACCGCCAGGCCCGTGCAGAGCAGCCTTCCGGCCCCGAAGCGATCCAGAAGCAGCATGCGCGCGGCAAAAACACGGCCCGCGAGCGCATCGACCTGCTGCTGGACGCCGGATCCTTCGTCGAATTCGACGCGCTGGCGGTACATCGCTCCACGGCCTTCGGCATGGAGAAGAAGAAGCCGCTGGGCGACGGGCTCGTCTCCGGCTACGGCACCGTCGACGGCCGCCCCGTAGCCGTGTACAGCCAGGACTTCTCCGTCTACGGCGGCTCGCTGAGCCAGGTCAACGGCGAAAAGATCGTCAAGGTCCAGGAATTCGCGCTGCGCAACGGCTGCCCCGTGGTCGGCATCCTCGACGGCGGCGGGGCACGGATCCAGGAAGGCGTCGCCTCGCTGGCGATGTTCGCGGACATCTTCCGCAACAACGTCCACGCTTCCGGCGTCGTACCGCAGATCTCCCTCATCATGGGCCCCTCGGCCGGCGGCGCGGCCTACTCCCCCGCCCTGACGGACTATGTGGTCATGGTGGACAAGACCTCCCACATGTTCATCACCGGCCCGGACGTCATCAAGACGGTCACCGGTGAGGACGTGGACATGGAAACGCTCGGCGGCGCCCGCCAGCACAACGCGAACACGGGCACCTCCACCTACCTCGCCTCCGACGAGGCCGACGCGATCGAGTTCGTCCGCGAACTGCTGGACTTCCTGCCCTCCAACAACCTCGCCGAGGCCCCGGTGCTGGACCACCAGCAGGAGCTGGAGCTCGACGACGACGACCTCGCCCTCGATGCGCTGATCCCGGACTCGGCCAACCAGCCCTACGACATGCGCAAGGTCATCGAGCAGATTGTGGACGACGCGCACTTCCTCGAGATGCAGTCCCTCTACGCCCCCAACGTGATGATCGGCTACGGCCGGGTGGAGGGCCACACGGTGGGCATCGTGGCCAACCAGCCCCTGCAGTTCGCCGGCACTCTGGATATCGCCGCCTCGGAGAAGGCCGCCCGCTTCGTCCGGCACTGCGACGCCTTCAACATTCCGATCATCACGCTCGTGGATGTGCCGGGCTTCCTGCCCGGCAAGGACCAGGAGTTCCAGGGCATCATCCGCCGCGGAGCCAAGCTGCTCTACGCCTACGCCGAAGCCACCGTCCCCAAGCTGACGGTCATCACCCGCAAGGCCTACGGCGGGGCGTACATCGTGATGGGCTCCAAGAAGCTCGGCGCCGACCTCAACCTGGCCTGGCCCACCGCCCAGATCGGCGTGATGGGCGCCCAGGGCGCCGTCAACATCCTGTACCGCCGCGAACTGGCCGCGGTGGCGGAGGCCGGCGGCGACGTCGAGGCCCAGCGCGCCGAGGTCATCCGGCAGTACGAGGAAGAGCTGCTCAACCCGTACCAGGCCGCCCAGCTCGGCTACGTGGACGCCGTCATCGCGCCCTCCGAGACCCGGGTGCAGATCATCAAGGGCCTGCGCGCCCTGCGGGACAAGCGCGCCAGCCTGCCCGCCAAGAAGCACGGGAACATCCCGCTGTGAGCGGGCTCGAGCCCGTGGAGCCGGCCGCGGCCCCCGCGGAAAGCCTGCTCGCTGTCGTCAAGGGCGAGCCGACGGCGGAGGAGCTGGCGGCGCTGACCGCCGTCGTCCTGTCCCTGGGCAGCGTCGAAACAGCGGCACCGGAGAAGCCCGGCGTCCGGCACTGGGTCCGGCGGCAGCAACTGCGGCTGGCACCCCAGCCCGGTCCCGGGGCCTGGAAGCGCAGCCGGGGCTGACTTTCCGCCCCTGACCGCAGGAAAAGTTCAGTAACTCTTTCAGAACCGCCGGCGCCCGGCTAGTCTCTTTCGGGTGACTACCGAAACCACTGCACACACAGCCCCCGCGCGCCCGCAGACCGCCATCGATGCCGTCGCCGACGCCTACACGGACACCCTGATCCGGCTTAACCCGAGCTTCGCCACGGAACTCGGGCTGCCCGGCCACGAGACCGAATACCAGGACTTCTCCCCCGCCGGGCAAGAGGAATTCGCCGCCGCCGCGCGCGGGGCGCTTGCCGCGCTCGACGGACTGGAGCCGGTTGACGACGTCGACGCCGTGACCCTCGATGCCATGCGGGAACGCCTGGGCCTGCGGCTGGAAATCCACGATTCGGGCTGGGATGCGGCCGAGCTGAACAACATCGCCTCCCCCTCGCAGGATATCCGCGCGATTTTCGATCTCATGCCGACGGACGCCGCGGAGCAGTGGGACCACATCGCGGGACGCGCCCACAATGTGCCGGCCGCGATCGACGGCTACATCGAGTCGCTGCGCTCGGCCAAGGAGGACGGCAAGGTTTCCGGCGCCCGCCAGGTCTCAATCGTGATCGAACAGGCCACCAGGCATGCCGCGGAGGACGGCTTCTTCGCCAAGCTTGCCGCCGAGGCCAGGACGGCGGAAGCCCCGCTCCCGGAGGACGTGCAGACCAGGCTCGACGCCGGCGCCGCCGCCGCCCGCGTGGCCTACTCCCGGCTCGCCGGCTTCCTGTCAGCCGAGCTGCTGCCTGTCGCCCCGGAAAAAGATGCGGTGGGCCGCGAGCGCTACGCCCTGGCCTCGCGTTCCTTCCTCGGCGCCACGGTGGACCTCGAGGAGACCTACGCCTGGGGCGTGCAGGAACTCGACCGCCTGATTGCCGAGCAGGAGCGCGTGGCTGGGGAGATCCGGTCCGGTGCCTCCATCGAGGAAGCCAAGGAGATCCTCAATAGCGATCCCGCCCGCCAGCTCAAGGGCACCGACGCCCTCAAGACCTGGATGCAGGAGCTCTCCGACAGGGCCGTGGCGGATCTGGCCGGAGTGCACTTCGACATCCCGGATGTCATGAAGACGCTCGAGTGCAAGATCGCCCCGACCCAGGAAGGCGGCATCTACTACACCGGGCCCTCGGACGACTTCAGCCGGCCGGGCCGTATGTGGTGGTCCGTTCCGCCGGGCGAGGACACCTTCACCACCTGGGCCGAGACCACCACGGTCTACCACGAGGGCGTCCCCGGCCACCACCTGCAGGTCGCGACCGCCACCTACCGCCGCGAGCTGCTCAACAAGTGGCGGCGCAACGTCTGCTGGACCTCCGGGCACGGCGAGGGCTGGGCTCTCTACGCCGAGAAGCTCATGCAGGAACTGGGCTACTTGAAGGATCCGGGCGACCACATGGGCATGCTGGACATGCAGCGCATGCGGGCAGCGCGTGTCGTGTTCGACGTCGGCGTGCACTTGGAGCTGGACGTCCCCGAGCGCTGGGGCTCCGGCACCTGGACCCCTGACAAGGGCTACGAGTTCCTCAAGCACAACCTCGCCATCAGCGAGGGGCAGCTGAGGTTCGAGTTCACCCGCTACCTCGGCTGGCCCGGGCAGGCGCCGTCCTACAAGGTGGGCCAGCGGCTCTGGGAGCAGATCCGCGCCGAGCTCGAATCCCGGCCCGGCTTCGACCTGAAGGAGTTCCACACCAAGGCGCTGAACATCGGCTCGGTGGGCCTGGATACCCTCAAGCGCGCCCTCCTCGGCCAGGATTGACCCGCTCCGATCCTCGGCCTTTAGCGAGCGTTCGTGTGATCCACGTCCATGGACCTCGGCGTGATGGTGGACTATTCTCTGGGGGACACATTTGCCGGGTTTTTGCACAGCCCGCGTCGAAGGCTGGGGCCACATCGCATAGCACCCACATTGGAGCACTCCATGAGGAAAATCGCCGCACTCCTGAGACCACCGGCCGTGAACGCGGCCAGAGCGCGGACCCGGGGCCGGAGGCGGGCCGCGGCTTCCCATGTGGCAACCGCTGTCTTCGCGGCCGTGGCGACGATTGGCGCAGCACCGCTGGCCACGCAGTCGGCGGCACCGCTGGCCACGACGCTGCTCTGCAATCCCCTGCCGATCAACCTGCCTGCCCCGGCGAACCGGCACACCTCGGCGAAGAAGGTCTGGGCCTACTACTTCCCGCCGTTCCCCCTCGCCGTCGACAGCCCCGATCCGCTCCGCGATGTCTACAATCGCTGGCAGAACACCCATTACTCGGTCAACGGCGCCTATGACTTGAGGGACCGTCCGCAGGCTCCCCAGCGAGCGGGCCAGTCGACGTGGCGTCAGGCCGACTTCGAGCAGGAGGTCCGGCAGGCTGTCGGCGCGGGCCTGGACGGCTTTATCTGGGAATACCACACCTCAAGCGACATCCGCTGGAACCAGCTGCCGGCCATGCTGGCCGCCGCCAAGAAGGTGGATCCGGGATTCAAGATCATGCTCAGCCCGGACTTCAACCTGGCGGCAGGCTCCACCCCGGATAGCGTTTACCAGGACGTCATGAAGGTAAAGGACGATCCTTCGATCTACCGGACCAATGCCGGCATCGTCCTGGCCCCGTTCTACCCCGAGCGCAAGGCACCCTCGTGGTGGGACGGACTCAGGAGCCGCCTCGCCTCCTCCGGCGTCAAAACGACGCTCGTTCCGATCTTCCTCTCCTGGGGCGGCGGAACGCAGAAGATGGACTGGAACAATTCCGTATCCGGATATTCTCAATGGGGAACGCGCATCGCCGGCGGCGTTCCGACGCTTGGGCGGGAAAGCACCGAGGCGCACCGCCGCGGAAAGTCCTACATGCAGCCCGTGGCGTTCGAGGATTCACGGTCCTACGACGGCCGCTACTGGGAGTCATCCAACAGCTCCACCCTGCGGGATTCCCTGATGTCCGCCATCAACAGCAACGCGGACTCCATCGCGTTCATCACCTGGAACGACTACACCGAGTCCTGGGTGGCCCCCTCAAAGCAGCGCGGGTACGCGCTGCTGGACATGGCCGCCTACTACATCTCCTGGTTCAAGAGCGGGGCAAAACCCGCTATTGTCCAGGACGCCCTGTATTGGAGCCACCGCTCGCACCCCACGAGCGCACCGTATTCGAAGCTGCCCACCGGCCGCAACGGCAAAGCCACGCCCATGTACATTCCCAACGGCGACGCAGCCCGGAACGAGGTGGAGCTGGTGGCCGTATTGAAGTCCCCCGGACGCCTCACCATCACCCAGGGCAGCACCGTCAAGACCATGGACGCCGCGGCCGGAGTGACGTCCTTCAAGGTCCCGCTGGTGACCGGCGCCACTCCGGCCTTCAAACTCGCCCGCAGTGGGGCGACGGTGCAGTCCGTAACGAGCAACACCCCGGTGCGCTCCTCCGTGGTGTACCAGGACATGATCTACCACGCAGGCGGCGGCGTCGCAGCCAACTGCGGGCGCTAGCTCCTGTCGAGACAATCGCCACATCGGTCGCAGGAATAGACTTCATAAACTCCTGATCTGACGCCTGAATCCCGGGCATCCCGTCCCGCAGCGTCTGCTGTGGCGTCACATTTCTCAACATCCGTTCGTCGTGATAAGCACCCCGGCCCTAGCGTGTTCGGGTGAGCACTCAGACAAGCACCCCCGCACCCGCCGGGAAGACCGGCTTCCAGCTGCCCAAATGGGCCGGCTCGTTCGGCTTCCAGATCATCGCCGCCCTGATCGTCGGCCTGGGCCTCGGCCTGCTGGCCAAGTACACCGGCAGCACCAAAGAGGCGCCCAACGGCCTCGGCGCCACGCTGCAGACCATCGGCTCCAGCTACGTTTCGCTGCTGCAGACCGCGGTAGTTCCGCTGATCTTCACCGCCGTCGTCAGCTCCATCTCCAACCTGCGCGCGGTGTCCAACGCCGCCAAGCTGGCCTGGAACACGCTGCTCTGGTTCGCGATCACCTCGCTGATCGCGGTCCTGATCGGCATCGGCCTCGGCGTGCTCCTGCAGCCCGGCGCCAATACTGGCATCACCCAGGAGGCCAAGTACGCCGGCAAGTCCGGTGACTGGTGGTCCTTCCTGATCGGTCTGTTCCCGAAGAACTTCCTCGGCTTGGGCGCCAGCTCCACCGTGACCGAGAGCGCCAACGCGGCCACCACTGTCAGCACGTCCGTCAGCTTCAACGTGCTCCAGATCCTGGTGATCGCCATCGCCGTCGGCGTCGCCGCCCTGAAGGTGGGCAAGGCCGCCGAGCCGTTCCTGAACCTCAACGCCTCCGCCCTGGCCGTGATCCAGAAGGTCCTCTGGTGGATCATCCGGATCGCCCCGATCGGCACCGTCGGCCTGATCGGCAACGCCGTGGCCGTCTACGGCTGGGACACCATCGGCGCTCTCGGCAAGTTCACGTTCGCCATCTACGTGGGCCTGGCCCTGGTGCTGTTCGTCGTCTACCCGGTCCTGGTCCGCACCCACGGCCTGTCCGTCAGGCAGTACTTCTCCGGCGTCTGGCCTGCCGTGCAGCTGGCGTTTGTGTCCCGCTCCTCGATCGGCACCCTGCCGCTGACCCAGCGCGTGACCGAGCGCAGCCTGGGCGTCCCCCGCGCCTACGCCTCCTTCGCCGTGCCGCTGGGAGCCACCACCAAGATGGACGGCTGCGCCGCGATCTACCCGGCCATCTCCGCAATCTTCGTGGCCCAGTTCTTCGGCATCCAGCTCGACTTCACCCAGTACGTGCTGATTGCCCTCGTCTCCGTGCTGGGCTCCGCCGCGACGGCCGGCACCACGGGCGCCGTCGTCATGCTGACCCTGACGCTCTCCACGCTGGGGCTGCCGCTGGCCGGCGTCGGCCTCCTGCTGGCGATCGACCCGATCCTGGACATGGGCCGCACGGCCGTCAACGTGGCCGGGCAGGCACTGGTCCCCACCATCGTGGCCAAGCGACAGGGCATCCTGAACGAGGCGCTCTACAACGCACCCCGCAACGGTGACCCGTTCAATGACGAAGCCGGTGACCCGTTCAGTGACGACGACGCCGGCACGGCCGCCGTCGACCCCTCGGCTGCCGCTGCTGCCGCTGCTCCCGCAGCCCCGCGGGAAGAACGCGAGCTGGCGGACGCGAAGGCGTAACCGCCGCCGCCACACACGGCCAAGCCGAGAAGTCCCCGGGGGATCCCGGGGACTTCTCTGGTTAAGCGGCTTCAGCGGGCGGCTTCAGTGGGCGGCTTACTGAGGCGGGCCCAGCCGGCGTGGAAGCCGGGCCTAGCGGCCGCCTCCGCCAATGACGCCCTTTTCGACGGCCTTGGTGACCGCGTCGGCCTCTGCCTGGGTCAGGGTGCCGTCCGTGACGGCCTTGTCCAGCCTGGCCTTCAGTGCTGCAGCATGATCGGCCCGGGCCGCGGTCCGGAGCTCCTCCAGGGCCGCGGTGACCTTGGACTCCTCGATGCCCAGCGACGACGCCAGCGACTTCGCAAGGGCAGCCTCCCTGGCGGCGCGGTCCGGTTTCGTACCTTCAGCCGGCGGGGTACCTTCAGCCGGCGGGGTGGCGGGCTTGTTGGCGTCGCGGAAGGCCTTCAGGGCCTCGGTCAGCTTGGCCTCATCGACGCCGAGCTTGGTGGCAAGGGCGGCCGCCTGCATGCCGCCGCGGCCGCCGTGGTCCCCGCCGCGCCAGTGGCCTCCGCGCATGCCCTGGCCGTCCGTGGTGCCGGCGGAGCTGTCGGGCGAGGCCGACGAGCTGGGGCTGGGGGCCGGCGTGGTGGTCGCGGAAGCCATTGCGCTGACTCCCAGGCCGGCGCCGAGTGCCAGAGCCGCGGCCGAGACGCCGAGGGTGATTCTCTTTGTGGTTGACATGGACTGTCTCCTGGATCTGCCGTGCCGCCACGGCTCTGTGTTGTGCCCTGTGTTTGTGCTCTGTGTGCTTGGGTCTCTGTTCCAAGACGTAGTTCAAGTCTCCGCCGGATGCATCAGCCGGAGCTGTCGGGAAGCTTTCATCTTCCTGTGAATCTTCCCGTCCGGACAGCCCCGGAAATGGGTAGGCTCGGGGCATGCTGATCGTCACGTCCAACAAGATCCCCGGCCACCGGATCGACGCCGTCTTCGGCGAAGTGATGGGCCTTACCGTCCGCTCCCGGGACATCGGCGCCCAGGTGATGGCCGGCTTCCGCTCGCTCGGCGGCGGGGAACTGCCCGAGATGACTCGCGCCCTCTATGAGAGCAGGCAGCAGGTCATGGCCCGGATGGTCACCGAGGCAGAGCACCGCGGCGCCAACGCCATCGTTGCCATGCGCTTCGACACCTCGGAGATCGGACCCAACTGGACGGAAGTCTGCGCGTACGGCACGGCGGTGTTCGCGATCCCGCTAGCCGAAGGGGAGCACGGCGCCACCGGCCAGTCCATCTACCTCACCGGCCAGGGGAAAAAGCAGCCGGACTCTGTCTGAAGTCGCGTAAACCTGTCCCACGGATAAACTTGCCCACAGTGCAAACATGCACGTAGTGTAACTGCGTGCACTCCCCCGAGATCCCTACGTCCGCGCCCCCGGAGAGCGGAGCGCTCTCCCGCCGCGAGCTCAACAAGGCAGCCACGCGCCAGGCCATCACGGAGGCGGCCCTCGGCCTGCTCCGCAGCAGGGGTCCGGGCAACTTCACGGTCGAGGACATCGCCGACGCCGCCGGGATCTCCCGCCGGACCTTCTTCAACTACTTCAACAGCACCGAAGCGGCCCTCGCCGCCGTCACCTTCGGCTTCCTGGACAAGGCGCTCCAGCAGTTCCGGCTGCGCCCGGCCGGGGAACCCTTCCTGGAATCGGCCCGCGCCGCCCTCGTGGAACTGGCAGACCCGATGACGGTGGCCCCGATGGCCGAGCTGTACAGCCTGGGCCAGTCCAATCCGCAGCTCAGCCGGTCCGAGCTGGAAGCCTGGGACCACTGCACCGCCGAAATCATTGCCGCGGCCCGCGAGCGCTTCGGCGCGGGCGCCGGCGTCGAACTCGACGAACTGTACCTCCGCGCCCTGGCCGGCTCCGTTATCTCCTGCGGCAAGGCGGCCATGGACGTCTGGCTGGCCAGATGCGGGGGGTCCCTGACCCCGGAATCGCTCTCCACCCTGCGCCAGCTCCTGATCGATTCGATGAGCCTGCTGGGCTCGGGTTTTGCCCGCCCGGCAGCTGCCCAGACTGTTCCCCAGGCAGCCCGCCCGGCCGCCCCGTCCACCGCCACCCCTTCCCCAGATCGGCTCTGATATGGCACTTTTGCTGTACCGCCTCGGCAAATTCTCCTACCGGCACCGCTGGCTCGTCATTTCCGTGTGGCTGGCGGTGATGGTGGCCGTCGGCGGGGCTGCAGCGGCCTTCCACGGCACGCTGTCCAACAACTTCCAGATACCGGGCACCGAAACCCAGCAGATGGCGGACAAGCTCAAGAAGGAACTCCCCGGATCCTCGGGCGGCTCTGCCAGCATCGTCTTCGAAACCAATGACGCCCGGTTCAGCCAGGCCGGCAAGGACGCCGTGTCCGCCGCGCTGACCAGGCTGAAGACCCTCCCTGACGTCCAAGGAACGGTTGATCCGTTCGCCACCCAGGCGCAGCTGGACGAAGCCGCCGCGGACCTCGCCACCGCCCAGCAACAGTCAGCCGCCGGAGAGGCCCAGCTGGCGCAGGCCGCAGACCAACTCGCCGAGGGCAAGACCCAGCTTGAAGCGGCCGAGCAGCAGATGGCCGCCGACGGACTCCCCGCCGCCGCCATCGAGGCACAGCTCGGCGAGCAGAAGGCGGCCCTGGCCGCCGGGCAGGACAAGCTCGACGCCCGCACCCAGGAACTCAAGGCCGGCAACGGGAAGCTCGCACTCGGTCAGCGCCAGTTGGATGCCTCCCGAGGCATGCGCTTCGTCTCCGAGGACGGAAAGGCCGCGATCGCGCAGGTCCAGTTCAAGACCTCCATCAACGGGCTCAAGCCGGAGGTCCGCCAGGACGTCCAGGACATCGTCAAGGAAGTCTCTTCCGCCGGCGTCACCGCCCTGGCCAGCAAAGAAATCACCGAGGACGTCTCCGAACTCTTCGGCATCTCCGAGATCCTCGGCATCGCGATCGCCGCCCTGGTCCTGATCGTCATGCTCGGCACCCTGATCGCCGCGGGCCTCCCCCTGCTCATGGCGGTCGTGGGCGTGGCGGTGGGCGTGGGCGGCACCTTTGCCCTCAGCGGCGCCTTCGACATGAGCTCCATCTCCCCGATGCTTGCACTGATGCTCGGCCTCGCCGTCGGCATCGACTACTCCCTGTTCATCGTCAACCGGCACCGGGGCCAGCTGCTTGCCGGCATGGATCCTGAGGAATCCGTGGCCCTCGCCACCGGCACCTCGGGCAACGCCGTGTTCTTCGCCGGCCTGACCGTCATCATCGCCCTCGCCGCCCTCGTCATCCCGGGCCTGCCCTTCCTGGCCGTGATGGGTCTGTCCGCCGCCGGCACGGTGGCCGTCGCGGTCGTCGTCGCCCTGACCCTCACCCCGGCCATCCTCTCCCTGGTGGGCCGGAAGCTGATCTCCCAGCGGGCCTGGGCGAAGGCGGAGAAGCACAACACCGCTCCCGGCCACGAGACCGAAGACCGTGCCAGGGACGAATACCGCGGCAGCCACGGCTGGGGCGGACTCGTTACGAGGCACCCCGTGGTGGCTCTGCTGGCCGGCGTCCTGCTGCTCGGGATCGTGGCGCTACCTGCCAGCCAATTGCGGCTCGCCCTGCCCGACGGCGGGTCCGAGCCTGTCGATTCGCAGGCCTTCAAGGCCTACGACGTCACCGGACGCAGCTTCGGGGAAGGCATGACCGGCCCGATCGTGGTCGTCGGTGACCTCCCGGCCGGACTCAGCGCTACCGAGGCGCAGGCCAAGCAGCTCGACGTCGCTGACATTCTGCGCAGCACCGGAAACGTCACAGCCGCCGTCCCGGTGGCACTGAGCGAAGACCGCCGCACCGCGGCGTTCCAGGTCATCCCCGAGGAGGGGCCGGCCAGCGCCACCACAGTCCAGGTGGTCTCCGATCTGCGCACCGAAAAGGGCGCGATCAAGGACTCCACCGGCGTCAGCATCGGCCTCACCGGCCAGACCGCCGGCAATGTGGACGTCTCCACCAAGCTCGGCGACGCTCTGCCGCCGTACCTGGCAATCGTGGTGGGACTCTCCCTGATCCTGCTGCTGCTGGTGTTCCGCTCGATCGTGGTGCCCCTCCTGGCCACCGGCGGCTTCCTGCTCTCGCTCGCCGCGGCTTTCGGCGGGGTCGTGGCGGTGTACCAGTGGGGCTGGCTGGGGCCAATCTTCGGCGTCGAGAACCCGGGCGCCGTGCTCAGTTTCCTGCCGATCATCCTGATCGGTGTGCTGTTCGGCCTGGCCATGGACTACCAGGTGTTCATCGCCTCCGGCATGCGCGAGTCGTTCATGCACGGCGAATCCGCCAAACACGCGGTTCGCTCCGGCTTCAGCCACGCCGCCGCGGTGGTCACTGCGGCAGCGATCATCATGGTCAGCGTGTTCGCGGGCTTCATCTTCTCGCACTTGAACATGGTCCGGCCGCTGGGCTTCGCCATGGCCTTCGGTGTGCTGATCGACGCCTTCGTGGTCCGCATGACGATCGTCCCGGCCGTGATGTACCTACTCGGCGAGAAGGCCTGGTGGCTGCCCCGCTGGCTGGACCGCATCCTGCCGGACGTGGACGTTGAGGGTGCACAGCTCCGCACGCCCGGCACGACGGCGGCCGGCGATGCCGCGGACGAACCCGCGGAGGTCGCCGCCCGCTGACGGTTGCGGCAGGCTGGCCGTCGTTTGGGCCGCCGACGGTTGGTCCGCCGCCAGTTAGAACCTGCGAATGTTCAATTCCTCGGCAGCTTGGAAGCCCAGCCGTGCGTAGAAGCCCCGTGATTCGGCTGAGGGAGACAGGACCATTCGTGCCGCTTTGATGCTCTGCGAAAACTGAATCGATGCCTGTACGAGCCGGCCTCCAATTCCGGTGTTCCGAAATTCTGGAAGCACATAAGCGTTCCCCAGGTAGACCCACCGGGAGGATTCCTTCCCTGGTTTGGGCATCCGCTCGAAGATCATGAGGTTGAGCATTCCGATTAGTTCGCCTTCCCGCTCGGCCACAAAGAATTTTCGAGGATTGGCATCCATCCACTCGCGATAGTTGTCTTCGAAGTCGGGATCTTCCTTACACGCGGGCTCCTGTTCTGCGGCCCACGTCGCTCTTAGCCTCGCAAGGCCGGGCGCGTCAGCGGTGCATCCTTCGCGAACTATGAGCATGGAATTACCCTACTTTGGCGTTGCAGCGGAACTCCAACTCCTACCGTCCTGAGCGCGGCAACACAGGCAGGTCTAAAACGACCGGTTTACGTCCTCCGGGCGGGCCCTGGTCTATCCCGTAATTGCCTGAACCAATTCGTCGACCGGCCCAGCGCTTTCGAGACGAAGTATGGGACAGGAGAGCATTGCCAGCCATTGTTCATGGCGGCCGCGATTCCGGCCAGCGAAGTCGGGGTCGTCATATCCCCGAGCCCAGAACATGAACTCCTCGTGGGCTGCTTCGTCGAGGCCGCCGGCCTTGGCTAGCTCCAGCACCCTGATCCTCTCCCTTGCCCGCAGCCTGGTCATCCTAGTTTCAGGATCGAGGGTCAAGAACACCACTGCGTCGAACTCCGCCATCAGGTCCTCGCCCCAGCCCATGATGGAACCCGAAAGCACCCACGTGCTCCTGGGCACGAAGACTTCCCTCATCAACGAAAGGCGCTCGACTGGTGCCCGCTGTTCCCGGTACGGCGGCGATGTCGGTCGCCAGAAATAATCGTCGGCGTCCGCGTGGGGTATTGCCCACTTGTCGGCGATTGCCCGACCGAGCGTCGTCGTTCCGGATCCGCTGGCGCCCATGATGAACAAACGGCAAGCGTCGAGAGTATTCAGCACGATCGCAGACTATCGCCTTCACCGGGCAAGCTGAGTGCTTTGCAAGGGCTTGCCGTTTGAAAAGGGTCTTGGTACCCGCAACGAAAACGGCGCAAAGACCAGCTCATAAACGACCGTTTCGGTTCATGGAGCTGCCCCTGCCACCCGTCGTCGTACACAGACTCCTGCCGCGCGCAGCAGGAGTCTTCCTCGCGTCGCGAATCCGCCGTAAAGTTCTCCGTAAACTCCGTCTGAGGCCATTCTGAAACGAGCATTTGGAGGTGTTGCTCATGACACGAGTCATGCGGTTCGACCACGTTGGCGTCACCGTTCAGGACCTCGACCAGGTGACGGCATTCTTCGTGGGACTCGGGCTCGAGATCGAGGGCCGGACGTTCGTAGAGGGCGAGTTCATCGACACGGTCATAGCCATCCCGGACTCCCGCACAGAGATCGTCATGTTGCGAACGCCTGACGGAGGTACGGGTGTGGAGCTTTCCAGCTTCATCCGGCCAGATCCCGATCCCGGATCGCCCGCCGCCATGGCAAACGAACTCGGACTGCGCAGTTTGTCCTTCGAAGTTGACGATCTTCAGTCTCATGTCGACCGGCTGGCCGCGGAGGGATACGGGCTGGTCGGCGGCATCGGCCGGTACGAGGATGCCTGGCGTATGGCCTACGTGCGCGGTCCGGAGGGAATTATCGTGGCGTTGGCTGAGCGGATTAGCTGACCCAAGCCTCGGCCCGACGAGGCAACCTGGGCCCCTTCGAGGGCCGGCTCCGGGCTCTTGTCAAGGCAACAAGAGAGTACACAAGCGGTCTCCCTGAGGGCCGAGGCGGTCACGCAACTAAAGGTGATGGGCCGACGTGAGGGTCCCAGCGAGCTGGCCGGCCGTTACAGCACATCAAAAACGGTCAATAAGACAGCTCAAAGGGTTGGAGTGAGTGTGACTGGTAGTTCAGGGTGGAGTCGGTTAGCCGGTTTGTCGGCCAATCAGGCCGCATCGATCAGGGCAAGCGGCAATCAGGCGGTCAGCGAACCGAGCGCCCGGGCTCGCTTGAGCATCTTGGCGTGGTGCCGGAGCTCGCGTCGGACATGTCGGGAAGTTGAAGCTGCCGGCCCGGCGAGCGGACTTCCAGCCACTGCGCCCCGCAGCGGGGTGCCGGGCAGGGGTGGCGCGGTGGAGTGGTAGCTGTGGCCGGTGGGGGTGGTGAGCTCGAGCGCGTGTCTTTGTCTATTGGTGCCGGCGGGCCCGGGACGCGGCCGAACTGTCCAGCCGGGGGTTTGTTTGGTGTAATTGCAGGCTTCGCAGAGCCCCGAGCCGTTGGCGGCGGTGGTCGCTCCGCCTTCAGACCAGGGAATGACGTGGTCCAGGTGCCGGATCGGGGCGTCGCAGTAGGCGGTGCGGCAGGTGTCGTCTCTGGCCTGGAGGAAGCGGCGGAGCCCGGGAGGGAAGAGCCGAGCGCGGGAGTCCATCGCGACGAGGTCCCCGGTGCCCGGGGCAGTGTAGAGCCGGCGCAACCAGGTCTGCAGGGCGACGCCGGCTACCGCGGCGACCGCTCCGGCGCCGCCCCCGTCTCCACTGCCGTTGCCCCCGGGGTTAGGGTCGGTGCGGCCCGGGCTCGAACTGGTGCCCGGGCCGGAGCCAGCGTCTTTGAGCAGGTCGCGGGCCCAGCCGGCGGGGACGATGCCGTAGCCGGGAAGCCGGGCCGGTTCGCCGTCTCCTTGGAACAGGGTGCGGTCGGTCATGACGAGCTGGATCTCGATGCCGCTGATTCCACCGGCCTTCCCCGTGATGCGTTCAACCAGGCCGTCGGCCAGGAGCTGGCCCCGGGACCGGGGATCCCCGCCGGAGCGCAGGGTATCGGCGTGCCGGCTCAGCGCCGCGTACGCGGCGACGCCCTCGGCGACCGGGAGCAGGGCGGTCAGGTAACACATGGTGTCCGGGGCCGGGCGGAGGCTGACGTGCCGTTCGGTGGCGGCGTGGCTGGCCCGGACCGTGACGGAGCGGGGGTCCAGTCGGTAGGCCGCGGTCCGGGCCGCGGCAACGATGGCGCGGTCCCCGGCCCCGGCGAACGTGCCGGTATCGGCGGCGAGCTCCTCGTCCACGGCGCAGCGGTCCGCGGCGGACAGGCAGGCGGTTTCCTTCACGAGCAAGGTGGCGCGCCATTCGTTGAGCTGCCCGGTGTCCAGGGCGGCCAACGTGTGCGGCATTTCGGTCACGAGGGCCTTCGCCAGGCCCAGGAGCCGTCCGCCGCGGGCGGGGGATTCGCGCCGGGCCAGGGCGATTTGCGCCCCGATGCCGGCGCCCAGCTCCGCCGCCGGAACGCCCGCCGCACGCTGGACCTGCCGCTGGGCGGCATCGAAGGCGACCGCAACACGTGCTTGCAGTGCGGCCGCGGCGGACTTCAGGTCCTCCAGCTGCCGGAGCTGGTCGATCAGCCCGGCGCCGCCGTCGTCGTCCGTGGCGTGGCAGGGGCGGACAGCGGCCAGCGAGCGGGCCACGTCGGTGACCGCCACACTGCCAGCTACTTCCGGAGCCACGTCGGGCCTCTGATCGCCGTCCATGAAAACAGACTATCGGGCACCTGCGACATTAAAACCCCGCGTGATCCGCCGCAGCTTTCGTCACGAGTTGCCTGTCTGATTACCACCGCCAAGCCGCCCGGTATAGCAACGAGGGGTCACTTAGCGCCCACAATCTCCCGCCGGATGGGCCGCAAATGACCCCTCGTTGCTCTGCCGCGGTGAACTAGGCTGGAGCGGTGACCCGCCTCATCCTTGCCTCCCAGTCCCCCGCCCGCACCAAGTTGCTGACCGACGCCGGCATCCGGCACGAGATCCTCGTCTCCGATGTAGACGAGGACGCCGTCCAGGCCCGCTACGGCGCCACCGACCCGCACGACACCGCCCTGCTGCTTGCCCGGGCCAAGGCCGAGGCCGTCGCCTCCCTGCCCGAAGCCGACGGCGCCCTGGTGATCGGCTGCGATTCAGTCTTTGAGTTCGACGGCGAGGCGCACGGCAAGCCGTACACGGCCGAGGTCGCCAGGGAACGGATGCTCCGGATGAGCGGCAGCAGGGGTGTGCTGCACACCGGCCACTGGCTCGTGGACTGCCGCGACACCGACGGCGCTGCCGACGCCGACGCCGACGCCGCCCACAGCACTGCAGACGGCGACACCGACGCCGAAGGGGCGGACG
This sequence comes from Arthrobacter sp. UYEF20, assembly GCF_040546335.1. Taxonomy (NCBI): domain Bacteria; kingdom Bacillati; phylum Actinomycetota; class Actinomycetes; order Micrococcales; family Micrococcaceae; genus Arthrobacter; species Arthrobacter sp. UYEF20. Next base: position 20,637 of record NZ_JBEPNP010000018.1, on the reverse strand, counting down.
ACGACGACCCCACGGAAGGCGCCGTCACCGCACGCGGCTCTGGCGCGACGATCGGTTCGGTAACCTCCGCCGAGGTCCACTTCATGGAGATGAGTGTCGAGGAAATCGACGCCTACATCGCCACCGGCGAGCCGCTGCAGTGCGCCGGCTCCTTCACCATCGATGGCTACGGCGGAGCGTTCATCCGCAAGGTCGACGGCGACCCGCACGCCGTCGTCGGGCTGTCCATCTCCACCCTCCGCGGGCTGCTGGGCCAGGCGCAAGTGGGCATCACTGAACTGTGGACCACCGGCGCCGCGGACCCCGCACTACTCCGGGCCGAGTGAGCAAATTCGAACGCCTTTGTAGAAACCCTACAAAGAAGGGGCCGTTTACGCGCGGAATCCGCAAGTAATATCGGCCGAACCCACAAAAGCGCGCTAGGCTCCCTGAAGGAAAGAAGGAGACGCCTTGTCAGCAAATTCGGAGCAGTCCGCAAAACCCGTGCAGCGATCAACCCCGGAAGGCAACGCCGCCGGCACCCATCCGATGAGCAAGGTGCTGATCGCCAACCGCGGCGAAATCGCCGTGCGCATCATCCGCGCCGCACGCGATGAAGGCCTCGCCTCCGTGGCGGTCTACGCGGACCCGGACCGCGACGCCCTGCACGTCAAGTTGGCCGACGAGGCCTACGCCCTGGGCGGCAACACCGCCGCCGAGTCCTACCTCGTGATGGACAAGCTGATCGAGGTGGCCCACCGCTCCGGCGCCGACGCCATCCACCCCGGCTACGGCTTCCTGGCCGAGAACGCCGAGTTCGCCGCCAAGGTGATCGACGCCGGCCTCACCTGGATCGGCCCGGGCCCCGCGGCCATCTCCGCCCTGGGCGACAAGGTCCAGGCCCGCCACATCGCGGAAAAGGTCGGCGCCCCGCAGGTCCCCGGCACCGCCGACCCGGTCGAATCCGCCGAGGAAATCCTCGAGTTCGTGGACAAGTTCGGACTGCCCGTGGCCATCAAGGCCGCCTTCGGCGGCGGCGGCCGCGGAATCAAGGTGGCCCGCACCCGCGAGGAAATCCCCGAACTGTTCGAATCCGCCGTGCGCGAGGCCGTCGCCGCCTTCGGCCGCGGCGAATGCTTCATCGAACGCTTCCTGGACGCCCCGCGCCACGTCGAGACCCAGTGCCTGGCCGACGCCCACGGCAACGTGGTGGTCATCTCCACCCGCGACTGCTCGCTGCAGCGCCGCAACCAGAAACTCGTCGAAGAAGCCCCGGCACCCTTCCTCACCGAAGAGCAGAACCGGCTGCTCTACGAATCCTCCAAGGCCATCCTCAAGGAAGCCGGCTACCTCGGCGCCGGCACCTGTGAGTTCCTCGTGGGCCAGGACGGCACCATCTCCTTCCTTGAGGTCAACACCCGCCTCCAGGTGGAGCACTGCGTCTCCGAGGAAGTCACCGGAATCGACCTCGTCCGCGAGCAGTTCCGGCTGGCCCGCGGCGAGGAGCTCGGCTACGGGGACCCCGAGGTCCGCGGCCACTCGATCGAATTCCGCATCACCGGCGAGGACCCGGGCCGGAACTTCATGCCGGCGCCGGGCACCATCACGCGCCTATTGAACCCCACCGGCCCCGGCGTCCGGATCGACTCCGGCGTGGAGCAGGGCGACGTCATCAGCGGCAACTTCGACTCGATGCTCTCGAAGCTCATCGTCACCGGCGCCACCCGCCCGCAGGCCCTCCAGCGCGCCCGCCGCGCCCTCGAGGAGATGGTGGTCGAAGGCATCCCCACCGTCATCCCGTTCGACCTCGCCGTCGTCACCAACCCGGACTTCGCCCCCGCCGAGGGACCGTTCAAGGTCCACACGCGCTGGATCGAGACGGCCTTCGTCAACGACATCCCCGCCTGGACGCCCACCGGCACCGATGCTGAAGCGCCCGACGCCGGCGAACGCCAGCGCGTCGTCGTCGAGGTCGGCGGCAAGCGCCTCGAGGTGGTGCTCCCGGCGTCGCTGGGCTCCGGCACCTCCGGCGGCACGGGCGGCGGCAAGCCGGCCAAGGCCAAGAAGCGTTCCCGCAGCGGCGGTGCCCCGGTCGCGGCCAGCGGCAACGCCCTGACCTCCCCCATGCAGGGCACCATCGTCAAGGTGGCCGTCGCCGAGGGTGACGCGGTTGCCGAAGGCGATCTCGTCGTCGTGCTCGAGGCCATGAAGATGGAACAGCCGCTGACCGCGCACCGGGCCGGAATCGTGATGGGGCTGGCAGCAGCCGCCGGCGAGACCGTCTCCGCGGGCGCCGTGATCGCCCTGATCGAGGACGCGGCGGCCGAATAGCCGCCGCACTGCTGCCGGGCACGGGCGCGCCTCTGGCGCCACCGTGCCCGGCGCAGGCAGACTTGGTCCGTGAAGCCATTCCTGCTCCTCGCCTCCCGCGCCGAGGACGAAGCCGCCGAGGACGAATACCGCGCCTACCTGCGCTACGGCGGCCTCGAACCCGCTCAGCTGCACCGGATCCGGATGGAAGCAGGACCGCTGCCTGAGCTGGACCTCAGCGCCTATTCGGGCGTGATCGTGGGCGGGAGCCCCTTCACCTCCAGCGACCCTGACGAGGAGAAAACCGCCACCCAGCACCGCGTGGAGCGTGAGCTTGCGGCGCTGCTGGACGGGATCGTGGCCGAGGATTTTCCCTTCCTGGGCGCGTGCTACGGGGTGGGCACGCTGGGCCTGCACCAGGGCGCGGTGATCGACCGGACCTACGGCGAAGGCCTCGGCGGCGTGACCATCACGCTGACGGACGAAGGACTGCTGGATCCCCTCCTGCGCGGGATGCCGGAGAGCTTCACGGCCTTCACCGGCCACAAGGAAGCCTGCAGCGTTCTCCCCGCCCACGCGGTGCTTCTGGCCAGTTCCGCCGCCTGCCCGGTGCACATGTTCCGGATCAAATCCAACCTGTACGCCACGCAGTTCCACCCGGAGCTCGACGCGGAAGGGCTGGTCACCAGGATCGACATCTACCGCCACGCCGGCTACTTCCCGCCGGAATCGGCCGAAATGCTGATGGCCGACGCCCGGCAGTTCACCGCCACGGAACCGATGAAGATCCTCCGGAGCTTCGTGGAGCTGTACGCCGTACTCTGAGCCGCTCGTTGGGCGGCCCCGCCTGCGCTCTCTCACCGGGCCCTGCCGACGGTCCTGCCCAGTTACTCCACTCCCAGGGCACGAAAAAGCCCGGCATGCCCCCTGAAATCCAGGGTTCACGCCGGGCTTTCCGTCAGTAAGTGGGCAGGAACGTCAGCCCAGGCTGAAAGCGAGCGTCAGGCCACGTTGTTCTCGTAGTCCAGGTCGCGGGTTTCCTTGCTCACGAACAGGGCGATCAGCGTCAGGACCGACATGGCGGTGAGGTAGACGCCTACCAGCACGGGGCTGCCCTTCGCCATTTCCCAGAGCCAGACGGCGATGAACGGGGCCACCGCTGCGCCCAGGATGCTGGAGAAGTTGTAGCTGATGGCGGAGCCGGTGTACCGGACGTTCGTGGGGAACAGCTCCGGCAGCAGCGCGCCCATCGGCCCGAAGGTCAGGCCCATCAGGGAGAAGCCGAGGATCAGCAGGGCCATGGTGCCAATGAAGCCGCCGCCGAAGAGCGGGACGAACAGCAGCCCGAAGACGAAGATGCCGGCGGTGACGGCGAGCAGCATCTTGCGGCGGCCGAACTTCTCGGCCAGCGGGCCGGAGACCAGGGTGAAGATGCCGAAGAAGACGACGCCGGCAATCAGCATCCAGAGGAAGTCGTTGCGGCTGAAGCCCAGGCCGGGCACGAAGGCGGCTGCGGCGGCCTCGGTCATCGGCTTGCCGGCCTTCTCCGCGGCGGCCTTGGCGGCGTCCAGGCTGGAGGCGCGGGTGCCGTAGGTCAGCGTGAACGTGGTCATCAGGTAGAAGAGCACGTAGGTGGCGAGCATGATGAACGTGCCCATGATGAGCTGGCGCCAGCTGCTCTTGAAGACCCTGGCCAGCGGCAGCTTGGCGACCACTTTGGATTCGAGCACCTTGGTGAAGGCGGGCGTTTCGATGAGTTTGAGGCGGACGTAGAGGCCGATGATGACCATGACGGCACTGACCAGGAACGGCACACGCCAGCCCCAGGCTTCGAACGCCGCCGGAGTCAGGGTGTAGCTGAAGACCAGGAAGATCACGTTGGCAATGATGAAGCCGATCGGGGCACCCAGCTGCGGGAACGTGCCCCAGATGGCGCGCTTGTTGGCCGGGGCGTTCTCGGTGGCCAGCAGGGCCGCGCCGCTCCATTCGCCGCCGAGGGCCAGGCCCTGGGCGAAGCGCAGGACCACCAGGAGTGCCGGCGCCCAGAACGTCCAGCCCGGGACCAGCGCTGTGGGCAGGCAGCCGATGAGGAAGGTGGCAATACCCATGGTCAGCAGTGACGCCACCAGGGTGCCCTTGCGTCCGAACTTGTCACCGAAGTGGCCGAAGACAATTGAGCCGAGCGGGCGGGCGACGAACGCGACGCCGAACACGGCAAAGGAGCTCAGCAGCTGGGTGGTCTCGTTCTGGCCCGGGAAGAACAGCTTCGGGAAAACGAGCACCGCGGCCGTGGCGTAGACGTAGAAGTCGTAAAACTCCACGGTGGTGCCGATCAGGCTGGCGACGATCACGCGGCCGCGCGAGTTCACCGGCTTGGCGGACCCATGCTCCGTGGAAGTGGCAATGGATGGCATGTAGTAGCGCTTTCATCAAGACCGGACGGAGCTGCTGCAGGGCGCGGGGCCCCGGGCCGTTCGGCTAAGGGATTGGTATATGTCTGATAATAGTTCCCGCCGTCCACTGACTGGACAAACGATCCACTATTTGGACATTCTTATTTGTCTCACGTGGTGGTCATCACACTATGCCCCACGGCGTCCCTCACGCTGCAACCAACGCGCCGATAGGCAAACGTCACAGCACGTTAACAAACGGCGACGGTCCCGGAAACGCGGCTTCCCTACCGTGGAAGGACAACGTCCCCCAAGGAGGTCCCCGTGACTGCTGAACGCACCGCAAACGCCCAAACCGGCGTTTCCCCCGATATCAACGCCGGCACCACCCTCGGTGGGCCCGCCCTTGAGTACCGTCCCGGCCGCTGGATCGCCAACTGGGATGCCGAGAACAAGGAGCAGTGGGAAACCCTGGGCCGCCCCATTGCCCGGCGCAACCTGAACTGGTCCATCTTCGCCGAGTTCCTGGGCTTCGTCGTCTGGCAGCTCTGGTCGATCGTCGTGGTCCAGCTGCCCGCCGCCGGCTTCACCTTCACCACCTCGGAAATCTTCTGGCTGATCTCGATGCCCAGCCTGGTCGGCGCCACCCTCCGGATCCCCTACACGTTCATGGTCCCCCGCTTCGGCGGCCGCAACTGGACCATCGTGTCCGCCCTGCTGCTGCTGATCCCCTCGACCGGGCTGGCCCTCTGCGTCTCCAACCCGGAGACCCCGTTCGGCACCATGCTCTTCGTGGCGGCCCTCGCCGGCTTCGGCGGCGGCAACTTCGCCAGCTCCATGGCCAACATCACCTTCTTCTACCCGGCCCGCGAAAAGGGCTGGGCGCTGGGACTGAACGCCGCCGGCGGCAACCTCGGTGCCGCCGTCGCACAGCTTGCCGTCCCGATTGCCATCACCCTCCTGGCCGCCGGCACCGTCAACCTCCCCATGGCCGGCCTCATGTGGGTCCCGCTGATCCTGCTCGCCGCGTTCGGCGCCTGGAAGTACATGGACAACCTCACCAGCGCCACGGGCGACGTCGCGGGCTCGCTCGCCGCGCTCAAGGAACCGCACCTGTGGGTCATGGCGCTGCTGTACATCGGCACCTTCGGCTCCTTCATCGGCTTCGCCGGCGTCTTCCCCAAGCTCATCAAGGACTACTTCCCGGCGTTCTCCTCCATCGGCGTCGGCACCGTGGCGCTCTCCCTCGCCTTCCTGGGCCCGCTGGTCGGCTCGCTCGCCCGCCCCTACGGCGGACGGATGGCCGACCGGATGGGCGGCGCCCGGATGACCGTTACAGCCTTCGCCGCCATGGCCGTCATCACCCTGACCATGATCTGGACCCTGCCGCTGAAGAACTTCTGGCTCTTCCTGGTCCTGTTCCTGATGCTCTTCACCGCCAGCGGCTTCGGCAACGGCGCAACGTACCGGATGATCCCGGTCATCTTCGCCACCTCCAGCCGGGCAGCAAAGTCCGGCGCCAGCACAGTGGCCACCCAGCGACTCGCGTCCTCGGCCCTTGGCCTCATCTCGGCCATCGGCGCCTACGGCGGGTTTGTCATCCCGCAGGTGCTCAATGCCTCCAACAGCGCCAGCGGCTCCTACACCCCGGCGTTCTACGGCTTTGTCGGGGCGTACGTCCTGATGCTGATCGTCTGCTGGGCCTGCTACATCCGCAACGCCAACCGAAACGCGATGGGACACGTCTAACATGACCAAAAGCGCCGACACGCACTGCCCTTACTGCGCGCTGCAGTGCGCCATGACGCTCAAGTCCCCAGCGGCTCTGACCCCGGCCACCCAGCCGGGGTCAGACCCCGTGCCGGAGCAGCCGGCGCCGGCACCCGCCGTCGGCCTGCCGCCCCTCGAAGTTACCGGCCGCGATTTCCCCACCAACCGCGGCGGCCTGTGCCGCAAGGGCTGGACCTCCGCCTCGCTGCTGACCCACCCCGGCCGTGTCACCGAGCCGCTGCTCAAGGACGCCGACGGCGTCCACCGCCCCATCGGCTGGGACGAGGCCCTGGAACTCATCACCGCCGCGGTCAAGGACACCCGGGCACGCTACGGGGCCGACGCCGTCGGCGTCTTCGGCGGCGGCGGGCTCACCAACGAGAAGGCCTACCAGCTGGGCAAGTTCGCCCGGCTGGCGCTGGGCACCTCCCGGATCGACTACAACGGCCGGTTCTGCATGTCCTCGGCCGCCGCGGCCGGGATGCGCGCCTTCGGCCTGGACCGCGGCCTGCCCTTCCCGCTGGAGGACCTCGACGCCGCCAGCACCATCCTGATGCTCGGCTCCAACGTCGCCGAGACCATGCCGCCGTTCGTGCAGCACCTGCAGGGCGCCCGCGACGCCGGCGGGCTGATCGTGGTGGACCCCCGCCGCTCGGCCACCGCTGCGTTCACGTCCGACGGCGGCGGGCTGCACCTGCAGCCGCTGCCCGGCACCGACCTCGCCCTGCTCCTCGGCCTCTCCCACGTCGTGATCCACGAAGGCCTCGCCGACTCGGGCTACATCACCTCCCGGACTTCGGGTTACGAGGCCCTGGTCCGGAGCGTCGCCTCCTACTGGCCGGAACGCGTGCAGTCCCTGACCGGCGTCCCTGCCGGGCTGATCCGGGACACCGCCCGCAGGCTGGCCGACGGTGCCCGGCAGGGCGGCAGCTACATCCTCACCGGCCGCGGCGTGGAACAGCACGTCGACGGCACGGACACCGCCACCGCCGCCATCAACCTCGCGCTGCTGCTGGGCCTGCCCGGCTCCGCGCGCAGCGGCTACGGCACCCTCACCGGCCAGGGCAACGGCCAGGGCGGCCGCGAACACGGCCAGAAGGCCGACCAGCTCCCCGGCTACCGCAAAATCACCGACCCCGCCGCCCGCGCCCACATGGCACGGGTCTGGGGTGTCCCGGAAGCGCTCATCCCCGGACCCGGCGTTCCCGCCGTCGAACTGTTGAAGTCAATGGGACAGCCCGACGGCGTCCGCTGCCTCTTCGTGCACGGCGCCAACGTGGCGGTCTCCGCGCCGGACGCCAACGCTGTGATCAAGGGGCTGCGCAGCCTGGACTTCCTGGTGGTCTGCGACTTCTTCATCTCCGAGACCGCCGCCGAGGCCGACCTCATCCTGCCGGTCACCCAGTGGGCCGAGGAGGAAGGCACCCTGACCAACCTCGAGGGCCGCGTGCTCCGCCGCCGCCGCGCCCTCGCTTCCCCGCCCGGGGTGCGCACGGAGCTGTGGATCATGACCCGGTTGGCCGAGTTGTTGGATGCTCCGTCCACGTTCAGCGAGGACCCGGAGACCGTCTTCGAGGAGCTCCGGCTCGCGTCCGAAGGCGGGCTGGCCGACTACTCCGGGATCGACTACGCCATGCTGGACCGCGGCGAGGCCGCCTACTGGCCCTACCCGTCCGGAAGCACCGGCACGCCCCGGCTGTTCCTGGACTCCTTTGCCCACACGGACGGCCGGGCGGTGTTCACGGCGGTGACCGCCCGCCGTCGTACGCCTTCTGCCGCGGACGCCGCAGCGGCCGCGGACCGGGCCGGCACTGGACAATTCGGTACGCCGATGACCCTGATCACCGGCCGACTGATGGAGCACTACCAGTCCGGCGCGCAGACCCGCCGGGTGGCCGCCCTCGCCGAGGCCCAGCCCGAGGCGCGGCTGCAGATCCATCCCGCGGCCGCCGCGGCGCAGGGCATCGCCGCGGGCGACTTCGTCTCGATCTCCAATGAGCGCGGCGAGGTCAGCTGCCGGGCCGAACTGAGCACGGACATCCGGCCCGAGACGGTGTTCCTGCCGTTCCATTTCCCGGAGCTGGAGAGCGCCAACCGGCTCACCGAGGCGGCGACTGATCCGATTTCCGGGATGCCGGAGTTCAAGACCAGCAAGGTGTGGGTGCGGCCGGGCGCCGGTCTTCTTCCGAGCGGTGTGTTGCTGGCTGCTGATCTTCAGAAAGAGGGGGCCTCATGACTGAGCGCATTGTTGTTGTAGGCTTCGGCCCGGTGGCCGCGCGGCTGGTCGACGAGCTGTTGCCGGCGGTGCGCAGCGGCCTGGCGCAGCTGATGGTGGTCGGCGAGGAGGCGGAGGCCGCGTACAACCGCGTGCTAGTGGCTGACCTCGGCGTCGGACGGACCACCGCTTCTGCATTGGCGCTGTCCGATGCCGCCGCGCTGATTGCCGACGGCGTCGACGTCCGGCTCGGAGTGCGCGTCCGCCGGGTGGACCGCGCCCGGCAGCAGCTTAAGTTGAGCGACGGCACCTCCCCCGGTTACGACCGGCTGGTCTTCGCAACCGGCTCCCGCCCTGTGATCCCCAACCTCACCGGGCTGAACCCGGATCCGGCCTCGCCCGTGCTGCCTACCGGCGTGACTGCCCTCCGGGACCTGCGCGACGCCTCGGTGTTGCAGGCGGCGGTGGCGGGCGGCAAGCGCGTCGTGGTCCTGGGCGGCGGCGTGCTCGGGCTGGAGACCGCCCTCGCCGCGGCCGAGGAAGGCGCCACCGTCACTGTGGTGCACAACGGTCCCCACCCGCTGGGCCGGAACATCGACCGCGGCGGCGGCGCCGTGCTCGCGGCGAGCCTGCGGAACTGCGGCGTCCGGGTGGCCGGCAATGCGCGCTCCGTCGGCGTGGAACACAACGCGCCCGACGGCGGCTTCTCGGCCCTGCTGCTGGACGACGGCTCCGCGATCGACGGCGACCTGCTGGTGCTCTCCTGCGGCGTCCGGCCCCGGACCGAGCTGGCGGAAGGCTGCGGGCTCTCGACGGCGGCCGGCATCCTGGTGGACCACAAGCTCCGGGCCCACCACGAACCCCACATCTTCGCGATCGGCGACTGCGCCGAGGTCCGCTGCCCCGAGCCGGAGTGCGTCGAGTGCCGGACCGCGCGCGGACCGTCCGGGCTGGTGGGTCCCGGCTGGCGGCAGGCGGAATGGCTCGCCGAGTACCTGGTGCTGCTGGCTTCCGGGGCTCCGGACGCTGAGGCTCTGCCGGTGCTGGCGCCGGAGCTGCCGGGCGTCATTGTGCTTAAGGCCCGCGGCATGAACATGGCCGTGGCCGGGGATGTTTCCGCGGACCCGTGGGACGAGGAAGTGCTGACTGCCGGGGCCGTGAACGGACGTGCGCGGCTGCAGATCGCCCAGTGGGCCGATCCCGAGCACGGCCGCTACGTGAAGATGACCACCCGCGCCGGCGTTCTCGAAGGCCTGGTGGCGGTAGGGATGCCCCGCACCGCGGCGGAGTTGGTGCAGCTCTTCGAACGCGGGGCCGAGTTGCCGGCGGACAGGTCACTGCTGCTGCGCCTGGACGGGCCAGACCAGGCGGCGGCCGCGGGTGCCGCTGATCCGGAGCGCACCGTGTGCCGGTGCGCCGGGGTGAGTGGGACGAAGATTGCTGCTGCTGTTACTTCCGGGTGCGGCACGGTGGCCGAGGTTTCCGGCGCCACGCGGGCGGGCACCGGATGCGGCGGGTGCCACGACGACATCAAGGCGATTATCGAGAAGCACTTTCAGGGGGCGGTGGCGTAACGCCGGTGTGCCCCCGTGAACTCGATGCGCCGCGACCTATCGCCCGCAGGAGTGGACCATGCCTCTTCGCGCGGACAATGAGGCTTTGCCTACATTGAACTGGGCTTGTGTCGCAGCTAACTATTATGCGGATTCATCGTCGTAATCCACCAGTCGGATATGGACTCTGCCGCATCGCCGAGCTCCAGAGCTTTCTCACGCGTAACGCCTTGATTTTGTCCATGTGCAATAAGGTTTCGAAAATCCACGAGATTCCCCAACAGCCGCCGGAGACTCTGCTCGTTCTCGTCGAGGACGTTATCGAGGTCCTGCGCCCAAGCAGGATCAAACCGTTCCGCAAGTTCCCGAAGTGCCCTTGCTGACGGATTCCGCGACTTGGCAAGCCAAGTCAAACTAAATGATCGAACGGGACCGCCGGCCTTCCCCTCGACATAACCCTGGGCGCATTTCTGAACGACTTGTTCCAGATGCCCGCAGCTTCTCAGAACGAGGAGCCGCGACAGCCACGACAGGGCCTCGGCTGGCAGATCTTTGTCGGGGGTCTCCACAATTTCGCGAAGCAGGGCCAGGTTACTCTTCGACGAGGTCACTTCCCACGGTGGCCAACTCTTAGCCATGGTGACTATTTCGCGAATGCTCTAGTGGCAAGCGCAAGGCGTTTGCGGACGTTCTCTTCATCAGCAGTTGATTTCGTGAACGAGGCAATCATCTCCTTGTCCGCAAGTAGTTCTTTGGTGGCGGCACTAACCGCTGGGAGGGAGGGAGAATCCAGCTCGAGACGCCCCATGAGCCCGACAAAAAGGGCCTCTGTCAGAGCAGAATTCACAGCACTTCCATAAGGTCGGATGACTGTGGGACCAGGACCTTGGGCGAGTAGTCGAGCGGCCTCCTTGAAGCGCTTTTCTAGGTTGTCCTTGTCCAGATTATCCAGTCCGCGATGAGCGGCCATCACGTCGTTCAGATACTTCTTGAGAGGGCGTTTGTATGACCCCGGAGTCACATTAAGTGCAATAATTCGAAGAATCAACTCCTGATCTCGCAAGTGTCGAGCAGCTCTGCCATAAAGTTTCACGCCATTCCGCAGACTCTGAAAGTGCGGTAAGCCACTCGACGAAGTCACCAGCGTAGAGCGCAATGCGAATTTCGTGCGGGGTGAGCTGTGTGCCTCCAGAGTTCAAACGCTCGAACACCTGATAGATGGCGTCAAGCGAAGCAACTGTCGGCTGAGTTTGGACTATCGTGGCTTGAATGAAGGTATTGTCGATCTGTCGACGTTGTTCCGAGCTCAAAGATTCGTAGGTCAGGCCCTTGAATCGCTCTGCAACAGACTGTAGAGCGAATTCTTTCTTGTTGACGACACCGTGGTAGTAAGCTGCCAACGTGCGCAGCCGCTGCTGTCCATCAAGAACCAAATACCTCCGGTCCGTTTGCTGAACGAGAAACACTCCAGGAATCGGATAACCGAGAAGCAAGGATTCAATAAATCGATCCATCTGAGTCTTCGTCCACACAAACGGTCGCTGGAACCGTGCGGTCTCAATAGGGTCCGCTTCCAGTACTTCAACGCCAAAAGTTGGAATGACAATATCTCCACGCTTCAATCTGCGGACAAGTCCCTCAACATCGAAATCTGTGCTGGAATAGGCAACCTGAGCGGGATCTGGGTCTGGGGCGCTCTCATCCTCGAGTTGCTCCTCCGAAATATCGGAATCTTCATCTAGGAGGGCATCTTGAGAGTCAAGCACTGTTTCCGCGTCGCGAGATCCATTCGTCATTTCATCAGCGTACCCGCGCGAGATCAATAGCGTTCAGCATGCCACGACATGGGAAGGCAACTGAGGCCTTCCCCCTTGGCACAGCCGCTGGGCGGGGATGCAATGGACCTAGGCTCCGTTCGTCAGCAGGAGGCATCCCATGAACATTCTGGTCATTTTGGTGCTCAGCGCGATTTTTGTGTTCGCCGTCGTTGTGGTCATGACGCGCGACAAGGATCCGCAGCAGCGGGCCACGGTGCTGCTACGGACCGGGGCGGCCATCATGGCGTTGATCACGGCCCTCGCAGTAATCGTCATCGTCGGCTATACGCAGCAGAACCCGGGCGAAGCTGCCGCGATGCTGATATCGCTCGCCTGGGTGATGCCGATGCTCATCCTCGCTGCTCGGCCTGGTTCTGGCCGACGCACCCGCTCCCTGCTGCTCGCCCTGGCTTCTTCGTTCATCGCGGCCTGCGCGTGGCTGCCCTTGGACCCGCCGCCCACGCAACTTCGTCAGCGAAAACGGACCCATCATGGCGTTAGCGTCATCGCACTGGCGTTCCCGGCCGCCAGAGTCGGCCTGAGACGTGCCGCTCTGGCAGGCTGGCTGCTCGTGGCCCCAGGCGTCCTGTTGTTCGTGATCACAGGGATCGCAAAGTCCGGTCCGGTCGGATCGCTCACCGCGGCAAGGATGGCCCCCTGATCGCGGGGGTCAGCTACTTGGCCTCCGCCGGAATGGTGAGCGGACGCACGGCGTCAGGCATTCACCGGAACTGCCCCCGAGAAACGCCAGGCATCTGCCGCGTAACGAGAATCGGGCAGACAACGAATCGCAGGTAGCATCGGGGCCATGAGCGCCGACGACGACGACATCACCGAAGAACTGCTGGCTGACGCCGAGAAGCTGAACGGGCTGAGCCTGGAGCTCCTTGGGCTCGACCCGCATCCCGACGACATGACCGCCGAGCAGCGGCTTCAGTTTGATCCCGAAGACCTGGACGAAATGGCCGCCGTCGCGCCGGAGGAACGTGAGAAGTCAGTGCGCCAGACGCGCCTGCTGGCAGGCCTCCTGTGGAACTCGTCGAGCATCCTCATCGACCAGCTTTTCCGTGACCTGGGCACGCTGGGCCAGCTGGAAGCCGCCACGCCCACCGATATCGCAGGGACCTCGGTCCTGTCGTCCCTGCCGCTGCAGTTCGCCGCGAGTTACGACGCAATGTTCACCCAGAAGTTCATCGTGGTCGCAGCCGACGTCACCGCATCGCTGGTCCGCGGCTGGACCGCCCCCGGCTGCCTCGCAGCCGAACTCGCTGTCCGTTGCCTGCTCGACCAGGCCGAAATCACCGAGGACATCTACGAACTGGACCTTCCCGAAGACTGGCGGGCCGACGTCGAAGAAGTCCTGCTGGAAGACGCGGACAGTGAGGCCCTGTACTCGGACAGGCTCGATGATCTCGAAGATGACGCCAGCGAACTTGACTTCGAGCAGTGGTTCAAACCCTTCGCCCCCGGCGACACCGTTCCGCCGTACGCCTATTCCTGACCCGACGCGGCTCAGTGCCCCGCGGCGAGGTGCGTGGCGGCGTCGAAGGGCTCGAACAAGGACGAGCCGATCATGAAGATGCCGCGCTGCGGGATCCAGAAGTCACCGAGCCTGTCCTGGACGAGCAGGGCCGAAGTCTGGCCCAGGCTGTTCCCCTTCAGGTGCGCTTTGCTCTCGCGGACAAACCACATCCGCCGGGGGCGCGCAGGAATGTCCGGCTGCGCCACAGCGGCTCCGGAACCGCGCCGGACACCGCGGACATTAGCCGGCTCACCGGCGTCGCGGCCAGCGTCAGGTCCCAGCTCAGGTCCACGCCGTCTCCGACCTCCACGCTGAAGGAGTAGCCGTCACGCCACCGGATGGAGATCCCGCCCGTCGACGCCGAGCCGAGGGCGCTGCCGAAGTACCGGGGGCAGGAGGACCCGGGGTCGGTGGTGCTGCGCATTGTCCAGACGCCGGCAGGGTCGCGGATCCAGACCGAGCTGTAGCCCGGGCCGATGGAGGAGGCCGCAAAATGCCGCAGGGCCAGGATGTAGCCGAAGCTGAACGGAACGCCCATCACGCCGTAGCCGGCAAAGCGTTCCTCCGGGCCCGAGGGCAGCACGGGGTTCTGTTCCACGGACTCAACCAGGGTGCGGGGACTCTGCATGGCTACGGCCTCCGTCATTTGTTACATGTGGACGTGCAGGCGCCTCGCGGCTTCGGAAATGGAACCGCTCAGGGACGGGTACACGGTGAAGGTGCTCGCGACGTCGTCGACGTGCAGTTTCTGGGTCACCGCGAGGGAGACCGCGAAGATCAGCTCGGAGGCGTTCGGCCCCACCACGACGCCGCCGATCACGGTGCCGGAGCCCTTCCGGGCGAAGATCTTGACGAAGCCGTCCTTGTGGTTGCGCATCTTGGCGCGGGCGTTGCTTTTCAGCGAAAGCTTGACGATGTCGGCCTGGTACTTGCCGGACTCGATTTCGGCCTCGGAGACGCCGACGTTGGCGATCTCCGGTGAGGTGAAGATGTTCGAGGCGACCTGGTGCAGCTTGAGCGGCATGACGCTGTCGCCCAGGAAGTGGGCGATCGCGATCCGGCCCTGCATGGCGGCGACGGAGGCCAGGGCCAGGACGCCGGTGCAGTCACCCGCGGCGTAGATGTTCGGCGCGGTGGTGCGGGAGACGCCGTCGACCTTGATGTGGCCGCTCTCGGTGAGCGCCACGCCGGCCTCCTCGAGGCCGATCCCGTCCGTGTTGGGGATGGAGCCGACGCAGACGAGACAGTGGCTGCCGGTCACCGTCGAGCCGTCGCCGAGGGTGACCACGACGCCGTCCTCGGTGCGTTCGACGGACTCGGCGCGGGAGCGGGAGAGGACCTTGAGGCCGCGGCGTTCGAAGACGCCCTCGAGGACTTCGGCGGCGTCGGTGTCCGAACCCGGGAGCACGCGGTCGCGGCTGGAAATCAGCGTCACCCTGGAGCCCAGGCCGTTGTAGGCGGAGGCGAACTCGGCGCCGGTGACACCGGAACCCACCACGATCAGGTCCTCGGGCAGCTCGTCCAGGTTGTAGATCTGGGCCCAGTTCAGGATCCGGATGCCGTCCGGCCGCGCGGTGGGGAGTTCGCGCGGGTGGGCGCCGACCGCCAGCAGGATCGCGTCGGCCTCGACGGTTTCGGTGCCGTCGACGGTGAGGACCTCGATGGTGTGGCTGTCCAGCATTTTGCCGGAGCCGATCAGGATGCGGACGCCCTGGTGCTCCAGGCCGGCCCGGATGTCCTCGGACTGCTTCCGCGCGAGGCCCAGGAGGCGGTCATTGATGTGTTTGAGGTCGGCACGCATCACCGGAACGAAATCGCCGCCGTCGACGTCGAACTTGACGCCCAGCTCCCCTGCCTCGGCCACGCGGGTCATCAGGTCCGCCGTCGCGATCAGGGTTTTGGAGGGCACGACGTCAGTCAGCACCGCGGATCCGCCGAGCCCCGCCCGCTCGATGATGGTGACCTGGGCCCCCAGCGAGGCGGCGACCATGGCCGCTTCGTAGCCACCGGGCCCCCCGCCGAGGATTGCGATGCGGGGTGAGCTGAATTCGGGATGCGTAGTCACAATCATCCATTGTCCTCCATCCGCACCGGCCCACCAAGAAACGGGCCCGAACCATGCCGCACGGGGTGCTGGGCAGCACGCCACCGGCACGATAACTTGTACCGGTGAGTACAACAGAATTCCTGAACACTGATCCCTTCGACGCCGCCCGCGCCGCCGCCGACTATATCGCCGAGGAGACGGGCGTCGAGGCCCACGACGTGGCCCTGGTGCTCGGTTCGGGCTGGGCCGACGCCGCAGAACTGATCGGCGAGACCACCGCTACGCTGTCCGCGGCCGAGGTCCCGGGGTTCTCCTCCCCGTCGGTGGTGGGCCACACGGGCACCATCCGCTCGGTGCTGACCAGGGAGGGCAAGCGGGCCCTGGTCCTGGGCGCGCGCACCCACTACTACGAGGGCAAGGGCGTCCGCGCCGTGGTCCACGGCGTGCGCACCGCCGCGGCGGCCGGCTGCAAGACGCTGGTCCTGACCAACGGCTGCGGCGGCCTGAACGAGGACTGGACGCCCGGCACGCCCGTGCTGATCAGCGACCACATCAACCTCACCGCCACGTCCCCGCTTGAAGGCGCCACCTTCGTGGACCTGACGGACCTGTACTCCTCGCGCATCCGCGCCCTGGCCCGCGAAGTCGACGCCTCGCTGGACGAAGGCGTCTACGCGCAGTTCACCGGACCGCACTACGAGACCCCCGCCGAGGTGCAGTACGCCAAGCGGATCGGCGCCAGCCTGGTGGGCATGTCCACCGCCCTCGAAGCCATCGCCGGCCGCCACGCCGGCATGGAGGTCTTCGGCATTTCACTCGTGACCAACCTCGCCGCCGGCATCAGCCCGGTCCCGCTCAGCCACGGGGAAGTCCTCGAAGCCGGTCAGGCCGCGGGCCCGCGCATCTCCCGGCTGCTCGCGGAGATCATCGCCAAGCTCTAGAAACCCACATCCCGGGGTCAGTGGTCGGTGGATTCCCTTGCCGGGGACAAGGGGGCCGGGGTTCCGTATTCGCTGGCGGCCCATGAGGCGAGGAGGCGCATCGATTGTTCGGAGCCGGTGACGGGCTCGGCGGTGTAGATGGTGAGTGTCAGGCCGGGTTCCGCGGCCATCTCCAAGCCCTCGAAGGCCAAGGTGAGTTCGCCGACGACCGGATGGTGGAATGTCTTGAAGCCGGTGCCGTGATGACGGACGTTGTGCGCGCCCCACCGGCGCCGGAACTCCTCGCAGCGGGTGCTGAGCTCGCCGATGAGGTCGTGGAGTTCCTTGTTGTGTGGGTCGCGGGCGGCTTCGGTGCGCAAGATGGCGACGGTCACCTCGGCGAAAAGGTCCCAGTCGGGGTAGAACTCGTGCGCGCGGGGATCGAGGAAGGTGTACCGGGCCATGTTCGGCGGCTGGCCCGGCATGTCGTAGACGTCCTGGTAGAACGCGCGGGCCAGGGTGTTGACGGCGAGCAGGTCCATGCGTCCGTTGCGGACGAACGCCGGGCCGGCGGTGATCGCATCCAGCGTCCACTGCAGGCTCTGGTGCGGGGCCCAGGTCTTCGAGTTACGGCGCCGCGGCGGCCTGGCCACCGGGCTTGCGGAGTGGGCGAGATCGAACAGGTGCGCCCGCTCGGCATCATCAAGGTCCAAGGCCCTGGCCAGACTGTCGAGGACCTCAGGTGAGGCGCCGCTGATCGCGCCGCGTTCCATGCGCGTGTAGTACTCGACGCTCACCCCGGCCAGGCTCGCGACCTCAATGCGGCGCAGACCCTTGACCCGCCGATTGGTGCCGGTAGGGAGACCGACCTGATCCGGGGTCACCTTGGCACGGCGCGACGTGAGGAACTCACGCACTTCCGCTCGATTGTCCATGCCTCCACGCTAAACGATGTCCGCATGCCGAGGGAGTCCCTGCTGGTACCTCCACCAACCGGGACTCCCCCGTCCGCGCGTTGAGTGGTGTCCTTGTAGGGAAGGACCAACCGATAGCGAGGAGAGCACCCATCATGCGTGGAGTCATCATGCACGCCCCCGGCGATGTCCGCGTCGCCGAACGCGAGAACCCGAAGATCGTCGAACCCACCGACGCGATCATCCGCGTCAGTGCCACTTGCGTGTGCGGTTCCGATCTTTGGCCGTACCGCGGTGCCGACGAGGCGGCGGACACCCCGATGGGCCACGAATACGTCGGCGTGGTCGAGGAGATCGGCGCGGACGTCAAGACGCTCAAGCCCGGCGACTTCGTCGTCGGCTCGTTCATGGCCTCGGACAACACCTGCGAGATCTGCCAGGCCGGATACCAGTCCCGCTGCGTCCACGTCGAGCCCATGGGCATGATCGGCACCCAGGCCGAGCGCGCCCGCATCCCGCTGGCGGACGGCACCCTCGTGACCACCCCGGGCCAGCCCTCCGCCGATCTGATTCCGTCGCTCCTGGCGGCCTCGGATGTGCTGGGCACCGGTTGGTTCGCCGCGGTCGCTGCCGAGGCCGGTCCGGGAAAGACCGTCGCCGTCGTCGGTGACGGAGCCGTCGGCCTGCTCGGCATCCTGGCGGCCACACAGCTCGGTGCCGAGCGGATCATTGCCATGTCACGGCATGCCGACCGGCAGGCACTGGCCAAGGAGTTCGGCGCCACCGACATCGTCGAAGAACGCGGCGACCACGGAGCGGCACGGATCAAGGAGCTCACCGGCGGGCTCGGTGCCCACTCGGTGATCGAGGCCGTCGGCACCCAGGAGTCGATGATGCAGGCCGTCCGCTCTACCCGCCCCGGCGGTCATGTCGGCTATGTCGGCGTCTCCCATGACGTGCAGCTGCCCGGCGAAGAACTGTTCTTCTCCGGTGTGCACCTGCACGGCGGCCCCGCACCGGTCCGCCGCTTCCTGCCCGAACTGATCCAGCTCATCTGGGACCGCAAGATCGACCCCGGCAAGGTCTTCGACCTCACCCTCCCACTCGAGGATGCGGCCGAGGCGTACCGGGCCATGGACGAGCGCCGGGCCATCAAGGTCCTGCTCCAGCCGTAACAGGTTCCTCGACCGGCGGAGACACCGACGTGCTCGCCTGCGAGCTTCAGTGGCCGCAGCCAACAGGAAGAAACGAAACCACCTTGATCTCAGAAACCGCGACGAACGGCACTGGAAGCGTGCGCACGGGCCCCGTTTCCGCCGCGGATGCCTTCGCCCCTGTGGAGACGACGGCGGCCACGCCTGTGGACTCGTCGGTTCCAGGCGACCGCCTGCCCTTGGCCGCTCTCCTGGTCATGGCGCTCATGGGATTCATCCTCATCGCCACCGAAACCATGCCCGCTGGCCTGTTGCCGCAAATCGCCGCCGGCCTGAGCACCAGCGAGGGCACCGCGGGACAGCTCGTCAGCGCCTACGCCCTGGGAACGGTCATCGCGACGATGCCCGCTGTCGCCCTGACCCGTGGCATGCGCCGAAAGCCGGTCTTCATCGTCGGAGTCCTCGGATTCCTTGTCGCTAACATCATCACGGCGTTCTCCGGCGAGATTGCGCTGTCCCTCGCGGCACGTTTCCTGGCCGGGGCCTTCTCCGGCCTGATCTGGGGAATGCTCGCCGGCTATGCGCGGCGCATCACCGCCCCGAAATACGCCGGTAGGGCGCTGGCGATCGCCTCGATCGGCACTCCGATCGGCCTGGCCGTCGGGACCCCGCTGGGTTCATGGCTGGGAACAGCGTTCGACTGGCGCTTGTCCTTCGGGACGCTGGCGGTCCTGACACTCATCACCGCCTTGCTCGCCGCGGCCCTCGTCCCCGATGCACCCGGCCAGGCGGCGGCCTCCCGCGTCCCGCTGGTGCGCATCCTCCACATTCCCGGCGTCGCGGTGATCCTCGCCGTCATCGTCGCCTGGATGCTCGCGCACAACATCGTTTACACCTATATCTCCGCCTACCTCCGCTCCGGCAACCTCCGGCTCTCCGTCGACGTCGCGCTGGTGACCTTTGGCGTCGCAGCCCTGATCGGCATCGGCTTCACCGGCGCCGTCATTGACCGCGCCCTCCGGCCACTGGTCCTTGGCAGCATCACACTGTTCCTTGCCGCGGGTGTGGTCTTTATCATCGGCCACGAGTCAGTCGTCGCCGTCCTTGTCGCGATCGTCCTCTGGGGCCTGGCTTTCGGGGGCGCAGCGGCCCAACTGCAAACGGCCATCAGCATGGCAAGCGGCGAGAACGCCGACGTCGCGAACTCCATGCTCGGCGTCGCCTTCAACGTCGCCATCTTCGCCGCCGGCGTGATCGGCGCCGTCGTCATCGGCAACTTTGACGGCGTCACCCTTCCGGTCGTCATGAGCGGGCTTGCCCTGACCGCGCTGGCGGTCGCATTTGTTGGGCGCCGCACGGCATTCCCCACGAAACCGTAGTCCTACGGCACTTAGCCGGTCAGCTCGCCCAGCACGCGACGCGCCTAGTTGCCTTCGGCGGCAAGGTACTTAAGTGCCTTCTGCCTGTCGTCCGGAAACCGCCGATCCATCGAATCGGCGATTCCGGCGATGGTCTGGCGTGCCAAAGCCTGCCGCCACACCAGTTCGGCCTGGCGCATGGTCTGCGAAATGAGGCAGGTCCGGACATGGTTCACCCCGGGATCGGCATCGGGAACGTTTCCCAGGATGCCTTCACAGCGGAATGCCGGCTCGGGACCTTCGAGTGCCAGGACAACATCCAGCACGGTGATGTTTTCGGGCCTGCGTGCCAGGTGGAAACCTCCCCGGGGTCCCGAGACTGAGGTCAGGACGCCGGCGCGGACCAGTGCCTGGAGCTGCTTGTTCAGGTAGGCGCCGGGGAGCTTGTAGTACTCCGCCAGCCGGGCGCTGTTCACCGCCTCCTCCCCCGGCGTCCACGCCATGTTGACGCAACTGTGCACGGCCCATTCCACCCCTCGGCCCATCTTCATATTCCAGACGTTTGAGCTGCCGCGAGGATTTCGGACAGTGGAATTGGTGGATTCTTCTACGCTGCCAGTGCTGGCTGTCGATAACCATAGTGGACTTCGTTGGGCCGTCGGTAATCGAGCGCGGAGTGTCGGCG